>NZ_FUGE01000200.1 GCF_900162825.1 Psychrobacter piechaudii
TTTAGTGATTGTCGCAACCAATCAACTAGAAACAGTGGATGCGATGACAAGCTATGCTAAGCGTTGGGAAATTGAGACTTTATTTGCTTGTCTAAAGGGGCGTGGCTTTAATCTTGAAGATACCCACTTAGCCCATCTTGATCGGGTCAGTAAATTAGTCGCAGTGAACGCCTTAGCATTTTGTTGGGCTTATCATGTCGGTATTTATAAAGACAAAGATAAGCCGTTAAAACACAAGTTGAAGTCAAACGCTCGACCTCAAGCCAGTTTGTTTGCGCTTGGTCTGGATTTATTGATTGAAGGTCTTCGTTTGGTGTTTTTTAACAATGATAAGACTGTACTTAGACAGTTAGTTAGCTTTTTAACCCCTAAACCTATGAAAATAGGGTGGGGATCATTTTTTTGTCGTGTGCAGAGAAAAAAAATACAAAAATTAGCAAGTTGATAGACTTTGCCTAGGCCATTACTATCGTTATATTAGGGTAAAGAGGTTGTATTTAGGTAACAAAAAATTGTATTAATTGTGCTTTGACATCATTCAACAGTACAATTGCAGTACCTTACTATTAAGTTTAAAAAATCTAAAGTGAGATTACTGGGTTTACCTTTAATGTAAAATAATTTGAAAATTTTCGGAGTAGTTATGTCACGTAAATCAATCCTTAAGCCGCTTATGTTATCTACTGTTTTAGGCATGTCGGCAGTGAGCTTATCAGGTTGTGGTTATAACAACCTGCAAGCACAAGATGAGCAAGTTAATGCAGCTTGGTCAGAAGTAGTTAACCAATATCAGCGCCGTGATGACTTAGTACCAAACCTAGTCAAAGTGGTTAAACAATATGCAGATCAAGAGCAAGAAGTATTCACTCAGGTTGCTGAGGCCCGTTCAAGAGCAGGTAGCATTCAGCTAACGCCTGAAACCTTGAATGACCCACAAGCGATGGAGAACTACCAAGCGGCACAAGCTGAAATGACCGGTGCTTTATCTCGCTTAATGGCCGTGTCTGAGCGTTATCCTGAGCTTAAATCAGATAAGCTATTCCAAGATCTACAAGCGCAGCTTGAAGGTACTGAGAACCGTATTACTGTAGCTCGTAACCGCTATATTCAAGAGGTTCAAGGCTACAACACCACCGTCCGTCAGTTCCCAACCAATATCACGGCTAAAGTGTTTGGCATGGATCCTAAACCTAACTTTACTGTTGAAAATGAGAAAGAGATTTCAACGGCTCCAGAAGTTAATTTTGGTGAGTAGTTAGAAACTGGCTAAAATCTTGGCTGATATTCAGTCAAAAATTATGTTGTTTCAATAAAGTAGCTTATAAGCATTTGGCCTATAAGCTACAAATTTACCTGTCTTTTCATTAGTTAGTTTTTTAGCTAATTGGGTTTTATGAGAGGACAGCTATAAAATAAGTTTCTTAGAGTGAAGTGGTGATGATGCGCATGCAAAAGTTGAAACGTAGCTGGTCAATATTGTCAATAATAGGCGCGACCTTATTGGTAACGCCTATAAGTTTCGCTGTGAATGGTGAAGCTTCGAGTGCGGCATCATCTCAGTCATCTCAGCAATTGGGCGACCAAAGTGTTGAGGATATGGTGGCCATTGCCAAAGCTGGCCAACAAAACGAAGCTATTAATGACGCTATTTTCGGTAACGAAGCCATTACTGATAATATACCTACTCTTGGTGAGGCTAGTGCTGAGGATAGTCGCAGTCAATCAGAGGTAGCCACGGCTGAGCCTCGTCAATCTACTGCCCAAGGGGTTGATAGCGATAAACTTATTTTAAACTCGCCTGTGGTTGATCAGGCCAATATTTTTACCCCGCAAGAAAAACAACTTTTAACCCAAAGATTACGTCATATTTACGACCAAGGCTTGGCCCAAGCTGCCTTAGTAACCGTACCTACCACCAATGGTATGGATATTTTTCAATACAGTTTGCAGGTGGCAGAAAAGTGGCAATTGGGTAATAAAGATACCGATGATGGTTTATTAATACTGGTCGCAGTTAACGATCGTAATATATATATTTTGTCAGGTTATGGTTTAGAAGGGGTGCTCCCTGATGCTGCTTTAAATCGTATTATCGATGAGGAGATTACCCCTTCATTTAAGCAAGGTGATTATGCGGGTGGCTTGGTCAAAGGTATTAACCGTATCGAAGAGCGTTTGGTCGCCGATCCTGATGTTTTAGCACAGTCAGATGCCCTAGCCAAAGAGCGTGCTCAGCAACAAAATCAAGCTGTGGGTGATTCTCCTTCCTTATTTGGTACTTTTCTTATTGCCTTAATCTTTGGTATGTTTTTAACCTCAGCTTTAGGCCGTATCCTTGGGTCGTTTCTTGCAACAGGTGGTTTTGCCTTAATGGCTCTATCTGCAGGCGCTGGGCTATTTACCACTATTTTTATGGCCATCTTTTTATGGCTATTCCTAATTTCACGCGGCGGTGGCGGCGGCTTCGGCGGTGGCGGTGCTGGTGGCTCATGGTAAAGCTAACATTCATCTCGTAACATATCGCATTAATGCCCTTAATACATAACTCTCTATGGCTACGATAGCTAATATAAAAATAAGGTTTGAGGTAAGACTGACATGCAACAAAAAGCAAAGCCCGACTTAAAATCTGTGCACCCCAATGTCGCTGAAGGACATACTGTGGTCAGTGAGCCAAGCTTTGCAAGATGGTGGCGTCAAGCAATATTCATCCCAATATTGCACAATCGCTGGGTATCTGATGAAGTCATGCAACGTCTTACTCAGAAGGTCACCGAAGTAGAGAAGGGCCATCGTGGCGAGGTGTTCTTGGTTATAGAAAACCACCTGCCGATTAATCTAGCTTATAGGGTAGGTACTCGTGAGCGAGCCATTGATTTATTTAGCTTGTACCGAGTGTGGGATACAGAGGAAAATACTGGGGTATTGGTATACGTTAACGTTTGCGAGCATAGCTTAGAGATTGTGGCGGATAGAGGGATTAATACTCATGTTAGCCCGACAGTTTGGCAAGCCATGTGTGATAAAGCGATAGCAGGTATGGCCAAAGGCAATATAGAACAAAGCTTGCTGGATTTATTAGATGAAATCGGCTTACTGCTAAAACAGCATTACTACTTAGAGCACGATCCAGAAGGTAATGAGCTTTCGGACACTGTGGTATTTTTAAAATAAAATTGTCCTTGTAAAGTAAAGAGTGACATTGGCCCTAAATAACAAAAAAGCTAGGCTTTATCTCAAAGCCTAGCTTTTTTGTTATTTATTTTATAGCTCTTTTATACCAAATCCATTAGAGCAGTGCGGCAGATAGGGTAGGCAACACTTCGCCAGCTTTGCTTGCTAATACCACATCAATTAATGGGTTGTGAGTCGGATGCAAATTAATTTCAATTAGTTTGGCTCCCTGACTCTTTGCCAATTGGGATAAACCAGCCGCTGGATAAACTAAGCTTGAAGTACCAATACTTATAAAAACATCGCAGTCTGCTGAGGCCTGTTCGGCATATTGCCAAGCCCCTGATGGCAACATCTCGCCAAACCAAACAATGTCCGGTCGAATATAAGCTTCACATTCAGGGCAATTAACCAAAGCGTCTTGGCTATAATCAATCTCACCTTGGTAGGCTGCATCACATTGACTACATTTGTTTTTCCATAAATGGCCGTGCAAGTGAGTGACCTGACTGCCTGCTTGCTCATGAAGGTCATCTACGTTTTGGGTGATGAGGCTTAAAGTCTTGCCCTGAGTCTTCCCCCACTGTTGTAGGCTGGCTAGAGCGTGATGAGCAGGGTTGGGCTGTTTGTCTTTAACCAGATTGCGTCGCCATTGATACCAGGACCAAACCATCTTAGGATCACGCTCAAAGGCATCAATACTGGCTAAATCTTCTGCTCTAAAGTTCTCCCAAAGGCCCGTTTGTTTGTCCCGAAAAGTAGGGATGCCACTTTCTGCAGAGATACCTGCTCCAGTTAAAATGCAGATATGCTTCGCATTTTGAAGTAGAGTAATGGCTTGTTGTACATCATTGGTCATAAAACACCTATATAAGCTTGGGTTTGTGTATCATAATATACTATCAATAATAGGAGGACGTATGAATCAGATTTTTAGTGGCGCGGTGTTGCTCGGAGCGGTGCTCTTATGTGCTCTGGTATTGTTCGTTATTGGCTTGGTCATGAAGCCTAAGACAGCAGGCAAGGGACTTCATAAAGCTGCCAACAATAAAATGAATTTAGATAAAGCCAAACCTAAGTTTAATAGTAAGGCTGGAGCATTTAGCAAAACATCTAATGAACAATTATTAAAGCTAAAAAACCTAATCAGTAAGAATTTTCCAGATATAACGGCCCTGATGCGTGAGCACCATTTGGTGTTAGAAAGAAATGCTAAAAAGGTGGCTTTACTGACGTTAGATGTCAATGCTGCCTTGGGACGTCGCCGCTTAGGAGAGGTCACAGTTATTAATTTTCATAAGCTTCCTAGTGTGGAAGAACTAAGAATAGAGCTAAGTGGCATATAGCTGGGCTATTAACCTTTGTGATAATACAGTAAACTGGGAGTTTTAAATTTTGTGAGGCTCATTTACTGAGCTCAATATAGATCATTTTTTTATCACCATTCGCCGTAAAACCACCCACTTCAGGGCATAGGTATCTACACAATTCATCAGTGAGCATAAATTTGATAAAATAGCGCAGTATGGCATAGATAAAATGGAGCTAGATACGAGGCTCATCAAACGATATCAACAACTCGTACACAATCACACTCACCCAAACGGTTATCTACATGCTGGTATGAAAGCAACTATGGATACTAAAAGCAGTTTTGCTCAGACCCAAGCGTTATGGCGATTTGTGCAT
>NZ_FUGE01000031.1 GCF_900162825.1 Psychrobacter piechaudii
TTTCTTAAAAGGTATCCAGCCAAGTGATTTACGCTTGGCATCAGCTCTATTAGTACGCCAGCTAAGTTTGGCTTTTTTAAATTGTTTACGTGATTTAGCGTGTGTCTCATTGATAGCCTGTAAGGTCTGACTGTGTAATCCTAAATACTCGCCGCTACCTTTGGTGTACTGGTTTAAATCATAGGCTGAAAAGTACTTACCGGTACGTTTTAGATGCTCAAAGCAAAGTGCATTAATATAGTTCCACACGAAGTTCACTGAACCGCTTAGACGATTCAGCTCTTTTATGTGCTTGTCTTTAATGCGTAGCTTGAGTGTTTTCATATGCTTAGTATGGCAAGATTAATTTTAACTTACAACCCTTTAACTGCTTCTTACGACAGTGTGTGTCGCCTTATACCCACCCCATGAAGTGGGTGGTTTTACGGCGATAGGTGATAAAGGTTAGTCAATCAAAATTACGCAAGCTTACTCAACTATAAAACAATAAGGTTAATGACGGTTTTTTAGTGGCCACTAACAATAGAAATCCACAGACTAGACTGGCTAGCTAAACTGACGCTTTAAAAACTGAACGCTACTGTCTTTGGCTTTTTTAATCGCTAGCTTACGGTTTTTACCACCGCCCATAAGCTTAAGCTGCCACATCTTCTCTTGATACAAGGCACCAAAGCTTTGTTTGGTCATATGGTTTATGACCCGCTTACTGGCCAATACCGCATCTGGCGAACGGTTGGCAATCTCTTCAGCCAAGGCTTGGGCTTTCTGATACGGATTTTCATCCACATGGCTCACTAGATGTAATTGCTCGGCTTCTTTGGCTGAGATCAAGCGGGCGGTCATGGTCAACTCTTTTAGAGTATCTACCGGCAAAACGTGCAAAGCAGATTGAGTCAATCCCATATCAGGTACTAAGCCCCACTTAGCCTCCATAATGGCAAACTGACAGTCCGGTGTGGTAATACGAAAATCACAAGCCAAGGCCAATTGCATGCCCGCCCCTATGCAATAACCATGAGTGGTAATAATCACCGGCATGGGGACTTCACGCCATATCAAACACACTCTTTGGAAGATGCTTTGGGTAGGCTTTAGCAGCTCATACAGTCCCATAAGAGCATTTTTTGGATTATTTAAATCGCCCAAATCAATACCCGCACAGAAAGTATCACCCTCTCCATTAATAATGACCGCACGAATGGCTCGGTCTTTTTTTAGAGCTTTGGCGACATTAATCAGCTCTGCCATCATTTGCAGACTCATCGCATTTTTTTTGTCTGGACGATTTAAGGTCACAGTCAAAATATCATTGGTCTCACTTAACGTAATGGTGTGGTAAGTCTTAGTTAGTAGGGAGGACATAGTTTTTCTCTTTTGGCTTAATTATTGAGGTGGGTTCCGTTAACTGGCATTGACTTCCTCCCCTCGCTAAACCGAGGGGATTCCTACAGCTAGACGGTCAAGCCCGACCGCAAGGATGTTCTTAGCAGCATTGATATCTCTATCATGCCATGTGCCACACTCAGCACAAGTCCATCCTCTTATTCGCAAGCCTGCTCTACCCTCAAGCTACTATCACTTATTTTGTGGCAGCACGAACAGGTCTGGGTAGTGTAACTCTCATTTACTATCTCAAGCTGACAACCTGCATACTTGCACTTATAGTGCAGTTGTCGTTTGAGTTCAAACCATCCTGCATCGTATGTTGATTTAGCTAGCTTGGTTTTTTTAGTTGTAAATGAGCGAGATTTAACATCACCCACCACAATTAAGGCGTTGCTCTGCACTAACTGGGTGGTGAATTTATGAATTGCATCTAGTCTTGAATTTTTGATTTTGGCGTGGATTGCTTTAACACGCTTTTTATTCTTAGCACGCTGGGCTACTGCTAATTTACTCGCCCACTTTTGCGTTTGCTTAATAATTAACTTGTCGCCATTTGATGTGGTTGCAGACTCTTTTAAACCTAAGTCAATACCAACGTTGCCCTTACCACTTACTTGCTTAGGAAAGTCTTTAACGGTGATACAGGCATACCAACGATTACGACTGTCTTGTACTATCTCAAGCGTGTTAATTTGATATAGGCTTAGATTGT
>NZ_FUGE01000158.1 GCF_900162825.1 Psychrobacter piechaudii
AGCAGGAGATTTCGACATGAAAAAATCAAGATTTACCGACACACAGATTGTAAATATACTTAAACAAGCAGAACAAGGCGTACCTGTCAGTGACATACTACGTGAGCACAATATTAGCCAAAGTACCTTCTACAAATGGAGGAGCAAATATGGCGGTATGGATGCCTCATTAATCACCAGATTAAAAGAATTAGAGGGGAAATACCCCCAAACTTAAAACACCAAATAAGTAGAACTAAGCTGCCATATTAAGTTTCTGAATCGGCGTAAAGCCACCATTACCCATATTGGGTCTCTCATTATTATAGTGATTGAGCCAAACTTCAGCTTGCTGTCTCACTTGCTCTAAACTATCAAACAACTCCTGATTAAGCCAATCATAACGTACTGTCTTGTTAAAGCGTTCAACATAGGCGTTTTGCTGAGGATTACCAGGCTCAATATATTCAATAACGATACCTTGCTTAGTTGCCCAGTCCTTTAAATCATTGCTGATATACTCAGGACCATTATCACACCTAATTTGATTAGGCTTACCACGGCACTCTATGAGCTGATTTAAACTGCGTATCACTCTTTGAGCAGGTAGTGAGAAGTCGACCTCTATGGTTAATGCTTCACGATTAAAGTCATCAATGACATTAAAGAGTCTAATAGCTCTACCATCGGTTAAGGCATCGTGCATAAAGTCCATACTCCAGCTTTGATTGATACAAGTGGGCACAACAAGCGTTTGGAGTTTATCTCGTTTAATACGACGTTTAGGTTTTATTCTCAGGTTTAATTCAAGCTCATGGTAGATACGATAAACTCGCTTATGGTTGTAAGGTAATCCCAATACATTTCTTAAGTATAGAAAGCATAGTTTAAAGCCCCAGTTTTTATGACTGTTTGTTAAATCAATTAACAGCTTGGCTATCTGCTCATTATCATCCGCTGTCTTTGGCTGATAGTAATAGCAGGTTATCCTGATGTTAAAGATCAGACAGGCTAGACGAATGCTTATACTGCGAGCATCAACGTAATATTTAGCCAAGTCTTTGCGCCTAGAGGGCGCTACCACTTTTTTGACATGGCATCCTGTAAGATGTCTGATTTAAGCCTTTCCTCGGCGTACATCTTCTTTAAACGAGCGTTCTCAGCCTCTAATTCTTTAAGACGAGTAATCAGTGAGGCATCCATACCACCGTACTTGGATCGCCATTTGTAAAAAGTACTTTGGCTAATATTATGTTCACGCAGTATGTCACTGACAGGTACGCCTTGTTCTGCTTGTTTAAGTATATTTACAATCTGTGTGTCGGTAAATCTTGATTTTTTCATGTCGAAATCTCCTGCTAGTATTTTAGCAGTTAGTTTCTGCTTTTACGTGTTATTATTTTTTGGGGTGATTACCATAAATATTGATTTTAAATTAGTTTTTTAAGAAGTATTTTAGGTAGCTGAGTATGAAACTTTATTACTCCAAAATGTAACTATAAGGTATAGGCAATGCTATTGAGTATGATACTTTATCATTTTTCACTCAAAATACGAAGTAATAAAATCAAGGGTTTAGCTTAATCTCAGTATGATACTTTATTACTCGCTGACATGTAAAAAGGCCCTGCCAGATTCTGGCAGGGCCTTTCTTGTTTGCATGGTTGAGCAGAGTATATTTGGTTAAAGCTTAACGCAGGCCTTTATAAAGGAAATAACAGCCTATAAGGGTCAACAGTACCGCAAAGCATTTCTTTAGCATAGCCGGTGATAAGATATGTGCCACCTTTGCCCCAAGTTTGGCAGTAAAGAAGCTCATGGAAGCAATGCCTAAAAAGGCATAAATGTGTACGAAGCCAATAGTATTAGGAACATCAATTTTTTGCTGCATCCCGAATAACATAAAGCCTAATGCACCGGCAATAGCAATGGGCAATCCGCAAGCTGCTGAAGTTCCGACCGCTTTTTGCATTACCACCCCATAACGGGTTAAGTAAGGTACAGTTAAGCTGCCGCCGCCAATACCGAAGATGGCTGAGGCGATACCGATAACTCCACCGGCAGCTAATTGCTTAGGTTTCGAGGGCAGTGCCACTGGAATATGGCTAGCATCAATACTGCCAGTGGCCTGCTTTTTACCCCCAAAAAACATTTTGTAGGCTACCCATAGCAAAAACACCCCAACAATTACTTGTAGATGAATGCCAGAGATCATACCTGCTATGCCAGCACCGGCAAAGCAGCCAATTGCCATGCCGGGTGCTAAGTTTTTGAACACCGGCCACATCACTGAGCCTTTTTTATTGTGCGCCATAAGTGAGCTTATTGAGGTGACAATAATGGTCGCTAGTGATGTACCTAATGCCAAATGCATGATGGTATCAGGATCATAATTCATTTGGGTAAATACAATAAACAGTAGCGGTACGATAATGGTGCCACCGCCCACGCCAAATAGCCCTGCAGCAAATCCTGCCAGAGCGCCAATGATTAAAAAAATGATTAATTCCACAGGGCAAATTCTTCTCAGTTAACAGATGGAGGGGAGGACTACTTTATTTAGGTAGCCGTTTCATATAAAAGCTATATTATTTATAGGACTTTTTAACTGAAATAGCTACCGTCAATAATAACTGCTTGGGCTAAGCAAACGCTACTTCAGCCACTTGGCCCAACTGATGGTACGAACGATTAAAGTAAACCAAGCTATGCTCAGCGTTATCTTGAGGTTCAGGAAGTTTGATGTCGACCACTCGGCACATAAACACACTGTGCGTACCCACCTGCTGAATTTGATCAATCTCACAGTCGAAGCTGACCAAAGCATCTTCTAACACTGGTGCTCCGGTAGTCAGCTGTGTCCATTGGGCTTGCTTAAAGCGTTCGGTCTGAGTGAGCTTGGAGGCAAAGGCATTGGAGATGGACTCATGCTGTGCACCCAACACATTCACACTCAAGATTTTATTTTCAACAAAATAGCTGTGTGAGCGGGAGGCTTGATTCATACAAACCAACAAAGTCGGCGGCGTATCGGTAACGCTACACACCGCAGAGGCCGTAAACCCATGCATGCCAGAATCACCAGTGGTGGTGACGACATTGACTGCAGTGGTTAACAACGACATGGCCTCTCTAAAGTCAGTAGCTTCAATCATTACTTTAATCCTAAATTCAAAAAACATGGTGGCTAGAGATAGAGGCTAGCCACTTTTGATAAAGTTACAGCTCTTAAGCGGTAAGTTCATCGCGTACGATTTTGGCGCCGGCACTTAACGCCTTTAGCTTACCTCTGGCCACTTGGCGTGACAAAGGAGTCATGCCACAGTTGGTCGAAGGGTAAAGCTTATCCGCGTCCACAAATTGTAGGGCTTTACGCAAGGTAGCCGCCACTTCTTCTGGGGTTTCGATAGTGTCAGTGGCCACATCAATAGCGCCCACCATTACTTTTTTGCCACGAATCAGCTCGATCAACTCCATTGGCACGTGTGAGTTTTGGCATTCAAGCGACACAATATCAATTTTTGACTGTTGAAGTTTGGGGAAGGCCTCTTCATATTGGCGCCACTCTGAACCCAAGGTCTTTTTCCAGTCATTATTGGCTTTAATGCCATAGCCATAACAAATATGCACCGCGGTTTCACACTTTAGTCCTTCGATAGCACGCTCTAAAGTAGCGATACCCCAGTCATTCACCTCATCGAAGAAAACGTTAAAAGCAGGTTCATCAAACTGGATGATATCAACACCAGCGGCTTCTAACTCACGCGCTTCTTGGTTTAAAATGGTGGCAAATTCCCAAGCCAGTTTTTCACGACTTTTATAATGAGCATCATACAGAGTATCGACCATGGTCATTGGACCAGGTAGCGCCCACTTAATACGCTGATCGGTTTGTTGACGTAAAAACTTCGCGTCTTCAACAAATACTGGCTTTTGACGGCTTACGGCGCATACTACTGAAGGCACGCTGGCCTCATAGCGATCACGGATTTTTACGGTCTCACGATTTTCAAAATCCACCCCATCAAGATGCTCAATAAAGGTGGTCACAAAGTGTTGGCGAGTCTGCTCACCATCGCTGACGATATCGATGCCGGCGTGGATTTGCTCTTGCAAGGTCAAGCGTAGCGCATCTTGTTTGGCTTCAATCAGCTCATTACCTTCTAACTTCCAGGGCGACCAAAGTTTTTCAGGCTCAGCTAACCAAGAAGGTTTGGGTAAGCTGCCAGCGGTTGAAGTCGGTAATAATAGGGCCATGTTATTTATCTTCTCTATTTTAATAGGGGTTTCAAAAATTTAGTTAATAAGGTTTAGTTGCAGGGTATTTATCTACAAGCTATTAACAAGCCATTAAGCGACTTTTTTTTGCGGCTTACCGGCTTCAGCAGGGTAGCTGACTTCATACTGGGCAGCCCACTCTTCCAGGGTGTCCTGATGCGGCTTAATAAACTGCTCTTCAGTAAATTTGCCTTGCTTCACTGCCAATTGATTGCGCTCTTCACGGTCGTATACCACTTGTGTCAGCGAGTAATCTTGATAGTTTAAACTTGGCTGATAAACTTCACCGGCCGCTGAGTTGGCGTTGTAAATTTCAGGGCGGTAAATTTTTTGGAAAGTCTCCATGGTACTAATGGCGCTGATTAACTCAAGGTCAGTGTAATCGGCTAGTAAGTCACCTGAGAAGTAAAAAGCCAAGGGGGCAGCGCTGTCTTTGGGCTTAAAGTAGCGTACTCGTAATCCCATTTTATGAAAATACGCATCCGTTAATGAGTACTCATCTTGTCTATATTCCACACCCAATACCGGATGCTGGTTGGTGGTGCGGTGATAGGTCTTGGTGGTAGACACGCTTAAGCAAATCACCGGCTGTTTATTAAAATTGGCTTGGTAAGCGTCTGAATTTAATAAATGTTGAAACAGTTTGCCATGTAAAACACCGAAGTCTGCAGGGGGTGGTGTATTTGGGTTTTTAGCAAAATGATCCAACAGTACCACGCTAAAGTCATAGTCGCGTACATAAGAGGAGAAGCTATTGCCGACAATACCCTCAATACGTTTATTTTCTTTATGGTCAACAATGGTGGTTTGTAGAATTTCAAT
The DNA here is from genome assembly GCF_900162825.1 of Psychrobacter piechaudii. Classification (GTDB taxonomy): domain Bacteria; phylum Pseudomonadota; class Gammaproteobacteria; order Pseudomonadales; family Moraxellaceae; genus Psychrobacter; species Psychrobacter piechaudii. The sequence goes on from NZ_FUGE01000158.1 coordinate 5,080, forward strand.
CGCTGGGAAGGTTTTACCATTACCCTCAACATCTAAATTGGCGGAGATAATATCCAGCTCAACAGAGTAACGGTCAGCGTTTGGGTTATCCCAATGCGCTAAGGCATTAAAACGATTGTTAATCATAGTAAGGGTCTTGCGTAAGTTTTCCTGACGACTTTCCCCACGGGCTAAGTTGGCAAAGTTGGTGGTGAGACGTGTGCTGTCCGCAGGCTTATAGTTCTCGTCAAAACGGATTTTTGAAATAGAATAAGTAAATTTGTTGCACATAATGTTTGCTACCCTAGTTATTCAAGATAAAACCAAATTTGTGTATGAGATGAATCATACTCAAGGCTTTACATGAATAAAAACGATTTATCTTAACCTAAAGATGAATATAATTCATGTTAATTGCTTGTTGCATCAAATATTGAGTATTTTTTTTAGTGAAATCTGCACAAGAGAAGGGGGAGCTTGTTAGAAGATAGTTGGTATATAAGTATTTGATTTATAAGGACTTGTTTGCGGATTCGTTTGCTATGAAGTTAAGGTAGGCAATTGAAAAATAACAGCTAATGCTAGCGATAAACTCAGAAAGTATAGAGGGGAATAAACAGGCTGGATTTAGCCTGTATTGAGCCAAGCTCAGCTTATTATGAACAAATATCAGGGTATATAGCTTGAATCCACCTTCAAATATAGAGGGTTTAGGCGGTGATAGTTGCGAAAAACGGCCGTTTCCACTAAGAGAAATCGACTGTAGTTATTTTAGTGATATAAAAAAAGACCGCCTCATAATGGGCGATCTCTTTACAATAAGCTCAGCTTTAACAAAAGCCTTAACTTGGCAGTTATTAATCCACCTAGTTTAGACTTAGGAGCTTTTCAATAATTATTTAGCTTCAGTTTTTGCAACTGCTTTAAAATGAGCCACTTGATGGTTATTAGTCACTACTAGCATTGGCGTTTTATCCGCCCCTTGGCTTAAGGTATACTTACCTACGACTGAAGCAACAGACGCTGCATCAAACTTAGCTTCTGCATCAGGACAAGCCATCATAGTACTCATCATGCTTCCTAACTCCACATTACCATTTACAATGCTATAAGGAGCTGAGATAGTATTACAAGTATTCATCAGACTAACCATATTGTTGCCCTCTACACTCATGAAATTCAGAGTTAAAGGCTTAGCGGCATTGGTAAACAGGGCATCCACTTTTTTACCATCTCTAGTTTTTGCATCCACCAATTGCCAGTTATTGGTCTGAAGGGCCGCATCTGTAATTTGATAAGTAGTAATATTGCCAGCTTGGGTGTCAGCTTCTGCCATGCCGGTAGTAGTTTGACAGCCTGAAACTAAAGCACTCATGGCGATAGCACCGGAAATCATTAGCATATTCATAGTTTTCATATAAAATCCTCTCAAAATTTAAAATTTTTCATTGGTTTATTATTGATATAGAGGGGAGGGGGTAAAATACCCTAACCCTATTTTTTTAATACTTCTTTTGCTAAATACCATTATTACAGAGCCTAAATACAGTGACAAGAGTCAGTAACCATTCAAATACTATAAAACCGGCACAGTTACCAATATAGGACGTAGTATTAAGTGGGTTTTTCATTTGGGCTAGGCTTAAATTTCTCCTTCAGTAGCGTATAATAGGACAAAATTTAAGATCCCCTACGGATTACCCCTATTTTCATGGGGCAGACGTTGTTTCATAAGGCCTTAAACCTAAGATTTTAAACAATAGGGCAACGGATTTTATTAACGTTTTATGTTAGATTTACAACAAAAAATTTAGACCCATTTTTTAATTTACCTTTTTATTAACCCATTAATTGAAATAGGAAAAATTATGAGCTATCAGCAGCAACTAGAACGCATCAAAAATGACAAAGGTTTTATCGCAGCTTTAGACCAAAGTGGTGGTAGTACGCCAAAAGCACTTCGTATGTACGGTGTAGAAGAGAGCGAATACTCAAACGATGATGAGATGTTTGCTAAAGTCCATGAAATGCGTACTCGTATCATGACTTGTGATACTTTTGACAGTGGCCGTGTCTTAGGCGCTATCTTATTTGAAGACACCATGGACCGTGAAGTAAATGGCAAGCCAACAGCCAACTATCTTTGGGAAGATAAAAACATTGTACCTTTCCTAAAAGTAGACAAGGGCTTAGCTGATGAGCTAGGGGGTGTTCAGGTAATGAAGCCAATGCCAAATCTAGATGCGTTGTTAGATAAAGCCAAAAACTTCCCAATTTTCGGTACTAAAATGCGCTCTGTAATTCATACAGCAACGCAAGAAGGTATCGAGAAAGTGGTACAGCAGCAGTTTGACGTTGCTAAGCAAATTTTATCAAAAGGCTTTATGCCCATTGTTGAGCCAGAAGTAAATATTGAAAGTAAAGAAAAAGCACAGTGCGAAATACTGATGAAAGAAGAGATCTTACGTAACTTAGATCGCTTAGATGACGATCAGCAAGTGATGCTTAAGCTGACACTTCCAGAAGAAGCAGGCTTTTTCAGCGATTTAATTGATCATCCAAAAGTGCTTAAAGTAGTGGCGTTATCAGGCGGTTATAGCCGTGATGAGTCATGTGAGCGCCTATCACAAAACCCAGGTATGATTGCTAGCTTCTCACGTGCTTTCACTGAAGGCTTGTCAAAATCTCAAACTGACGAAGAGTTTTCAGCCACTATCGATGCCTCAATCGACAAAATCTATAACGCTTCTAAAGTATAAGGCAGTTATCTAGTTAGGTTTATATTAGCCTAACCAAATATCTGCTCTAAAAAAAGCTTGAAGCCCCCGTTTTAATAACAGGGAGTTCAAGCTTTTTTTTATGGGTTAAGTATTTAAAGGTTTAACGGCAAAATAGCTACAGGTCAAACTTCTTTATATAACTGACGACCCTCAGAGTTATATTTTTCACTCATCTGCTCCATGCCTTTTTGTACTTCTTCAAAGCTGGCCTCTCCGACTTGACCCACAAGCTCAGTGTCTACTTCTTTGATTAGATGCACGTCATCAGATAGTTTACCACTGCTTGGGGTTACCTCGGCACCGGTAGGCAAGCCAGCAGCATACTCACGTACGTTTTGGGTGATTTTCATTGAGCAGAACTTAGGCCCACACATAGAGCAGAAGTGGGCAGACTTATGAGCATCTTTAGGTAAGGTTTCATCATGAAACTCACGGGCTGTGTCTGGGTCTAACGCTAAGTTAAACTGATCGTCCCAGCGGAATTCGAACCTTGCTTTCGATAAAGCATTGTCTCGAGCTTGAGCGCCAGGGTGGCCTTTGGCTAAATCGGCAGCATGAGCAGCGATTTTGTAAGTGATGATGCCGTCTTTGACATCTTTTTTATTAGGTAAGCCCAAATGCTCTTTTGGGGTCACATAGCACAGCATTGCCGTACCGTACCAACCAATCATCGCCGCACCAATAGCACTAGTAATGTGATCGTAGCCAGGAGCGATATCCGTAGTTAATGGGCCTAGCGTATAAAAAGGCGCTTCATGGCACATTTCAAGTTGTAGATCCATGTTCTCCTTAATACGGTTCATAGCCACATGGCCTGGACCTTCAATCATTATCTGTACATCGTGTTTCCAAGCTACTTGTGTTAACTCACCCAGGGTACGTAATTCCCCAAATTGAGCTTCATCATTGGCATCTTGCAAACAGCCAGGACGTAGGCCATCCCCTAAGCTAAAGGCCACATCATACTGTTTCATGATTTCGCAGATCTCTTCAAAATGAGTGTATAGGAAACTTTCTTTGTGATGGGCCAAGCACCACTGAGCCATGATAGAGCCGCCACGGGAGACGATACCCGTCAAGCGGTTGGCGGTTAGGGGAATATAACGCAATAGCACGCCGGCATGGATGGTGAAGTAATCTACCCCTTGTTCAGCTTGTTCAATTAACGTATCGCGGAAAATCTCCCAAGTTAAGTCTTCAGCCACCCCGTCTACTTTTTCTAAAGCTTGATAAATGGGGACAGTACCGATTGGCACTGGGGAATTGCGGATAATCCATTCACGGGTTTCATGAATATTCTTACCGGTAGATAAATCCATAATGGTATCCGCACCCCAACGGGTTGCCCAGGTCATTTTTGATACTTCTTCATCTATGCTTGAACCTAGCGCTGAGTTACCAATATTGGCATTAATTTTTACTAAGAAGTTGCGGCCAATGATCATCGGTTCGGATTCGGGGTGGTTAATGTTATTAGGGATAATGGCTCGGCCAGCAGCCACTTCGTCACGCACAAATTCTGGGGTAATGATTTTTGGGGTGTTGGCACCGAAGCTTTCGCCGGCATGTTGACGCCTATCGGTTAGCTCATGCTGTTTTTGAGTTTCACGAATGGCGATATATTCCATTTCAGGGGTAATAATACCGCGGCGAGCATAATGCATCTGAGTAACATTACCAGTTTTGCCATTCACAGATTTGGCACGACGTGGCTTATCAATGTGGGCGAAACGGATATTAGCGGTGGTGATGTCACGAGCACGTTCTTTGCCATAATTACTGGATAGGCCTTCTAAGCGCTCAGTATCACCCCGTTCTTCAATCCATTTTTCACGTAGCTTCGGAAGCCCCTTGGTCAAATCAATTTCGACATTAGGGTCGGTATAAACCCCAGAGGTATCGTAAACATAGAATGGCGGGTTTTTTTCACCGTTCTCTAGGCCAAAACCTCCAGTAGGGGTATCAGTTAAAGTGATTTCACGCATAGGTACCTGGATATCAGGGCGTGACCCTTCGATATAAACTTTTTTTGAGGCGGGTAAGCTGCGGGTTAAGTCGCGCGCTTCTTCATCAAAGCGCTCGTCTGCTTCAGAGCGATGGGCAGGGGTTTTAACGTTATTTGCTAAATGACTCATCAGAAGTTCCTTATTTTATGTAAATGGCGTAATGCCAAGTTTTTTTAGAAAAACTAGATAAAAATAAAGACTCAGTGAGTGCAGGCCCGTCGTTTTGGGCATTTGTTACCTAATATTTGTTACCTAATAAAAATAGAGCTTATAGCTTATATAACAAGCTGTAAGGCCGTGATGCAGATAACAGTGATGACAGATCGCTGATAATCACGCACGGCATAGCACAGCTTGGTAAGCTGTGAAAATTGACAGGTCTGTATAAGATATTAGGGAGTTGCAATGACTTTCCTACGACGGTATTAACCGCATCAGGTTCAACGGGTGATCTCTCAGCAAACGCTTCTATATTTACCCTAGCTATAAAATTAACTATAGGTAGGGTCTGGATATAGAAGGACTGCACCCCGAGTCTTAATTGTTGGGGTTATCTTATCAAAATTTTTAAGCAATAACAGGTTTCAGTTCAATTTAAATATTTTGTTAACTTATCAGAGCCTTAGCGTTGCCCACTGCATAAAAAAACGCCAACTCATAAAGTAGGCGCTGATTAATAGCTATTTAAATTAAAAACTAACGTTTACGATATTTGCCATCACCTTTGCTTAATACTTCAACATCTACTTTACAAAGATTGCAGTTAATCATCTGGTTGGCTTTTTTGGATAGGTCGATAATGCGGCCTGGCTTAAATGGGCCACGATCATTAATTTTAACAACCACTGACTTGTTGTTATTTAAATTTGTCACTTTTACTTTAGAACCAAAAGGCAGAGATTTATGCGCTGCCGTCATAGCGTACATATTATAAATAGCCCCAGACGCTGTTCTTTTGCCATGAAAACCTGGACCGTACCATGAAGCCATACCGGCATTGGCAGGCACTGTCAACATTAAGGCTGACAGAAGGGTAAATGGCATAAAAAGTTTTTTCATAGGGAGTACCTGTAATTAATAAATCGTTGGAACAACTGTTTTCAATCAGATTTTGGTATTACAACGGGGTGTTGAGGAAATGCGTTGTTAGCAAAATAAAATTGTCTGTACCAAAACATCGAGGCGGTAGTCTACAGGCTGAAGATTTAGCTCATCTTTCTAATAGGTCAAGATAATGTAAAGATTATGGCTATGAAAATAGAAGAAAAACCCCTGTATTTAGTTAATTTTATTAACAATTCCCCTAAAACCACGCCGGTGAAAGTTACTGAATTCTTACAATTAATTAATATTTCATCAAACTGTCATATTTAAACGTCAAAATGAGCACATTCCAATTAAGGGTACCTCACAAATTCTGAAGGACTCAAAACTTAGGTAGTTGAAGTTAATACTCTGTACTTATAAAACATATGACTTTTTAGGAGATACCATGCGTTATTCACTGTTAGCTGTAGCCGTAGCCAGCGCTCTTACTTTATCGGCTTGTAATAAAGCAGAAAAAAATGACACAGTGACAACTGAAGATACCCCAGCTGCCACAACCACTGGAGCTGCCGCGGGTAGCACAGATCAGTATAAAGACATCGAAGGCGTAGAAATGAATGTGAGCGGGGCAGGCGCTTCTTTCCCAGCACCTATCTACCAAAAATGGTCAGCAGACTACCAGGGCGCTACTAAAGGCCAAGTGAACTATAACTCTATTGGTTCTTCGGGCGGTGTTAAACAAATTAAAGCTAAAACCGTAGATTTCGGTGCCTCAGATACGCCTCTTACCCCAGAAGAGTTAAATGAAGCGGGTCTTATCCAGTTCCCAACCGTTATTGGTGGCGTTGTGCCAGTAGTTAACATCGAAGGGATTGAGCCAGGCAAACTCGTTTTAAGTGGTGAAGTTTTAGCAAATATTTACTTAGGTAAGATTACCAACTGGAATGATCCAGCCATTGCTGCATTGAATGAAGACCTTGCCCTTCCTGATGCAAAAATCACTACCGTGCATCGCTCAGACGGTTCAGGTACTACTTTTAACTTCACTTACTATTTAAATGAAGTATCAGCTGACTGGGCAGGGGTTGGCGTCGATAAAAGTGTTGAGTGGCCAACAGATAAAACCGGTACAGGCGTTGGTGGTAAAGGTAACGAAGGCGTAGCCGGTATGGTTAAACAAGCGCCTAACTCTATTGGTTATGTAGAGTACGCTTACGCCAAACAAAACAATATGTCACATGCCGCCATGGTCAACGCTGCAGGAAATGTTGTACAGCCATCATCTGACTCATTTGCAGCCTCAGGTAATGTTGACTGGTCAAAAGCGGAAGGCTTCTACAAAGTTATCGCCAACTCTGACACAGCTGAAGCTTGGCCAATTGCAGCAGCAACTTTCATCCTAGTTCATAAAAACCCAGAAAACCCTGAGAAAGTAGCAGGCGTATTGAATTTCTTTAACTGGGCTTATAACGAAGGCGATCAGGCTGCTCTAGAGCTAGACTACGTTCCATTCCCAGACGAAGCCGTGGCTTTATTCAAAGCTGAGTGGAACAAGATCGTAGGCGCTGATGGTAAGCCAGTCTATAACCCAAAATAATTAGCCATTAACTTGTCATTGTTAATGAGTTAAACAATAGGCAAGTAAATGATTCATCGTTTGCTTGCCTTTTTAATCGAATAATTAAATAACTAGTGCCTTTAAAGAAGTGTATATATTTTTAATGTTGGGGATACCATGTCTGACCTACACGCTCAATTAACAAAACAAAAAAGGAATGACTTTCTTTTTGTCAACATGACAAAGTTTTTTGCATTCCTAGTCTTGATATCTTTGGGCGGTATCATGATCTCGTTGGTGATTGGTGCCTGGCCAAGTATTAAAGAGTTTGGTTTTGGTTTTTACACCAGTTCAAACTGGAGTACGGTCAACGATGAGTATGGGGCTCTTGCTCCTATTTATGGGACGATCGTCACCTCTATCATCGCTATTTTAATCGCGGTACCCATCAGCTTTGGCATTGCTATTTTCTTAACTGAGCTTTGTCCTGCTGTCTTACGTCGACCGCTGGGCATGGCAATTGAGCTTTTGGCAGGTATTCCGTCGATTATTTATGGTATGTGGGGCTTTTTCGTATTAGCGCCTTTATTTGCTAAATATGTTCAACCTTTTTTAATTGAACATCTTGGTCCTATTCCTATGATTGGTAGCCTTTTTGGCGGTCCTCCTTTAGGTATCGGTGTTTTTACCGCTTCATTAATCTTAGCCATTATGATTATTCCTTTCATTGCGGCGACCATGCGCGATGTGTTTGCGGTAGTACCTGAGCTGTTAAAAGAGTCAGCTTATGGGGCCGGAGCCACCACTTGGGAAGTGATGTATAAAATTATCCTACCTTACACCAAGGCTGGGGTAGTGGGCGGTATCATTCTAGGACTGGGACGTGCACTGGGTGAAACCATGGCGGTAACCTTTTTAGTGGGCAATACCTATAACATCAACTCTAACTTATTTGGTTCAGGGGTGACCATTACCTCAGCCATCGCCAATGAGTTTGCTGAAGCCTCAAGCGCCATGCATGTCTCCACGTTGCTCCATCTAGGCTTGATTCTATTTGTTATAACCTTTTTTGTTTTATCAATATCTAAAATTATGTTGTCTAGAATTGATAAGAAAGCCGGTAACTAATTTACACCGTTATTGGATACAAAATAGTTGGTAAATAAATGCTAGACATAATTAGATATTTGGCAGGAAAATATTATGACAACAAGCTCAAGTTCAAAACCTATGACAATGAATTTAACAAACTCGGTTCCCTTTGAGCAGCGCATGAATAAATCGCTGTATTCAAGACGTAAAGCCTTCAATATTATCGGTCTTATCTTTGCGATGTGTGCCATGGCCTTTGGTTTATTTTGGTTGGGCTGGATTTTATTTGATCTGCTACGTAAAGGTATGGAAGCTATGATTACTATGCCTATCTTTACCGCTGATACCCCACCACCAGGGACAATCGGGGGATTAAGAAACGCGATTGTTGGCTCGGTGATGATAGCGGGCACAGGCTTGTTGATTGGAGCACCTGTGGGTCTATTAGCGGGGATTTATTTGGCAGAGTTTTCTCAAGGCTCATGGCTTGGTAAGGCGACCCGCTTTATCAATGACATCTTATTATCAGCGCCATCAATCGTTATCGGTCTGTTTATTTTCTCATTAATGGTTAGTAATCGCAGCTTTTCAGGTTGGGCAGGCGCAGTGGCTTTATCGCTGATTATTATTCCAGTCGTGGTTCGTAGTACAGAGACCATGCTCAATCTAGTTCCCAATCAATTACGAGAAGCGTCTTATGCTTTGGGTGCGCCTAAATGGAAGGTGGTCACCTCGGTAACCATGCAAGCGGCTAAGTCAGGTCTGATAACTGGGGTTCTATTAGGTTTTGCTCGTATTACTGGTGAGACCGCCCCTTTACTATTCACTGCGTTAAATAATAGGTTCTTTAGCTGGGATATGAGCAGTGCAATGGCCAACTTACCGATGACTATTTATCAGTTTGCTGCAGCTCCAGATGACACCCAAAATATGCTGGCGTGGGCAGGGGCGTTAATAGTGACTTTCTCTGTGTTAGGGTTAAATATTATCGCTCGTGTTGTCGGAAGAGATAAGAAGTAGCGGCAATTAATAAGCTGAAAAGAATAGGTTCAAAAGCTCACAAGCTGAAAAGATAGATATAAGCATTCAAATTTAATTTTTTAAAAAGATACTAAGAAGGTAGCGTTATGTCAGATATATTGAAGAAAAAAGCAGTGGCTAAAGAAGCGAAGGTTAAGAGCAGTACTATACAGCAGCCGATCCAAACTGGTAATCAGCAACAGCAACCAGATACCGCCACCTTTACTAAGCAGACACTGGCTGACTTACCACAGAACATGCCAGCTGCAAAATTACAAGTACGTAACTTGGACTTTTACTACGGTGATTTTAGAGCGCTTAAAGAAATCAATATTGATATCCCTGAGAAAAATGTGACCGCTTTTGTTGGTCCCTCTGGCTGCGGTAAATCAACGTTATTGCGCACTTTTAACCGCATGTATGATCTATATCCAGGTATGCGCGCGGAAGGTGAGATTCTGCTAGATGGCAATAACATTTTACAAAAAAATGTAGACGTTAACCTATTACGTGCTCGTGTTGGTATGGTTTTCCAAAAACCAACCCCTTTCCCAATGTCTATCTATGATAACGTGGCCTTTGGCGTACGTTTGTATGAAAAACTAAGTAAATCAGAGCTTGATGACCGTGTGGAATGGGCTCTGAAAAAATCAGCGCTATGGCCAGAAGTAAAAGACAAGCTTAAAGCATCAGGCCTGTCTTTATCAGGCGGTCAGCAGCAGCGTTTATGTATCGCACGTGGTGTGGCGACCAAACCTGAAGTCTTACTATTGGATGAGCCAACATCGGCACTTGACCCTATTTCAACAGGGGCGATTGAAGATCTTATTGAAGACTTAAAACATGATTACACCATCGCTATCGTGACTCATAACATGCAACAAGCGGCGCGTGTTTCTGATTACACCTGCTATATGTATTTAGGCGATATGGTCGAAATGGGTGAGACCAATCAAGTCTTTACTAACCCTGCTCAAAAAGCGACAGAAGATTATATTACCGGTCGCTACGGCTAAGATAAAAATAGTTAACTCATGCTCATTAACTAAGCGTTTGACAGAGGCTATGAGCAAGGCCCATAGCATTTAAACGCGCTTATAGACTTGGATAAAGCCGCTATGCCGCTTACGGAAAAACACTCATCTAAAAGCTACGATAACGACTTACGTGAATGCATTGACCTATTTATGACCATGGGTCAGATGTCAGCAGAACAGGTCACTTTAGCAACGCATGCTTTAGTAGACAGTGACGTCGAACTGGCAAAAAAAGTGATTGAAGAAGACAGTAAGATCAATCAAATGGAGATTAATGTTGATGAGTTGGTGGTGTTATTAGTTGCCAAACGTCAACCTACTGCTAGCGATCTAAGATTGGTCATGGCCCTAAGCAAAGGCGTAGTCGATTTAGAACGAATCGGTGATGAGGCCAGTAAGATTGCTCGTATGGCTTGTAAACTGCATAAAGAAGGGGTGTCTCCCAGAGGGTATTCGGAGGTTCAGCATCTTTCAAATCAAGTTCGAGTAATGTTGCTAGAAGCTTTAGATGCCTTTTTACGTATGGATCCGGAGCAGGCTTTCTCAGTGCTACAAAGCGATGAGATGGTGAATCAAGAGTATCAATCTGCCAGCCGCTCATTGATGACCTATGTGATGGAGGACAGCCGTCATGTGTCAAAGGTGATTAACATCTTATGGGTATTGCGAGCACTTGAGCGGGTGGGCGATCATGCTCGAAATATTGCGGAGTTGGTGATTTACTGTACCAGTGGCAAGGATGTTCGCCACACCGATTTTGTCACCGTGGAGCAAGCAGTACAAGAAGCCTCAAGCCTGATAGCTTCTCGTAATACAGAAGAATAATTCCAGGCCATGACAGACAGATGATTGAATAGAGGCTGTTAAATACAAAGTGTAAAATATAGAGTATTCAATTGAGAGTAAAAAAAAGGAGAGACATATTAAATGCCTCTCCTTTCCTTTTTTTAAGCCTATAGCTTGAGTGCTAATTGCTTTTACGTCTCAGGTGTCCAACCTTGAGGGCGCTCGTAGTCTTCATTGTCTAAAAACTTGTCACGCTGTTCATTAATGAACTTTTTAGCCTCTGGGTTAATCATGCTCAGATGGTTTTCGTTAATTAGCATGGTTTGTAACTCTAACCATTCATCCCAAGCCTTCTTAGACACAGTATTCTGAATCTCTTCCCCTTTTCTGTTTGGGAAAGGCGGGTTCGGCATTTTGGGCAAATCTTGCTTATATTTACGGCAAAACACCATATTTGCTTTTGGGTCAAAAGTAGCTGTCATTGTCCTATCCTATGTTAACTGTGAATTTAAACTGGTACTTATAGTTGTGCTTGTGAATTGCTTATGGCGACAACATTAATATATAAAGAGCTTAATTTCTAAGCTATTTAACATTGATATTGTATTGAGCCAAACGCTCACGGCCACGGGCCACCGCTTGTAGTACTTGGTTTGGTGCAGTTCCGCCCAAATGATCGCGAGCTGCTAATGAGCCTTCAAGGGTTAAGTAATCAAAAACATCATCGCCAATAGCATCACTGAACTGTTGCAGTTGTTCAAGTTGCAACTCACTTAAATCAACCCCTTCTTTGATACCTAGTGCCACTGCATTACCCACTACTTCGTGAGCATCACGGAAAGGGACACCGCGACGAACCAGATAATCGGCTAAGTCAGTAGCGGTGGCATAGCCTTTCATGGTGGCCGCACGCATATTTTCTTTGTTAGGTATTATATTAGGCAGCATATCCACAAATGCAAGAAGCGAGCCGGTTAAGGTGTCGACACAATCAAATAGTGGCTCTTTGTCTTCTTGGTTGTCTTTGTTATACGCTAAAGGTTGGTTTTTCATTAAAGTTAACAGCGTAATCAGTTGACCAAAGACGCGGGCTGCCTTACCACGCACCAACTCAGGCACATCTGGGTTTTTCTTTTGCGGCATGATAGAAGAACCGGTACAGAAGCGGTCAGGGATTTGTACGAAACCAAACTGCGCTGACATCCATAAGATAATCTCTTCACTCATACGTGATAAGTGCATCATTAAGATAGAAGCCGCTGAGGTAAACTCAATGGCAAAGTCGCGGTCAGACACGGCGTCTAATGAGTTTTGGCAAATGCCCTCGAAACCCAAAAGATCCGCTGTAATGGTACGGTCGATTGGGAAGGTGGTTCCAGCCAGAGCTGCGCTACCCAATGGCATCTGGTTAATACGACGACGGGCATCAATTAAGCGCTCAGTGTCACGATTTAGCATCTCAAACCAAGCCATAACATGGTGGCCAAAGCTCACCGGCTGTGCGGTTTGTAAATGGGTGAAACCTGGCATGATGGTATCTGTGTGCTGTTCTGCAAGATTTAATAGCCCTGATTGCAGTTTCACCAATAGTTCAAAAATATTGTCTACTTCTTCGCGTAACCATAAGCGAATGTCGGTCGCTACTTGGTCGTTACGACTACGGCCAGTGTGTAGTTTTTTGCCCACGGTGCCAATAATATCGGTCAGACGAGACTCGACGTTCATATGCACATCTTCAAGAGCAACAGACCAGTTAAACTCGCCAGCATCGATTTCTTGCTGCACTTTATGTAGACCTTGAATAATAGTGTCTACTTCTTCTTGAGTTAGAATGTCACATTTACCGAGCATAGTGGCATGAGCAATTGAGCCTTGAATATCATGCTTGGCAAAGCGTTGGTCAAAGCCGACAGAGGCCGTAAAAGCCGCCACAAAGCTATCAGTGGCTTCACTAAAGCGGCCACCCCACATTTGTTGGCCTTGGCCGCTGGTGACGCTAGGTTTATTTGCTTGAGTATCTGAAATATTAGTTGAGTTGTTGGCAGTCATATCAGTCCAAATCCAGTAAAATGCACAGAGTTTGCAGTATAGCAAAGGACTGGGTCGCCTTGCTAGTTAACCTACCCTGTTAAATTGGGAGTTCTCTAAACATAACATCACTGAAATACCCTGCTATTTATGGTTAAATAAGCAAGATGATAAACAGACCACTATTTATAGGTCTTATTTTTAACCTCATTTTATATAATTCTACTAAACCAATTACCATCCGATTAATTAAAAGATAACTATGACCACATCAGCCCATACCACAACTTTAAAAACCTTAAATATTGCTACTAGAAAGAGCCCTTTGGCCATGTGGCAAGCCGAACACATCAAATCACGCTTAGAGTCTTTATACCCAGAGCTTGAAGTAAATTTAGTAACCATGGTTACTCAAGGTGACAAAATTCTTGATACGCCTTTGGCTAAAATTGGCGGAAAAGGCTTGTTTGTTAAAGAGCTAGAACAAGCACTGTATGATGGGCGTGCTGATATTGCCGTACACTCCTTAAAAGATGTGCCCATGGAGTTACCCGAAGGCCTAATACTAGGGACTTATTGCAAACGTGAGACACCTACCGATGCTTTTGTTTCTAATAGTTATGACAAACTAGAAGACTTACCCCATGGTGCCGTAGTAGGGACTGCCAGCCTACGTCGTCAGTGTCAGATAAAAGCTTTCCGTCCCGACTTACAAATTAAGTCTCTACGCGGTAATGTGCAGACCCGCTTGGCGAAACTAGATGCTGGCGAATATGATGCCATTATTTTAGCGACCAGTGGTCTAAAACGGGTTGAGCTTAGTGAGCGTATTAAGCAAGAGATTGATATCGATATTAGCTTGCCTGCAGTAGGTCAAGGCGCGCTGGCTATTGAATGTCGTGCGGATGATGAGGCAGTGTTAGCCCTATTAAAACCGCTTAATGATGGACAAGCCCGCATTCGCCTGAAAGCTGAGCGTGCTTTAAACCGCCGATTAGAAGGCGGTTGTCAGGTGCCTATTGCCGCTTTTGCCGTGATTGAAAAAGACTCTGAGCAGTCTCATGAAAAAACCCTATGGTTACGCGGCCGTGTGGGATCTGAAGATGGAACAACGTTACTTAAAGCGGATAAACGTATTGAGCTGACCGGTGACCAAGCCGCTCGTGAATCCCAAGCTGAGCAACTAGGCATTGAAGTGGCCGATGAGCTACTGTCACTAGGCGCAGACAGTATTCTAGCTGCCATATATAAAAAAGATTAACAGCTGTCAGTTTGATATAAACCTACCTTGACTTGAAGTGGTGTCATGATTTTTATCAATACCCGTCCTACCAGTCGCTCCTTGCTGCTAACCCAAGCTATGCAAGATAAGGGGATGACTGTATTAGAGATGCCGTTATTAGAGTTAGCGCCTATTGATATTAGTGAGCGAGAGCAGCAATATCAACAGCAGTTCTGCCAGCAGCAAGATCGCTATCAAGCTTTGGTAGTGGTCAGTCCTACTGCTGCTCGTATGGGGCTAGCAGCTTGTCCTAAAGGCTTTATCCCCAACTGCGCGGTGATTGCTGTGGGTCACGCCACAGCAGATATTCTGCGAGCGGAAGGCTGGCAAGTTCAATGTCCTGAAGAGTACAGCAATGAAGGCATGATAAAGATGTCTGCGCTAAATTCTCTAGGGGCAGGAGATCATATTTTGGTATGGCGAGGACGGGGTGGCAGACGGGTATTGGTAAACTTTCTACAAGATAATGAAGTAGAGGTCCATGCCATTGCTTGGTACCAACGCCAATGTCCTATTGATGCACCCACTAAATTTGAGCAACTGCAACAACAGCTGACAACGCTAGTCAGTAATCAGCGTCCCATTGCTTTAGTGAGTAGTGGAGAAGCGTTCACCAATTGGAGGCTGTTATTTGCAGAATCAGAAGATGAAAAAGGCAATGGGCTGCAACTGGCTGACTTTAATTATTTAACCTTTGGCAAACGTCTAACTGAGACTTTAGAGGAGTTGCGGCTTAACTGTATACGCATTGATAACCTAGATGTTGAAGAAGTTTGGCGCGGTATTGAGCAGACGGTTACAAAGCCCTAATCGCACTAAACCAAATTAAAGTAAGTTAAATTAAGTTAAATGAGTTAGCCAATTCAGCCATAGCGTGGAGATTTTTTGTTAATGACAACTCATATTTTAAATCCTAATAATTTAAATCCTAATTTCGAAAAACCTGAGGCTTTATCTAAGTTTGCCAGTATTTATGTTCAGCCCATTATTTGGAATGACATGGATGCTTTTAACCACGTTAATAATGTGGTGTATTATCGCTATGCTGAGTCAGCGCGTATTAATTATCTCAATGAACTGGGCGCTTTTACTGATGAGGTGACCACAGTACTGGCTCAATCCAGTTGCACCTATTTAAAGCCTGTGGTTTTTCCAGACACTTTATTAATCGGAGTGCGTACTAAGAAGCTTGGGAATACCAGTATCGTGATGGAGTACTGCTATTATAGTCAGGCACAGCAGAGCGTAGTCGCTACTGGGGATTCAGTGTTGGTTCGATTAAACAAAGATGCCAGCGCTAAAGTAGCTTGGACAGAGGTAGAGCGTGATAATATCTTGGCCTTTGAAAAGGGTGTTGGCCACACGCCAGACTTTTAATGCTGTCATTTTTTAATCGAAGAAAAACAGCGCAGCTACCTCCTGCGCTGCCTTATCTGGATAGTGTTTTTTACCCCCTAACTTGGCAACAGCATATATTTGAATCAGCCCCTCACTTCATTTCTCACCTTATTGACAACCTATCTGTTGAGCCAGCAGCCCCATCAGGCCTAGCCATTCCAAACGATATTCAATACACAGTCAGTAACCTAGCCAGTTATCAAAAACAATTTAGCCAGCTTTTACTGCAGCAACCGCTTTATCAAGAGTGGATAAATTTCACGGTGTTTGGTCGCTATGTGCAGCGCAGTTTTAGCGCTTTTTATCAACAGACGGAAGATGTGTTTAATGCTGAAATGCCAGAAATACTAAAATATGAGTTGATGCGGCACACCCAAAGACTGCCAACAGGGCAGGTATTATTGGTGGGCGGTAAGCTTCCCTTATCCGTGCGCAGAGAAAAACTATTAATTACTACGCTCAATCCTTTTAAGGCCATCGTAGACGCTTTAACAGTAGCTCCGCTAGTTAATTCTCCTTATGTGATTAATATCATTACTGCAAACTCAGATAAAGTGAAAGCCTTTGCGGTGAAACACAATAAGTATACCTCTGAAGGGGGCCGCAACGAAGTGATGATATTAGACTTTAATCACCTGATATTAACTGAAGAGAAGACCCATAAAAATAATGCCCAATCAGAACCATCATATCTGATTAGGCATTACAGCATTGGTTAGGGTTGAGCTAAATTTCTGTTACTTAGTACCCGTTTTATTTAGTCCCAAAAATTTTATCACCTGCATCGCCAAGGCCTGGGATGATATAGCCATCTTCATTTAAGTGACTGTCTAAAGAAGCCGTATAAATCTTCACATCAGAGTGCGCTTCATTCACCAAGCGCACCCCTTCAGGGGCCGCAACCAAGACTAAAGCTTTAATGATTGAACAGCCTTTTTCTTTTAACATATCGATGGTGGCTACCATTGAGCCGCCAGTTGCCAACATTGGGTCAATAATTAGCGCAGGACGACGGTCCACATCTGCGACCAGTTTTTCAAAGAAAGGCACAGGTTGTAGAGTTTCCTCATCACGCTGCAGGCCAACCATTGAGATTTTTGCTGTAGGAATAAGGTCTAATACTCCATCAAGCATACCTAAGCCGGCACGTAAAATAGGAACGATGGTCACCGTCTTACCGACGATTTGTTCCCCTTTAAACTCTGTATTATCCCAACCTAGCATAGGAAATTCTTCAATTTCGAAGTCGCGACAAGCCTCATAAGCCATCAAACGGGCAAGCTCACTGGTCAAAGTACGGAATTTATAGGTACTGCAATCTTTGGCTCGCATCAGGCTTAGTTTATGGCGTACTAGGGGATGGGTGATAATTTCTATATTTAGGGTGTTCATAATACCTCTTTGACCGTCATCAGAATTAGGACAGCTTGCATGAATTTAGAAGGGAGTCATATTTTAAAAATATGTTGCATTAGTTGACGTAGATGCAATTAACAAAACAATTATACCAATAAAACAAAAGCAACTGACAAACTTCCTGGTTTCGATACCCTATATAACAGCAATTAAAATATAGTTATCCAAATTAATAGACAGCTATTCTAATTAATAGACAGTTATTCAAATTAAAAAATAGTTATTCAATATGTTAGTAAGGAGTATCCTTTGAAAAGTCATGATGCCCACAGTGGCTCTGATGAACTTATAATTGACGGTAAAACTGTAGAAAGCCATCCCTTTAGTCCCGTATTGCCGAGCAATGCTACTATTATGATGATGGGCACCTTTCCGCCCACAGAAGATAAATGGGGTATGCCTTTTCATTATCCTAATTTCTATAATGATATGTGGCGTATTTATGGCAGAGTTTTTTTCGAAGATGCGGATTACTTTAGAAAGGGAGAAGAAAAGGGGTTTGACCCAGAAAAGATTAAGGCTTTTATGAAACAACGCGCCATTGCTTCTTGTCCCACAGTAAATAAAGCAATACGAGAACAAGGCAATGCCGCAGACAAACACCTAACCATAGTAGAGCCTGTTGATCTAAAACAAACTTTGGCTCAAGTGCCTAAAGTACACACGATATTTACCACGGGCGGTAAGGCTACTGAAATACTAATGGAGCTATTACAGCAAGAACAAGGCAAAGTAATCCCGAAGTCAAAATGGCCTAAGACCAATCAGCAAATTGATTATACTTATGCTGGTCGTGATTTGACACTATATAGGCTACCTTCTACTTCTCGGGCTTATCCTTTATCTTTGGATAAAAAGGTAGAAGCTTATCGTCAGTTCTTTGAGTCCGTGGGTAAACTGTAATTACTTTAGAGTGTAGTAAGTTTAGAGTAAGTGGGGGATAGTAAAACCAATGGCTCCTAAAAGCCCGTTTCACTCAAAAAAGCTGATGCAGATTAAATAAGTTGAATTCATCCATTGACCAATTACAAATAAGCTATATACTAGTGCGCTGTTGAGAGGCAACGTTTGATATTGATTTAAAACAACAAATTCAAACAAAACGAAAAAACTTCTTGACAATGTAACCAAGACGCGTATAATACGCACCTCATCGGGACAACGAGATTAGAAGCTTAATTGGTTTTAAATCTAAGTTCTGATAACAGATTGAAATAAAAGCTTGACAGAATACAAATTAATGTTATACTGGATGGCTCGCTACTAAGGCTAACACTTCTTCGAATTGAAGATTGAATTATCCTTTTATAGCACAACTTAATACGGACGACGTACTAAGTCAACTATTTAAAAGCTAAAATCAAAGAACAACTTGTGTGGATTTTTGCTGATTTAGGATGCTAAAAATTAAAGTTGGGCTTATCTCTTTTCGGGATGAGGA
>NZ_FUGE01000006.1 GCF_900162825.1 Psychrobacter piechaudii
CGACCTGAGAGGCGCACTAAAAACAAAGCAAACTCTTGTGACTGTTTATCAGATGCTTGCATAATACGCCACACGAGCGTACAAGCCTGAGAAGCAATTAACAACCGCTTAAAATAAGCGTCTCCACTTTGCTGTAACCAGGACTCTAGCTGAAGTCCTGCACTTTTAAGCAATTTAAAATAAGATTCTATTTGCCAACGCCAATAATACCACTGACTAATATCTGCACCCTTGACGGATATCTCTTGCAAGTTACTTAATAAATACCAAGTCGCTAGCCGTTTATCTTGATCATCATAGATACGACTGACGGTTAACAGTAAAGATAAGGGCTTACCTTTAATCGGTGCTACTCGCTTACCTGTTGCAGGGTCAATAGCTTGGGGTTTAGCGTTGCGAGTTAATACCACTTTCGCTGTGGCGATATATTGTTTAGCAGCTTTACCTTTGTAATTGACTTGTCGTTGATAGCTAAAATTAAGTTGCCCAGCTATCTGGCTACAGCGCTGGGA
>NZ_FUGE01000033.1 GCF_900162825.1 Psychrobacter piechaudii
TTTTTCTGCTAAAAGACTCTTTCTGCCTCTGCCAGCTGCGTCATAGACACTAGTGATACCATGCAACCAGTATTTCCTTCTTATGGTATAGACGCTTCTGGGGTTGTAGCCAAAGTTCTCTGCTACGGTCGCTATAGGATGACCTTGACTCAGTTGATGCAGCATGAGTAGTCTGATTCGCGCTCTGGCATTGCCTTCTGTTTTAGATAATTGCAGAAAATCGTGGTCTGTGAGTTTATGATTTCTAGGGGTCTTTTTCGGCATATGATTCTATTATGTTGTTGAGTTACCCCACTCTCAACACTTTTAGGGCTTGAAAAAAAATGACACCTCACTATCCTTAAAGTTTTCGACCAAGAAGACCAAGGACAATGAGATGCCACTTGACGAATTTATCATTAATATCTATCTAATGGTAGAGCAATATTACAACTTAGTCGTTCAAAAACCGTTAAGAAGAGGCGGATTTGCGCCTAAACTTAGTGATAGTGAAGTTATCTGTATGGAGCTGGTGGGTGAGTTTATGGGTATGGATCAAGATAAACAAATCTGGCAATACTTTAAAAACCACTGGCTGTCTTGGTTTCCAAACCTTGGCTCTTACCCTAACTTCGCCAAACAATGTGCTAACTTACACTTTGTTAAACAGCATATACACCAGCAAGTTGCGCAAACTCAAGAGGATAACATTCACTTTATTGATGGTTTTCCGATACCTGTTTGCAAGTATGCTCGTGCTTATCGGCATAAAACGTTTAAAGCCGATGCAAGCTTTAGCTACTGCGCTGCAAAGCAAGAGAAGTATTATGGCTTTGCAGGTCATTTGCTAATCAACTTATCTGGTATGATCAAAGGGTTTACCTTTGCATCGGCATCTATCGATGAGCGTGATGTTGCACCAGAAGTTGCTGATAATATTCATGGTTTACTAGGTGCAGATAAAGGTTATATCCGCCCTGAGTTAACACAGCACTTTGCATCAAAGGGTATTGATTTGCAAACACCGCTAAGACGCAATATGACAGATAATAGACCTAAGTCTGATGTTAATCGATTGATGCGTTGTCGACGTAATATTGAGACTGTTATTGGTCAATTGTCTGACTGCTTTAATATACAGAAAGTACGTGCTAGAGATTTATGGCATTTGTCTCATCGTTTAACGCGTAAGATCCTAGCGCATAACTTCTGTTTTATTTTAAATAAAAAGCTTGGTAACCCGCCTCTTCAGTTTGAATTGCTAATAAAGTGTTGAGAGTGGGGTTGAGTTGGTTATATTGTATATTATTTTGTGGAATTGGTATTAATTCGTTCTTTGTCATCACCATTGACTGCTTAAAGTAAAAACTCTTAAAAAAAATAAGCCCCGCAAATTTGTGGGGCTTATTTTTAGCTAAATCCTATTTTGTATAAGATTTAGAATGGAATATCATCATCTTTAGGAGTATCTCTCATGCCGCCCGCAGGAATGGTAGTTTGGTTATTAAACGCAGGAGCCGGAGCCGGCTGTGGTGCTGCAGCAGGAGTTTGAGGAGCAAAGGTATTTTGGTTATTACCAGCGCCTTGATTGCCACCTTGTTGGCCCTGATACCCACCACCTTGTTGGCCTTGGTATCCGCCACTTTGTTGACCTTGATATCCACCACCTTGCTGGCCTTGGAAACCGCCTTGTGGGTCTTGACCGCCCTGGAAACCACCTTGATTCCCATAACCACCTGGCCCTGATTGGCCACCAGCGTAACCAGTGCCACCGCCCATACCGCCGCCACTAGCGCCACCTAACATTTGCATTTGATCAGCGCGAATCTCAGTAGTGTAACGATCTTGACCATTCTGGTCTTGCCATTTACGAGTACGTAAGCTGCCCTCGATATAAACTTGGCTACCTTTACGTAGATACTGCGCCGCAATTTCACCTAGACGGTTAAACAATGAAATGCGATGCCATTCGGTCGCTTCACGTTTCTCACCGGTTTGTTTGTCAGTCCACTGCTCAGAGGTTGCCACAGAAATATTAGTGACGCTGCCCCCATTACTAAATTGACGGGTCTCAGGATCAGCCCCTAAATGACCCACAATAATTACTTTGTTAATACCACGCATAAGGCTTCCTTTTTATATATTTATTTAATAAATTATTAACTAATGATTAATAAAAGCTATCTGTAACTTACTTTATAGCACATGTCATCACTGTACCGAAATTTTAATTAAATATCTAGCTTAGTTTGGTTTAGTTGCGACAGTAATTGTCGTGAATTATCGGTCAGCTTTTGTTTGTCTAACTTTAAATAGGCCACGCCATCTTTGGGCATAACCACCACCTCATCGACCCCATCAACGCCCATAACTTGCTGCGACCAAGCCGATAAATCTGCCTGTTTTGGAATGGCCATTGTGGTGCTGGTAAGATAAGGTGGCTGGGCAATGGGCAAGATTAATAATAAGGCCAGTGCCATCACCCCACCGAGTAATCCCCAAGACAACATAACCCCTTGGTTTAATAGCATACCGCCTAAAGCACCGCCGAAAAAAGCCCCCAAAAACTGACTGGAGGAGTTAATCCCCATCGCTGTTGCTTTATTAGCAACAGGGGCTTTCTTAGAAATCCAAGACGGGATGGTCGCTTCCAATAAGTTAAAGCCAATAAAATACAGTCCCAATCCCAAGATCAAGCCTATGCCATATTGGCTGCCTACTGTTAAACTAAGTAAGGCTGCCACCATCACCGCTATGGCTGACAAGAATACTTGGCGCATTTTTTGCTTTTTTTCAGCAATAATAATAAACGGAATGGCGATGGCAAACCCGACAAATAATAATGGCAAGTACACCAAACCTTGTTGACGTAGTTCTAGGCCCAATACTTCCCCAAGCTGATGCGGTACAATCACAAAAATGGCGGTCATGGTCAAATGCAGCGCAAAAATACCGAAATGCAGACGGTTTAAATCTGCAATCGCCAAGACTTCTTTTAACTGCGCCCCAATCGATTTGTTATCAAGGTTGTGCTTCAGCACTCGCACTGGCGTTGGCACTAACAATAACAGCAACATGGCCAGCACGGCGAACCCTGCTGTTAACCAAAACAAACCTGACATGCCAACTGAAGCGACCATCATTGGCCCTAAAGCAAACGACAACATGATGGAGGTTGCGATGGTTAAGCCCATGGTTGCCATGGCTTTAGTGCGTTGCTGTTCACGGGTTACATCAGCAAGCAGCGCCATCATCACCCCAGATACCGCGCCACTACCTGCTAACGCCCGACCAATAATAACTCCGTAAATATCGGTGGCCGTTGCTGCAACTATTCCACCAATAGCAAATAACAGCAGTCCAAAGAATATCATGGGTTTGCGCGGGAATTTGTCCGCAGCCATACTCATAGGGATTTGAAATATGGCTTGACCCAAACCATAAATACCCACTGCTAAGCCAATTAAAAACGGCGTGGCATGGGCATAGTTACTGCCATATACTGAAAATACTGGCACAATCATAAACAGCCCGATCATCCGCAAGGCAAATATGCCACCTATACTACCAATGGCCCGTTTCTCGATGCTATTCATGCTACTGTCTCATCCTATCTCAATCACTGATTTTGTCCGCTTAACAATTTAAATACCTCTTATCGGCACTTAACAGACAATGATGTTGGTAAGCGTACATTATAATGTATACAGATAAAATATGGGGTGAACCTCATGCGTTATAAATACAGTTGGTGACTTGCAAGGCACTTATAAGCCTTCTCACTGCATTCTAGCTACTTGAATTTCAGCTAAATTATGACCATAAACAACCCAGGGCTGTTCGTTCACATACCCACTGTCCGCCCAACACATTTTGTATAACTGACTATTAATATTTAATTAACTCTATTACCTAATCTGAGCGAACAACTATCGTTCCCAAAACCAACTCATTGATACACCAAATTATTATCTAAAATTGTAAAAACCTAACAGCTTAAAATTCAATAACAAAGGCACTATATGGCACACGAACACATTAAGATTCGCGGAGCACGCACCCATAATTTAAAGAACATCGATATTGACATTCCACGTGATAAATTCGTGGTCATCACTGGCTTATCAGGCTCTGGTAAGTCCTCACTGGCATTTGATACTTTATATGCTGAAGGCCAACGCCGCTATGTCGAGAGCTTGTCGGCGTATGCACGTCAGTTCTTATCACAAATGGATAAACCCGAAGTCGATAGCATCGAAGGCTTGTCACCAGCTATCGCTATTGAACAGAAGTCGACCAACCACAACCCACGCTCAACTGTCGGTACCATTACTGAGATTTATGACTACCTGCGCCTATTATATGCGCGCGTCGGTACTCCGTATTGTCCGGTGCATAATGAGCCCATGGTGGCACAAACCATTACTGAAATGGTTGATGAAATCATGGCCTTGCCAGAAGGCACTAAGCTGATGATTTTGGCACCTGTGATACGGGAACGTAAGGGTGAGCATATTGTTTTGTTAGAGCAATTGGTCGGTCAAGGTTTCGTCCGTGTCCGTGTGGACGGTCATGTCTATGATATGGACGAACTGCCGGCGCTTGAGAAGAATAAAAAACACACCATTGAGGTGGTCGTGGACCGCTTCAAAGTGCGTGATGATTTAGGTAACCGCGTTGCTGAAAGTTTGGAAACGGCTCTACGCTTAGGTAACGACTTGGCCATCTTGCATTATATGGATGGCAATCCCAATCCTGAGGCGTCTAATCAAAACATTGATGACCAAATTCTATCGGCCAAACACTCTTGCCCTGTCTGTGACCGAGCTGTATCAGAGCTGGAACCGCGTCTGTTTAGTTTTAACAATCCTTACGGAGCGTGTCCCGCTTGTGATGGCTTAGGTAAGCGTCAGTACTTCTCGGCTGAAAAATTAGTTACTAACCCTGAGAAGTCACTAAATCAAGGCGCTATTAATGGCTGGGACAAACGCCATGCCTACTATTTCGGGCTATTAACTACGGTTGCTAATCACTTCAAAATAGACATGGACTTGCCTTGGCAGGAGATTTCAAAAGAGCACCGTGACATTATACTAAAGGGCTCTGGTAAAGAAAAAATTGAGTTTAACTTTACTGATGAACGTGGTCGTAAAACCAAAAAAACCACACCATTTGAGGGAGTGCTGCCTTATCTTGAGCGCCGTTATGCCAAGACCCAAAGTAACTTTGTGCGCGATGAGTTGGCCAAATACTTAGCCGATACTACCTGTAACGTTTGTGATGGCGCTCGCTTAAATGAGATTGCGCGTAACGTCCGAGTTGATGGGAAAGGCATTGCCGATATCGTGCAGCTATCGATTGGAGATGCAGCCGACTATTATAAAGACTTACAGATGGGCGGTTCAAAAGGTGAGATTAGCGAAAAAATCTTTAAAGAGATTAATGAGCGTCTTAATTTCCTTGTGAGTGTAGGTCTAGATTATCTAAACCTTGCCCGTTCAGCGGAAACCCTATCTGGGGGTGAAGCACAACGTATTCGTCTTGCTAGCCAGATTGGTGCTGGCTTAATGGGTGTGATGTACGTACTTGATGAGCCGTCTATCGGTCTGCATCAGCGCGATAATGACCGCTTATTACAGACGCTGGTTCGCTTACGTGACCTAGGCAACACTGTTTTGGTCGTTGAGCATGATGAAGATGCCATTCGTCAGGCTGACCATGTGATCGATATTGGCGTTGGTGCGGGTGTGCATGGCGGTCATGTCATTGCTGAAGGCACTATGCAAGAGATTATGGACGTTGAGGAGTCTCTGACAGGTCAATATCTATCGGGTAAAAGAAAAATCGAGATTCCTAAGACCCGTCATAAAGCCAAAACCATTGACCTAAATAACTCGCCTGAAAGAGCGCGCATTATGCCAATTGGTAAAGCCAAAGCGGCGGCCGCAGCCAAAGCAGCGAAAAACGCTAAGCCCAAAGCGAAGAACATAGTTCCAATGCAAATCGAGCTAAAAGGCGCCAATGGTAATAACTTACAAGATGTGGATTTAATCATTCCTATCGGTACCTTTACCTGTATTACAGGGGTATCAGGCTCGGGTAAATCAACCTTGATTAACCGTACGCTTATGCCATTGGCAGCCACTCAGTTGAACAATGCTTCAACTTTGGTGCCTGATAAATATGAAAGTATTACTGGTCTTGAGTACTTAGATAAAATGGTCGATATCGACCAGAGTCCTATTGGCCGTACGCCTCGCTCAAACCCTGCGACTTATACTGGTGTGTTTACCCCTATCCGTGATTTATTCGCTCAGACGCCAGAAGCTAAAGCGCGCGGTTATAAGGCCGGTCGATTCAGCTTTAACGTCAAAGGCGGTCGTTGTGAGACCTGTCAGGGTGATGGCTTAATCAAAGTTGAGATGCATTTCTTACCCGATATGTATGTGCCTTGCGACAGCTGTCATGGCAAGCGCTATAACCGTGAGACGCTGGAGATTCATTACAAAGGCAAGAGCATCGCAGAAGTATTAGAGATGACTGTGGAAGATGCGACTGAATTCTTCTCAGCAATTCCACCAATTCACCGTCGTCTTGAAGCACTTATGGATGTTGGCTTAAGCTATATCCGTCTAGGTCAGTCTGCTCCTACTTTATCAGGGGGTGAGGCGCAACGGGTTAAGCTGGCTCGTGAGCTTGCCAAACGTGATACTGGTCAGACTTTATATATCTTGGATGAGCCAACCACTGGTCTGCATTTCCATGATATTTATAAATTGCTTAATATCCTGCACGCCTTACGTGATAAGGGTAATACCATTGTGGTCATTGAGCACAACTTAGATGTGATTAAGACTGCTGACTGGATCATCGACCTAGGCCCTGAAGGCGGTAAAAACGGGGGTATGATCATCGCTGAAGGTACCCCTGAGGAAGTCGCGGATAACGAAGCGTCGTTTACCGGTCATTTCTTAAAGCCCATGCTTGAGAAAGAAGCTTCTTAGAGTATTTATGAGCTTTTAAATTAGAAAAGGCCGTCCTTATTGGGATGGCCTTTTTTATAAGGGTAGAAGATTCCTTTAGTCATGTTAAATTATAATCATACTCAATAATAAATATGAGGTAACCATGTCATCAAAACCAACCACCAAAATATTCGACGTGATTGTTATAGGTAGCGGTCAAGCAGGATTAGCAGTTGGCTACTATCTAAGACGCGCCAAGCTCGACTTTATTATCTTAGACAATCAACCTCGAAGTGGCGGAGCCTGGCAAAACTTTTGGCCTTCATTACGACTGTTCTCGCCAGCGTCAGTAAGCTCCCTTCCGGGTCGAATGATGACCTCCGCTAAAGACAAGAGCAGTCCGTATCTAGAAGACGTCTTAAGCTATTTTGATAACTATGAAAAGCATTACAAACTACCTATCTACCGCCCTTTTGAGATACAAAGCGTAGAGCGTGATGATGAAAACGATTGCTTGCAAGTCAGCGATGGCAAGTTTACCTGGCTTGCAAGAGCCGTTGTCAGCGCTACCGGGATTTGGAGTAATCCTTACATTCTAGAGATTGAAGGAAGCCAAGACTTCCAAGGGGAACAAATCCACTCCGCCCACTACGTTGGTCCAGAAGCTTATCAAGACAAACGAGTTTTGGTGGTCGGTGCTGGTAACTCAGGCGCACAAATCTTTGCAGAATTGGCTGAAGTCGCTGATGCCAGTTGGGTAACCCGTGAACCGCCACAATTTCTTCCCGATGATGTTGACGGTCGTGTTCTTTTTGAAAGAGCCACACAGCGTATCAAGAATAATGCCAGTGATGGTGCTGAAGATGAAAGTAATGCACAAGATTCGCATGCTCCCAAAGGAGATATCGTAATGATGCCACCAGTTAAACAAGCCCGAGATAAAGGATTACTCACCACAAAGCCTATGTTTGATCGCCTAACTGAGCAAGGGGTGGTTTGGTCTGATGGTGAGGAAGAATCAATAGATGCGATTATTTGGTGTACTGGCTTTAATCCTGAGCTTGAGCATTTAGCACCATTGGATGTAATTGAAGATGATAGCAAAGTATTAACCGAACACGGCCAATCTGTTAAAGAGCCACGTCTGTGGTTATTTGGCTATGGCGACTGGGTCAGCCCTGCTTCAGCCACCATTATTGGGGCTGGGCGTAGTGCACGGGAGAATGTGCCGGCTTTGGTTGAGTTTTTGAAGAATGAGTCGTAATGGACTTGATGCCTTTTATTTTTAACTTGAACCAATAATATTTCCGCAAAAACATAAGTAAGTAAGGCCGGGATAAAATAAAGCAAACCTAACAATGGCGATCCTACTATAGGTAACAAAACACTACTTAAAAAATCATCAGGAATTGCAAATACACTTTCTGAATTGAATTGTATTGAAATCAAAAGGTATAAATTGAATATCAATGCACCTACTGAAGGGGTCAATAAGCAGTAAATAACAAATCTCGGAAATTTTTTCATGTTTTATAGCCTAGAGTTTTTTTATTCAGATTAAGCTTAATTACCGTTGCTATAATCCACTTAATCTAGCTTAGGCATTGACTGGGAAATCTCTTGTTATAAAAGAGGATCTATCAACTATTTACTATACCTAACTAGTAACAGATAAAAAACTAAAACTCTAATAATATAAAATTAAATGCAGGTTATTCCTTTTGGCTAATTAACATTTCAGCTAAATAAACTCACGCCGGACATCCATAATCCTTGCCTCAACCACCCGCTGAATTTTATCCTCAATCTGACTAAACTCGGACTCAATCTCACGCTTAGACAATCCCACTACCACAAACGTCCATTCACTGGAGTCATGGCGATTACGCTCTCCACTTTCACTAACTGCCACTGCGGGATTACGCCCAAAACGCTCATGCAATCCGCCCATACGCATCCGCTTTTCTTTTAGCGAGGCACAACCAGGCAATGAGAACGTTAGGGTTAGTATTCCGATATGCATGTTTTTCTCCTATAAATAGCTTCTAGAATCAACTGTAACAAAGAATTCCGTTAAATTGTTAAAGTTAGTTAATGGCGAACCTTATCCTGTTGTAAAAAGTAATGTCATCCTCATCTATAACTTGTGTAAAAGATACACAATTCATTCGTCTAAAAAAATTCAAAACTAGATAATAATTAAGGGCAACCATGTCATTACTAGAAGATCTAAACTGGCGTCATGCGGTAAAAGCATTTAAACCAAATGAAACAGTAAGCCAAGAAAATATTGATAAGATTGTTGAAGCAGCCAGATTGGCACCGACTTCTTCAGGTCTACAACCCTTTCGCTTATTGGTTGTTGAAGACCAAGACATTAAAAACAAACTGGTCAAAGGGGCGTTAAACCCTGAGTGTATGCAAGAGTGCTCACACGTACTTATCTTTGCCGGTTGGAAAGACTATAGCGAGCAAAAGATTGATGAGGTCTATGACATGACCACGGACAAACGTGGCTTACCTCGCGGTCGCTTTAGTAGCTATACCGATCAGTTAAAAGCCTATGTGGGCAGCAAAAGTGCTGAAGAGAACTTTGAGCACATCGCCAGACAAGCCTATATTGCAATGGGCTTAGCACTAGCTCAAGCCGCTGAATTGAAAGTTGATAGCTGCCCTGCTGAAGGGTTTAGCACTGATTTGGTTGATGAGGTACTTGAGCTTGATAAATTAGGTCTAAAGAGTATTGCCCTAATTTATGTCGGTGTGGCTGACCCTGAGCGCGATTGGGTAGGCTCTATGGCTAAAGTTCGTCTACCAACAGAAGACTTTGTCATTAACTACTAAGCTTCTGGTTGTGTCTTTGAGTCAAAAAAGGTCATTCTTTCGAGAATGACCTTTTTGCTTTATGACCACAGCCGGTTAAAATAAAGCATAAATTTTTCATCAATAAACAAAACCTGAAACGAAACAGATGCGGTAAAATGCAGGCTTGCTTAAATAGCATAACCCTTTATTATCACCTTTATATTTTATTCCCTTTGTCTATTATCATCTTTAATCATTATCTAGAAAGGAATGTCGATGACGGCACCCAATTCACAGCGATCTTCATTACCAGAGTCGTCACCTTCTGTACAACCCAATACAGATTTAACCGCTAAAGACAGCCCAAAAGACTTGGTAACCACCTACATCAAAGGTATGGCCATGGGCGCTGCTGACATCGTTCCGGGTGTTTCCGGCGGCACAATCGCCCTTATCGCAGGTATTTATGAGCGTTTAATTAATGCCATCGGCAGCATTGGTCCCAACTTGTGGCAAGTATATCGCCGTCAAGGCGGTATTAAAGGGCTACTGGACATCTGGCGCCATGTAGATGCCACGTTTTTACTGGTTCTAGTGTTAGGTATTGCTACCAGCTTTGCGACTTTATCAGGATTCATTAAGTACTTATTAGACAACCAACCGTTATTAATTTGGTCATTCTTTTTTGGGTTGGTTGTTGCAACCGTGGGCATATTATTAGGCGAAATAAAACGTTGGAATGTGGCACGGGCTGGATTATTTATTTTCGGTATTGTGGCAGCGGTGGGTATTAGCAGTATGCCTTTGATCACCACTGAACCTAGCTTGCCGTATATATTTTTTTCTGGTGCTATTGCCATCTGTGCCATGATATTACCTGGTATCTCAGGCTCATTTATCTTATTGTTACTGGGCGTGTATGATAGAGTACTAGAGGCCGTTCATAGCTTTAACCTTCCCATTATTTTTACTTTGATGGCGGGTATGATTACAGGATTACTGCTATTTACACGAGCCCTTAAATGGTTATTATCGCGTTACTACCAAGGCACATTGGCTTTATTAACCGGCTTTATTGCGGGCTCCTTGGTAAAAGTATGGCCGTGGAAAGTTGATGCTTTGGGCACCTTAAACAGTGACGCTATTCATAACGTAGCCCCTTGGAACTATCCCACTGGCGCGCAGTGGCTAGTCACCCTAGGGTTGATGATTTTGGGAGCTGTTTTGGTCACTGCGCTATCTGTTTGGGGCAATAAGACCAAAAGCGTTACCCACTAATGAAGGCAATTCTTAAGCCTGTTGATAGCTGTAACAGACCCAAGTTAAACAGGGGCTAGCTCTTGAACTTATCTAGACTAGCCCTTTTTTACTAACTCTTTTTAATAGCTTTTTACTAACTCTTTTTACCAGCTTTTTATAAGCGTTATCTTAAGCTTTATCATTCACTAGTCTTTTCCACTTTTTACCCTTGTGTGCCTATTGTCCATGACCTCTATCACTTACGCCAAGCAACAGCTTATTACCCGATTGTGTGTGCGCTGCGGACTATTATTGATGCAGTATGGAGCCGAGTCTGCTGTTGTGGTGGATTTATCTAAGCGTTTAGGCTTGGCCTTAGGGATGGACAGCGTCGAATGCGCTCTGGGCTTTAATGCTCTCACCCTCACTACTATCTATAATGAGCGCTGTATCACCACCACTCGTGATACAGCGAACCAAAGTATTAATGTGAATCTATTGGTACAAATTCAGCAGATTGTGAATAAAACCGAAGCCTCGGTCTGTAGTGAGGAACTGGTCGATATCACTACTCAAGCCTTTAACGAACTGGATAAAACTGTCTACCCCAGCTGGCTGGTTGCGCTATTTGTCGGAGGGTCCTGCGCCGCCTTTGCCTTCTTAAATGGCGGCAGTTGGTCTATTACTGTGGTCACTTTTGTGGCAGGCATGGTGGCGATGCTCACGCGTATCTTTTTATCAAAGCAGTATTTCAACCCCTTTATTACGGTGATTATTACTGCCTTTATCGCTTCAGTGATTGGGGCAACCACCTACTACTTCGATATTGGCAATAATGCGGATATTGCGGTGGCCTCAAGTGTTTTGTTGCTGGTACCCAGCTTCCCTCTTATTAACTCTTTATCAGATATCTTAAAGGGTTATATCAATATCGGTATTGGCCGCGCAGTTTTTACTTATATGCTGACGCTCTCTGCTGGTGTGGGCATTGTGATGGCACTACTGCTACTTAGTATTAAGCACTGGGGGTTTTAAGATGGGGTTTATTGAGAGTGTTTTACTGTCTTGTATAATTACCCTGGGCTGGACCTTAATGTTCACGGTACCTAAGCGCTACATTCTGCCTTGTTTGCTAATGACAGCTTGCGGGTTTGGACTAAAAACAGCCTTGGTCAACCACGAAGTTCATCTTGCTACTGCCAGCTTCTTTGGCGCCATGCTCGCCAGCTTTTTGGGGGTTTATTTCTCCAAAAAATATACTTTACCGCCCAAAGCCCTTATCTCCCCAAGTGTCATTTGTATGATGCCGGGTATTGCCGCTTATAAGGCCATGGTGAGTATGGTTCAAATTGGCTATTTTGGTTTTTCTGATGCTTTATTTAGCCAGATGCTGACCTATCTTTTTGAAGCTTTATTTATCACCTCAGGTTTAGTATTGGGTCTGTCTATCCCTGGATTATTCTTTTATCGACGTCGCCCTATTGTTTAGAGTGACCTACTCGTTTAAAGCATCCTATTGTTTAAATAAAATCTGCCCTGATTAAGTTAGTATAGTGCTGACATTGTTAGGCGCGAATGGTATTGTTTTGGTTAAAGATATACC
The DNA here is from genome assembly GCF_900162825.1 of Psychrobacter piechaudii. Classification (GTDB taxonomy): domain Bacteria; phylum Pseudomonadota; class Gammaproteobacteria; order Pseudomonadales; family Moraxellaceae; genus Psychrobacter; species Psychrobacter piechaudii. The sequence continues at coordinate 12,592 of NZ_FUGE01000033.1, forward strand.
TTTCAGCTAAACACTAGGGGCAATTACCCTTACAATTATCTCTATCTTTGAATAAATGATATCCCATTAATAATCACAAATAATAAAGGACTTGCTATGAGTAGACATTATGACTATATCGCCATTGGTGGCGGTAGTGGCGGCATTGCTTCTATCAACCGAGCCGCTATGTATGGTAAAAAATGCGCCATCATTGAGGACAATCACTTAGGCGGCACTTGTGTAAACTTAGGCTGTGTGCCCAAAAAAGTTATGTGGTATGGTGCTCAAGTCGCTGAAGCCATGCACAAATATGCCCCCGATTATGGCTTTGATGTCGATGTAAAAGGTTTTGACTTCAAAAAACTAGTCGAGACCCGTCAGAAATATATTGGTAATATCCACCGCTCATATGACAATAACTTGGCCAAAAATAATGTTGAAGTAATTCAAGGCTATGCCAAATTTGTGGACGCAAAAACCGTTGAAGTAAACGGCGAGCACATTACTGCTGATCATATCTTAATTGCGACCGGTGGCCGCCCTGTTTTCCCAGACATTAAAGGGGCTGAGTATGGTATTGATTCTGACGGTTTCTTTGCTCTAGAGGAGCTGCCTGAGCGAGTTGCTATCGTTGGCGCGGGTTATATCGCTGTTGAAATCGCGGGTGTTTTACGCAGCTTAGGTTCAGAGGTAGATTTATATGTGCGTCAACACTCTCCCCTACGCTCTTTTGACCACAGCATCGTTAACGTCTTACTTGAAGAGATGAGCAATGAGGGTATCGAGCTACATACCCACAGCACTTTAAAAGAAGTTATCAAAAATGAAGATGGCAGCCTAACCCTTAATTTAGAAGATGGTCGCAGCAACACTGTGGACTGCTTAATTTGGGCTATCGGTCGCAGACCTAATACAGATAACATTAATTTAGAAGTGACCGGTGTAGAGACCAACTCTATCGGCAAAATTAAAGTCGATAAATACCAAAACACCAATGTTGAAGGCATTTATTCCGTTGGCGATATTATCGAAAACAGTATTGACCTAACTCCTGTGGCCATTGCCGCTGGTCGCCGCTTATCTGAGCGCCTGTTTAATAATAAGCCTGATGAGCACTTAGATTATGACTTGGTGCCTACAGTAATCTTTACTCATCCTCCGATCGGTACCATTGGTATGTCTGAGATGCAGGCGATTGAGCAATATGGTGAAAACGCTATCAAATGCTACAACTCTACCTTTACGCCCATGTACAGTGCGGTGACCCAGCACCGTCAAAAATGTACCATGAAACTGGTCTGCTTAGGCGAAGAAGAAAAAGTGATTGGTCTACATGGTATTGGTTTTGGCGTTGATGAAATGATTCAAGGGTTTGCTGTGGCCATTAAGATGGGCGCAACCAAAGCGGACTTCGATAATACGGTCGCCATTCACCCTACTGGTGCTGAAGAATTCGTGACTATGCGCTAATTTACTGCCAGCTTTGGCATCGATTAATTATTGTTGATGCCCGTCTTTGACCTCCTCCCCTCGCTAAACCGAGGGGATTCCTACAGCTAGACGGTCAAGCCCGACCGCAAGGATGTTCTTAGCAGCATTGATATCTCTATCATGCCATGTGCCACACTCAGCACAAGTCCATCCTCTTATTCGCAAACCTGCTCTACCTTTTGGACTACTGTCACTTATTTTATGGCAGCACGAGCAGGTCTGGGTAGTGTAACTCTCATTTAC
>NZ_FUGE01000036.1 GCF_900162825.1 Psychrobacter piechaudii
GAGTGTGGCACATGGCATGATAGAGATATCAATGCTGCTAACATCCTTGCGGTCGGGCTTGACCGTCTAGCTGTAGGAATCCCCTCGGTTTAGCGAAGGGAGGAAGTCAAGATTCAGTCAGGCCATGTTTTTTAAAATTGTAAATAGCCCTATAAGCCAATCATAGCAAATTAAGCCAGTGATTAACTTATAGGGGATGTTAAGCATAGAAAACAATTAGCCCAAGCTCATCAACGGACTACTACATGCTGGTAGGGGCTGATAGTCCTAGTAGACTCAAGCCATTGGCCAGTACTTGACGCACAGCCTTAGACAGACGTAAACGGGCCTGCATTAAGTCTAGCTCTTCTTGGCTTGGCGTTTCATCAGCAATAATACTGACTGGTAAAATGCGATTGTCGTTATACCAAGCATGGAATAGTGAGGCCAAATCTTTTAAGTAGTTGGTCAATACGTGTGGGTCATAACCAGTGGCCGCACGTTTTAGCGTAGCAGGATAAGCAGCTAATAGCTTAATTAGCTCACTTTCCGCTTCGGCACTCAGCAAGTTTTGCATGGCTTTACCTTGGGTATCATCCACATCGAAGCCTTTGGCCACAATCTTTTCAAGCACGCTGCACACACGGGCGTGAGCATACTGGATGTAATAAACCGCGTTGTCTTTACTTTGTGATTTAGCCAGCTCTAAGTCAAAGTCAATGTGAACTTCTGGTTTACGAGCCACATAATAAAAACGCGCTGCATCGTTACCCACTTCTGCACGTAGTTCACGCAAGGTCACAAACTTACCTGAGCGAGAAGACATTTGGATTTTTTCTTCGCCGCGCCATAGGGCCACAAACTGAACCAAAATAACTTCTAAACGCTTTTCATCGATACCTAAGGCAGTTAGCGCAGCACGCACACGAGCGATATAACCGTGGTGGTCAGCACCCCACACGTTAATTACCGTATCAAATCCACGCTCGAACTTGTTTTTATGATAAGCAATATCTGATGCAAAGTAAGTGGTTAGACCATTAGCACGGCGCACCACACGGTCTTTTTCATCGCCAAAGTCGGTAGAGCGGAACCACGTATTGCCATCTTTTTCATACAAATGACCTTTGCTTTCAAGCTCTGCTAATACCGGCTCAATCTCATCTGCAATCGATTTTTCACTAAACCACTGCTCAAAGCGAACGCCAAAGTCATTTAAATCATCTTTGATGTCGTCAAGAATTTCATTCAGCGCGGCATTTAAGAATACTTCGTAGCCTTCTGTACCTAAAGCTTGTTTACTGTTGGCAATCAGCACATCAATATGCGCGTTTTTATCGCCAGAAACCACTTCTTTTTCACCAGCTTCATTTACTGCAGATACTTCATCTTCTGGTGCATTGTCACTGATGACGCTGTAGGGATGTAGATATTTATCGCCACTTTCCGCTTTGATTTCTTCTGCGATATTGGTGACATACTCGCCTTGATAACCACCAACTGGGAAGCTAATCTCTTCGCCACACACCTGCAAATAACGAAGATAGGTACTGGTCGCTAAAATATCCATCTGACGACCGGCATCGTTGACATAGTATTCACGGGTCACTTGATAGCCTACTGCTTCAAGCAGGTTTGCCACACTCATACCAAAGGCAGCACCGCGGCCATGACCAACATGTAAGCTTGAGGTTGGGTTAGCAGAAACGAACTCTACTTGAATCTTCTTGTCAGAGAACTCATCCGTTAAGCCGTAACGCTCATTTTTATCAAAAATAACGTCTAATACCGCAAACTTAGCATCACTATTTAAAAAGATGTTAATAAATCCAGGTCCAGCTACTTCTAACTTAGCAATGCTATCATTTTCAGGCAAAGCGGCGGTCAGCTGTTCTGCTAGAGCACGCGGGTTAGACTTCGCGGCTTTGGCAGCAGTTAAAGCGATGTTACTGGCATAATCGCCATGCTCAGGGCTTTTACTGCGCGTGATTTGACTGTTATTTTGCCAGTCATTCGGCAATATACCTTGATCAATCAGTACTTTGGCTGCGCTATCTAATAACGCAAAGATTTCATCAATTTGAGCTTGCGACATAATTTATTAAACTCTGAAGTTAAGTGAATATTAGATGGATATGATTTTACAGCAATACAGGGCGATAAGGTATTGCTAATATATATGGAGCAACCGTTCCGAAAAACTTACCTAAACCTACTCACATAGTTTTAGCGTTTTCTTCCTGCTTCATAGACGTTTGCCATTGTGATTACACTCAGGTCTTACATCGTCTCCACAGGCTAACACGGTGGAACTCACCGCTTTTTTTAAACCATCAGTGATGGGTTAACACTTTATCTGCATGTTGCAGTATATTGATACTGGCATTGACATCTCTATCATTTGCCTGCTGACAAGACGAACACGGCCATCGTCTAACTGATAAGGGTAATTCGTCTTTGGTCAGTAAGTGACCGCAATTAGAACAAGTTTTAGAGGATGGAAACCATCTATCTAACTCTTTAACAGTTTTACCGTATTGATTAGCCTTATAAACAAGCTGACGCTTAAACTCATAAAAGCCTAAATCGGCAATAGCACGGCTTAACTTGCGGTTTTGCATCATGCCTTTGGTGTTTAGGTTTTCAATTGCAATAACATCATACTCTCTCACCAAGCCAGTAGTAAGCTTATGTAGAGCGTCTTTACGGATATTACTAATTTGCAGGTGCAATCGTGATAGCTTGGCTTTCGCTTTAGCACGATTATTACTGCCTTTTTGTTTACGGCTTAATTGACGACTCAGCCTTTTGAGTTTGTTGAGTTGCGCCTTAAGTGGCTTGGGTGCCTTGACTTTAGTACCGTCTGATAGAGTGGTTAGGTCAGTAATACCTAAGTCTACACCAGTTTGCTTACCTGTCTTTTTGGCAAGGTTTACAGCATCTATTTCAACTGCAACAGAGACAAACCATCTCTCACCTCGACTAAAGATTTTAGCTGAGAGTATTTTGCCGTCAAAGCGCAAGGCTTCACGCATACGAACCCAACCTAGGTTTGGTATGCGAATCTGTCTGCCTTTAACAGCAAACTGGTCATTAGACAGGCTAAACCTATCGTTAACGCCTTTCTTGCGAAACTGTGGATACTTAGCCTCGCCCTTAAAGAAGCGCTTATAGGCATCACCTAGCTGCATAATAGCCAGTTGTGGGGCACATTTCGTCACCTCAAGCATGAATGGGTACTTATCATGCTTAATGGCGTTTAATTGTTTGCGTAGCTTGCCTTGGGTAGGCTTTAGTAATTTGCTTTCATCAACGTCAATACCCATAATATGACAAGCATCACGATAGGCTTTATCTTGAGCATACTGTCGTTGCCACTCAGCTAACGCCCAGTTATAGGCAAGACGAGCTATACCGCAAGCCTTAGCAAAGTAAGTGGCTTGCTTGTTGTTTGGAGTAAGCTCAATAATATGGCCTCGTATCATTCTAAACTTGCCTTGACTGCCTCAATGAGTTTTTTATTTTTCTTACTAGGTGAACCGTAAAGTCTGGCTGAAAACACTGTGATGATCTCAAGTACGTCTTGCGCCAATTCTTCTTCAAACGATAAGTTTTCACCTTGATTAATGATAACCACTTCAACTTGACGAGCTTCACACAAAGCAAAAACAAGTTCTGCCCCAAAACGCAGTAATCTATCTTTATGGGTTAGCACCAGCCTGTCTATTTTGTTGTCTAAAATATCGTCAAGCAGGCGTTTTAAGCCTTTTTTATGATAGTTCATACCACTACCCAAATCGCTAATCACCTCGAATGACCAACCTTGAGCAGAGCAATACAGCTCAAGCATTTCAATCTGACGCTGTAAGTCTGATTTTTGTTCATGACTCGATACACGAGCGTAAGCTATGGTTTTGCGTTGTTGCTCCACCTTATTACGAGTCAGGTTTGGGTTTATTTTAGATAAGTCATACCGACGATGGCCTTTGGGTGTTCTTTGGGCGACAAGCACACCTGTCTCATCCCATCTTCATAGAGTTGAGACGGAAACGCCTAACTGATTAGCTGCTTGTTTTATGCTTAACAATCTACTCATAGTGATTAATTATAGATAGGCTTAGGTGGGTTTGTAGTTACTGTTTGTAACCCTCATTATTTAGGCTCAACAACCTCACTCACATACGTGGGTAACTCCCACGCGCCACCTGAAAAGCTACGGCACAAACCTCTTGTTGCCTTATACGATCGAACGAAGTTTTCTCCATTCCACTGCCATCTTTCTATCCCCCAGCAATCCCCCAAGCCGCGACCTTTATGAGCAGCTAAGATTTCACCGTCTGTATAACCGCTACCCGTTGTGGTGATTAATGTTGGCTGGCTTGGTTGCTTGTTGTCTATAACCCAGTATCCAGAACCTGTGTTATAAGCACCACGCCAGCATAGATGCTCTGCAAGCGTGTACCGCTGGTTAATGGGCTGAAATGTCCACTTTCTGCTGTCCGTATCGTCATACCAGGAATTATCACCACTTAACGCATCACACTCTGATACATCATCTCGATTAATACTAGATTTTACCCAGTTATCCATATTAGTTTGAAAGTATGCGGATGTTTTTGCATCTAACTTTTTATTAAGCTTATCAGAATAGGCATATCCCCTTTTGATAATTGGTTTAGACTTCAAACTTTTTGGTGTTTGGCGATTGGGATTGTTTATACTTACCTTTTCACTCACTAAGGCTAAAGGAGTGCCGACTTTACCCTGAACCTCATCGAGTTTAAGTAATACAGACGCCATGCCCTTATCACTGATTTGCCATCGATCACTGCCTATATCTGATACGACAGCAATCTCAATTTTAGTGTTTTGTTGCGCGCGCTTAAATAATGATAGTGCTTGCTTTTCGTTCAGCTCATAAGTACCTTGTGGGCCAGCTGTCAATTGACCAAAAAACTTATCATTCAGCCAAAGCTCAACATCATATTCATCAGCTGATGATACTTCTGGTGGCAGTTGTATCTCTGCCGTCTTCACTTGTTGTTTCGGGTTAGCAGTAATTAGAATCGACGCTGGCATCTCATAAGCGTTTTCATCAGCATAACCCGCAGCACGGCAAGTCAACGTATTATCACAAACCACTTGCCAGTCTTGATTGACAAAGCCACTGTCCTCAAAAGGATTGCCATAAGCATCCGATGCCAAAGCAGGCGCAGCAATCAGCATCATTAGACCCATCAAACCTATACTAAATCGTTTTTTACCGTTAATCGTCGTCATGATATGGTTAACCTGCCTAGATGGTGTGAATAAAATGCCGAAAATCTAAGGCCAAAAGCCTACATGGATTGTGATTATTATCATAACCAATGTAGGCTTTTAAATTAAGAAAAATAGTTGAATTTAAGTAAGCTAACGATTCATTACTTCGTCGCTATCAACGTCGCTCGCATTGGTGCTGGATAACCCTCGATAGTCTTGGTTGGATCATTTGGATCCAAGAAGTCTTTAAGCGATTGATAAGTCATCCAATCTGTAGCACGCTGCTCCTCCGTTGAGGTTATGTCAATATCCACGCATTTCACATCGCTAAAGCCCACCTTCTCTAGCCAGCCCGTTAACGCCGCCACAGAGGGTAAGAAATAAACGTTATTCATTTTGGCGTATCTGTCGTGTGGCACTAGCACCGTATTTTTATCGCCCTCAACCACCAAGGTCTCTAATACCAACTGTCCACCTTTAATCAGTTGGTTTCTAAGCTGGTGCAAATGCTCAAACGGTGACTGCCGGTGATACAACACCCCCATACAGAATACGGTATCAAACAGCTGATTGCCTTGGTCTGAGCTTGATGGCAACTCCTCCAAGCCTACTGGAATATAGTGGGTACGATAGCCAACGCCAGTCTTATCGTCATCGGTATCGGCATCAAAACCCGCCACAAAATGGCGAATCGCCATAAACTGATGATAAAACAGGCAGGACGGATCAATAATAATCACCTGCTTTGCGCCCGCACCCGCCATACGCCAGCCGTGATAGCCTGAGCCGCCGCCCACATCTAAGACATAGCGGCCTTCAAGCGTACCCAAATGTGGCGCGACTCGGTTCCACTTCCAGTCACTGTGCCATTCGGTATCAATAAACACCTTATTATCACCGATGCCAATCTGAAACGGCCCCTTGCGCCATGGCATTAACTGCTTCATCAAGGCAGTAATCTGTTTGTTTTGACCCTCGGTTAACTGAGTATCAATGGTTAAGACATCACTGTTTAAATCCACATTTTTTATATCTAGCTGCGGCAAATTTTCCACTGAAGATAAGTAAGCCGGCGCGTGCGCATATTTACGCTTATCTTTGATGTCACTTAACCACTGCGGCAGGTTAGCCAACCACTGGGTTGCAATGGGGCGATATTGGGCACGCTGAATTAGCGCAAGGTACAGCTCACGTTCTGCGGTTTCGATGGTTTTATTGGTCATAGAAGGTTCGTTATGTGTTTGAATGTGGGGTGAGTGTTGTTAAGGTGATTATTGTTAAAGTGACTGCTATTAAGATGCCTATTATAAAAGGTATGCTGCTGTGCCTGAAATTGAAAGTGGCATTGTGCTAATTGGCAAAAGCAACTAGCACATCAACTTCTTGCTTGGATAACCTGAAATACTAAATCAGCCCTATTTAAAAGCAATCATAGAAGCAAAGTTTAAGAACTGGAACCAAGTCAAACTACGGTTAAAGCCCACTTCAGATAAGCGCTGATGGTGCTGATCTAAAGTATCGGTAATTAGCACGTTCTCTAATGCATTACGTTTCCCACTAATCTCAAGCTCACTGTATCCATTGGCACGTTTAAAGTCATAATAGCGCTCAACCAACCAGGCATCATCTTGCTCATCACCGGTGTGGGTCTTTTCGGTTAATACTAAGATGCCACCGTCATTTAAGGCATTATAAATATTTTGTAGTACTTGAGTGCGGTCTTCTGGGGGTAAAAACTGTAAAGTAAGGTTTAAAATCACCATGTCGCATGGCTCAAGCTCAAACCCGCGAATGTCAGCAGTAATCACTTCAACATCATGCTCTGGATAGTTTTCTTGTAGCAGTACTTCGGCTTTTTGAGTCATGGCCGGCGAGATATCCACTGCTTTGATTTGCAGCTCTTCTTTACCAAAGCCGCCTTTTTCATTTAGCAGTGCCATGGTGGCGCCGCCTAGCGAGCAGCCCAAGTCATACACTCGGCTGACACGCTTGCCTTCAGAGTTGACTTGACCTGCCTGACAATGACGCTTGGCAAATATTGGAAGCATCGCCAACATCTGGCCATAGCCTGGCACACTGCGGCGAATCATATCAGGAAAGCAGGCCACCACTTGCTCATCAAATGAAAAGCGCGCCGCTTTATCTAGTGGCGTGGTGAATACGTTATCATAGACAACAGCAGAATCGGTGGCGGCAGGATTTGACATACAAACTCACTTATCGGTAGCGGCGGCTTAGTGGGCCAGAATGAATGGCGTGATGAAGATAGAATATGTTGTATTATATCATTACTGTTTGTTACTTATAGCGCTACACTAGCCTGATAAAATTTAAGACCTAAATTAAATAGTCATAAATACATTTTTATAAATAAAAAGGACAATAAAATGCAAACAATTATTCTTGGTGGCGGCTGCTTTTGGTGCACTGAATCAGTATTCCAGTCAGTAAAAGGCGTTCAAAAGGTCACTTCAGGCTATATGGGCGGCGATGCTGCAACCGCAAACTATGATGCCGTATGTAGTGGCAATACTGGTCATATTGAAGTTATTAAAGTTGAATTTGATGACACAGTCATTCCGTTAGAAGTTATTTTAGACATCTTCTTTACTACCCATGACCCCACTACCAAAGACCGCCAAGGCAACGATGTGGGCAGCCAATACCGCTCTGTGGTTTTCTATACTGATGAAGCAGCCCAAAAGCCAACCGTTGACCGTACTATCAATAAGCTACGTAATATGGGAATCGGTGTGGTCACTGAAGTGCACCCTGCCAGCGAGTTTTTTGTTGCAGAAGAGTACCATCAAAACTTTTATAACAAAAACCCACAACAAGGCTACTGCTCAGCGGTTATTCCCCCAAAGTTATCTAAACTGCGTAAAGAGTTTAAGGAGTATTTGGTCTAACCCCAGCCTTTTGGATACCAGTCTTTTGGATATAAGCTTTCGCACTAGGAATAGAGAAAATTCATGGAACCGAACTTTTGGCAAAATAAATGGCAAAGTAATAAGGTGGGCTTTAATCAATCTAAGCCCAATACTTTGTTAATGAAGCACTTTTCTGCATTGCAGCTGCCACCAAACAGCTGCGTCTTTGTACCGCTATGTGGCAAAAGCATTGACATGGTTTGGTTAGCTGATCAAGGCTGTGATGTGGTCGGAGTGGAGCTGGTCGAGCTTGCAGTTGAGCAGTTCTTTGAGGAGCATCAAATACAGCCCACAATAGTTGAACACCCAAATACGCCTAATCTTAAATACTATCAAGGCCACCTCGATTCGCAGACGATTACCCTATGGGTCGGAGATATCTTTGAATTGACGGCGCAAGATCTAGGCTCAGTTGATGCCATTTATGACCGAGCTGCGCTAGTGGCTTTACCCGATGATGGCTCTGAGGATTCGCTACGGGTACGCTACTCGCAGCAGCTTATAAAGCTTGCCCCTAAAGCGCAGCAGCTTTTATTAAGCTTTGGATTAAGTGGCGTCGATGAAGCTGAGTATGCCAAATATTCAGGGCCTCCGTTTCTGATTCCTAGCCAGAAGATATACAGCTACTATCAGCAGGCTTATGAGATTAGCCTAGTTGAAGCTTATGAGACGCAGCAAGTAAATAGTGAGGGCAATCCCTTTCTAAATTTAGCCTGGCAGTTAGTGCCTCACTAGTATTTTCCACTTTATTCTACCAAGGATATGACTTGTTACCGACTTTAAAACACAGCAAAATTGACGAGCTAGATGCCCTGACCATTACCTCCCCTGACTATACGGCCACTGTATTATTGCAAGGGGCACAACTGATTCATTTCTCAACCCGTACTGGACCTGATAACTGGCTATGGGTAAGCGACAAAGCAGAATACAAAGTGGGTGATTCCGTACGAGGCGGCGTACCGATATGTTGGCCCGTCTTCGGCCAATTTGAGGCCAACCCACAACAGGTCAAGGACAGCTTCGCGGATTGTCGCTTTGATTTAAAGCAGCATGGTTTTGCTCGTAATCAAATCTTTGATGTCGACCTATTTAACCCGCTGCATGTAAATCGAAGATTAGATCACTTCTCAAGCTTAACTTTAAGCCTGCCTAAGCTAGAGGACTTTCACCCTAAACTTGGCCTACAGGTGAAGTTCTTATTTAGCTCTTACAGCTTTAGTATTGCGTTAACCACGACTAACCACAGCGATGAGACCGTTCACTTCTCCCAAGCACTGCACACCTATTTGCCTACCGGCGATATTGAGCAAACTACAATTAAGGGCCTCGATCAGGTAAGCTATTCCGATGCCTTGGACAACTGGATTACCAAAACCCAGCAAGGTGAAGTGACTTTTAGCGAAGGCGTCGATCGCATCTACCATGCTGCCCCTGCATTAATCGTAGTTGAACCACGAGCAAGCCTCCCTCAGATAGCTAGCAAAGGCAGTAATAGCACCGTGATTTGGAATCCTTGGCACACTAAGGCCCATGAGATTTCTCAGTTTGGCGCAGAGGATTATAAGAAAATGCTGTGTGTAGAAACTGCCAATGCCCACTTGGATACCGTTAGCTTAACGCCAGGTGAAAGTCATGAGCTTAGTGTAGAGATTATGCACCTTGCTTTCTTCTAGCTGGCTTTTTTAGTGGCTATTTGATCCACTCAGCGTCATAAGCACGCTTTGTCAAAGCAGACCATATTTAATATGGTCTGCTTTAGATTTATGCCCAGATTTACAATTCGTTTTTCTCATTGTTTTTCTAATTATTTACCCCTACCTTACCCCAACCCTTGCTACACGTTTTCTTATGGTAACCAAACTTGCTCACAGCTTTTCTTTAATCTTTATTTTGGTTACTCTAATATGAAGCGCTTTATAGGCTGCTTTTTGGCACCCTTATGAAGCTGACAACTTGCTGAAAATTTTATATTTAATTGGCTTTTACCTTCTGTCTATTCCTCATTTTATAAACAACACTAAGGATTTAATTTATGCTGCATACCCGTCTAGTTGCCGCCTTGTCTACGGCCATTGGCTTGTCTCTGGCTGCGACCAGTGCTCAAGCTGCCCCAGAGGCGCCTTATCTTTCTAATTCTCAATTCCAGCAGTGTTTAAATGGGCTAAAAAACTCAAGCACTTTCCGTGGTGTCAGTAGCTCTACTTTTGAAAACTACCGCCCAAGCGAGCCAGATCCAAGCGTTATCCAGTCTTTAAACTATCAGCCAGAGTTCCAAAAAGATGTGTGGGACTATTTATCTTCATTGGTTGATAAAGAGCGTGTGGAAGATGGTATCCGTGCCAAACATGAAATGGCTGATACCCTACGCCGTATCGAAGCCCGTTATGGCGTAAAGGCTGAACATGTCCTTGGGGTGTGGGGTGTAGAATCTAACTTCGGTCAGACTTTGGGTAAAAAAGACTTATTCCAGTCATTAGCGACCTTGTCTTGCTTTGATCGTCGCCAGTCTTATTTTCGTGGTGAATACGCCAATGCGTTAAAAATCGTACAAAATGGCGATATTGCAGCCAGTGATATGAAAGGTTCTTGGGCAGGTGCGTTTGGTCAGACCCAATTCATGCCAGGCACTTTCCTTGACTTAGCTGTTGATTTCGATGGCGATGGCCGTCGTGACCTAGTAAACAGTAAGCCTGACGCTCTAGCTTCTACAGCCAACTTCCTAAAAAAACGTGGTTATCGTAGTGGTGAACCTTGGGGCTACGAAGTAAAAATCCCTTCAGGCTTCTGGGGCAGCAACAGCCGAAAAAACAAGAAGTCTATGAGCTACTGGCGTGATAAAGGCTTTACCCTAGCCGATGGTCGTCCATTACCTTATGACTTAAGCAGTGCTGGTTTATTATTGCCTGCTGGTCTAGATGGCCCTGCCTTCTTAGTGGGTAAAAACTTTGATACCTTCTACTCTTATAACGCATCAGAGAACTATGCGTTAGCCATTGCTCATTTGTCTGATTTGATTACTAAAGAGGACAGCAGCAAGACCGACTTCATTACCGCTTGGCCAACGGACGATCCAGGTATCAGCCGTCAGCAAGCCAAAGACATTCAGCAAGCTTTAATTAATGCTGGTTATGATATTGGCGCAGTTGACGGTATTATTGGTGACAACACACGTAAAGCCATTCAGCAGTACCAGACCAGTAAGGGTGTATTCCCTGCCGATGGTCGTGCGGGTCAGAAGTTCTATCGCTTAATTAGTGGCGATCAAGGTATATCTTCACAGCCAAGCTATCAGCAAAACCAGCGAAATACTCAGCATAACAGCGACAGTATCAGCCGTCTGATTCAGCAACAAGATGGCGCTCGCAAAACAACTTCAAGTGATGGCACCATTCGTATCATCCGTACCGATACCGGTCAGTAATTTTAATGTCAGCTAGTCATAAAAAAGGCCACGCAATTGCGTGGCCTTTTTGCTCTGTATCGACTGTTACTAACTAATCTATACTAATTGAGCGAAATCGAAGCTTTTCAAATTGTTGCTTGAAACCCTACCTTAAACAATTGGTGGTGGATTTGGCTTACCGTTCTCACCGTCCCACTCTTCTTGAGCTTTTTTGTCTAAGTCAGCTGGGGTCTTAGGTTCCCACTTACCGTTTTCTTTCCAAGTCTTATCACCCCAATCATCATCTTCATCTTTGTCATCGTCCCACTTTTTATAAGCACTGCTTGGGTCAATGCCACGACGCTTCATATCCGCTACTTGCTCTTCAAGCGTATGAAACTGATCCGCATCATGCATCGCTTCTTCTAAATGATTGATTTCATCTTTTAATTTATGGTCATTACTGTTTGTCATATTATTTTCCTTAGACCACGAAGGGTCACTACACACTAATCTATCTATTTATATCTTTAAATTCTACTTCAAGCTTGGGTATTGCACAAACTAAACTCGTATGCTTTATATTAACAAGACAAGCTTTGGGTAACTCGCCTGCCTCACTCTTTACTCAATTAATGGCAAATAACTGACCTCTATGACATAACTGACCCTAATAAAAAGCTATTAGCGATGAATCAATCGATTAACGAGTTTTGAAACCTCTGCCAAATCGGCTTTGGGGTCCGAAACAAAAAAGGACAGCGTGGACTGAGCCAAACTAAGGTCATCTCGTTCTTGGTCGCTATGGCCAATATATAAGCTTTCGTTTGAGGCCTCTACTTGCTTTGAAGCTGCCAAAGACTGTGACTGCTGCAGTAAAGTTTTAACCCTAGCTGCAATGGCAGCTCCTGAATCTACTACCTTAATTCCCAAGTTCTCATCGGCAATCTGCGACATAACAAACTCTCGAAAGAAAGGATAGTGCGTACAGCCTAGCACCAAGTGATCCACTTTTTGTTGAGCAAAGTTTTTAAGCTGTGCTTTTAATCGCTCTGGCGTTTCACTTTGAATGGGCATGCCAGCCTCTACCCAAGGTACCAGATTGGGGTCAAACCACTTGACCACATTGACCTGTGCCGGCAGGGCGTAATCACTGATAACCGTGTTTAACAGCTCGCCATCTAAAGTTGCCTTGGTAGCCAAAACCGCCACACTTTTACTGTTACTATTTAGCACCGCAGGCTTTAGTGCAGGCACTAAGCCCACAATGGGAATATGAGGATATTTGTGTCTCGCCAACTGCAAGGCATGCGCCGAAGCACTGTTGCAAGCAATAACAATAAGCTTACACCCTGACTGCACCAACCAGTCCACCGCAATTAATGTCAGCTCTTTAATCTCCGCACTAGACCTTGGCCCATACGGCACATTTAGCGTATCGGCATAATATAGATACTGCTCATCTGGAAGTTGCTGCTTTAAATGAAGATAAACCGATAAGCCGCCTACCCCAGAGTCAAAAATACCAATAGGAGCGCTGTCCATTTTAATGGATGGGGAGGAAGGAATAGGTGTTGCTTGGGTTGCCATGGCTTAGGTACCAATTTACAGCATCAAAGCCAGCGCAGTCGTTATCTACGCTGGCCTGATTTACGATAAGAAACTAGCAATTAATTTTCAACAGTCACTGAGTAGGCTTTGCCGCCACTGCGCAGAGTCAGACTGGTTTGACCCGCCTCTTCAGTCAATTCACCCAGTTTAATCAAATGCATCAGAACATTACGGGAGATAAGACCTTTCATACCAAAGCGTACTTCAATATAAGGTCTTTGTTCGCCTTGATACTCTCTCATTTCAAGAGGATGCTCATCATCTAAAGGCACCACATCGCCTGTACTGGTGATAAACTCAATCACAGGGCTGTTATTTTGCTCTTTTTGCTCAATAAGATTGACCTCAGTGATTAAAAAAGGCACATCTTCTACAGTAATACGGATTTTTTCGACTGGGGTCTTTAAATAGTATTCGGGGTCTTGTTCAGTGCCTTCTTTCCACAGCACGGTGGCAAACAAATCAACCAAGGATTGACGGCTAACTTTGCCCCCTTCATGCCACCACTCCCCATTGGCTTTAATCACCATATCCATCTCACCCTGACGCTCAGGATGCCATTTATCAAGCGGGGGAATCGAGCGACCACGACGATCACTACTTTCTTGCTTTATAAACTCTGACAGCGAGTCTAAACTGCTCGATATTGTGACTTGTTGCTGCTCTGAATGCGACATTGTTATTATATCCTTGTATTATTGCCAGTGATATCCTCTTGAACCAAGAAAGCTACTTTAAAGCCATCTTTGATTAAAAGTATCACCTTAAAATAGTAGGTATTGTTACTTTACCACGGCTGAGTCACAAATCGTGTCGTCTTTATCTAACTTTTATTTTATAATAGGTAACTAACTGCAACCCTTTTTTTATGTTTCCGCCAGCTAAATCATGAGAACCGGTTTTTAGACCTGACTGTGGTCGCTTATTTGTACACAATTGGGTATATTTGACAGGTATTCAAATTAATGTTTGCTAGCGATTAAATTAATAGTGTCCACACCGACGATTATTATGTGGTGTTGGTATGATTTAGCCAGCTATAAGGAGTTTAAAATGCAAGATGAACAAATAGAACGTGAGTCGATGGATTTTGATGTTGTGATTGTTGGGGGTGGTCCCTCTGGTCTTTCAGCAGCCATCCGTCTCCGTCAACTCGCCCTACAAGCTGGCCTAGATGAGTTTATGGTCTGTGTTGTAGAAAAAGGCTCTGAGTTCGGTGCTCATACCCTATCTGGTGCGGTTATCGAACCTCGTGCTTTAGATGAGCTAATTCCGGATTGGAAAGAAAAAGGCGCTCCTTTAAATGTGCCGGTTACTGAAGACCGCGTATTTTATTTAAACTCAGCGACCCGCTCTATCAGAACTCCAGACTCGATCATTCCTGCGCCTATGCACAACCAAGGCAACTACATCGTATCGCTAGGTAACGTAGTTCGCTGGTTGGCTGAGCAAGCTGAAGAGCTTGAAGTTATGATGTTCCCAGGCTTCCCTGCCTCTGAAGTTCTTTATAATGACGACGGCTCAGTACGTGGTGTATTAACGGGCGATATGGGTGTGGCTGCTGATGGTTCACAAAAGCCAAGCTATGAGCCAGGCTATGAGCTAAATGCCAAATACACCATCTTCGCTGAAGGGTGCCGTGGTCACTTAGGTAAGCGTCTAATCAGCCGCTTTGCTTTAGACAAAGACAGCGATCCACAACATTATGGTATCGGTATCAAAGAGCTTTGGGAAATTGACTCAAGCAAACATGAGCCAGGTGTGGTAATGCACGGTCTAGGCTGGCCATTAACGGAAACAGGCTCTTCTGGTGGTTGGTGGTTATACCACGACGAAAACAACCAAGTGAGCTTTGGTCTAGTGGTAGATTTATCTTACCACAACCCATACATGTCTCCATTTGATGAGATGCAGCGCCTAAAAACACACCCAGTTATCAAAGAAGTATTAGAAGGCGGTAAACGTCTGTCTTACGGTGCTCGTGCATTGACCAAAGGTGGTCTAAACTCACTACCTAAGCTAACCTTCCCAGGTGGTGTATTGGTAGGTGATGATGCTGGCTTCCTAAACCCAGCTAAGATTAAAGGTACCCACACTTCAATGAAGTCAGGTATGTTAGCTGCTGAAGCTATCTTTGCGGCGCTACAATCAGGCCGTCAGCATGATGAAGTAGAAACCTATAGCCAGATGTTCAAAGATTCTTGGTTATATGAAGATAACTACTCAGCCCGTAACTTTGCACCAGCTATGCACCGTATGGGTCTGTTCATGGGCGGCGCTTTCACCTTTATCGAGCACAACCTGCTTAAAGGTAAAATGCCACTAACTATCCGTGATACTACCCCTGACTACGATAATCTAGATAAGGCCAGCACATCTTATAAGCCAGATTATCCGAAGCCAGATGGCAAGTTAACCTTTGATAAGCTGTCTTCAGTGTTTATCTCAAACACCAACCATGCTGAAGATCAGCCAAGCCACTTAAAGTTAACGGACCCAACGGTTCCTGTGACTGTGAACTTACCAATTTATGCAGAGCCTGCACAGCGTTATTGCCCAGCTGGCGTGTATGAAATTGTGAAAGATGCAGAAGGTGCTAAGTTCGTTATCAATGCTCAAAACTGTGTGCATTGTAAAACCTGTGATATTAAAGACCCCTCACAGAACATCACTTGGGTAACACCAGAAGGTGGCGGCGGTCCTAACTACCCCAACATGTAACCAAGCATAAGCTATTGATAATAAAAGAAAAACCCAGTCAAATGACTGGGTTTTTTATTAGATAAAAGATTAGTTTTTAGAGCTAACTAGTCTTTCCAAGCATCACGGTTCGCTTCATTTTTTAATTTTACGAATTGATCGGGATCAAACGTAATTTGCTCAGGTGTTTTGCCTTCTTTGATTTGACGCTCATAGTCTCGTAACACACGCAGCGCCACTGGAGACAAAATAACAATGGCCACTAAGTTAGTCAGTGCCATTAAACCCATCGACAAGTCAGCAAAGTTCCAAATGGCAGGTAAGCTTGCAATTGAACCCACAAATACCATGCCCAATACTAAGAGACGGAAAATCATAATCGCTACTTTGGCACTTTTTTCACCTGAGATAAACTCTAAGTTTGACTCTCCATAGCTGTAGTTGGCAATGATTGAAGTGAAAGCGAAGAAGAAGATGGCCACGGCAATAAAGTAAATCCCCATATCACCCACATACTCAGATAAGGCCAACTGGGTCAATTGAATGCCTTCTTGCTCCACATTTGGATCGCTAACCACTCCTGATAAAATGATGATAGAAGCAGTCGCGGTACAAATTACTAGGGTATCAATGAATACACCCAGCATTTGCATAAAGCCTTGCACTGCAGGGTGGTCAGGGTGACTCTTAGCTGTCGCCGCAGCGTTAGGCGCAGAACCCATACCCGCTTCGTTCGAAAATAGACCGCGTTTGATACCATTAATCATCGCTTGAGCGATACCATAGCCCAATACACCACCGGCAGCTTGCTCTAAACCAAAGGCAGATTTCACAATTAATACAATCGCTGCTGGGAACTGAGTGAAGTTGGTGATGATAATAAATAGTGCCAGTAATATGTATAAAATGGCCATGACTGGAACCACTTTACCCGCTACTCGGGCTACAGAGCGCAGACCACCAAAGACCACAGGGGCTACTAAAACTACTAAAACCAAGCCGGTTAACCAAGTAGGCGCACCAAAGGCTTGGTGGGTAGCTTGAGCGATAGTATTAGCTTGTACCCCATTGAACGCAAGACCAAAGGCGACCAATAGACACAACGAGAAAAATATCGCCATCCAGCGCTGACCTAAGCCTTTTTCGATATAATAAGCTGGGCCGCCGCGATAGACGTTATCGTTATGAGGCACTTTATATGCTTGAGCCAAAGTTGACTCAATAAAGCTGGTCGACATCCCTAAAATTGCGGTAATCCACATCCAGAACACCGCGCCAGGACCACCAATATAAACGGCAATGGCGACACCGGCTAAGTTACCAGTACCAACACGGGCGGCAAGCGAGGTCATCAGGGCTTCAAAAGAGCTGATACCCCCATCTTTGCGACCCTGTCCGGAACTACGGAGCAAGTTCCACATATGACCGAATTGACGGAACTGTACAAAACGAGTTGCTATCGTAAAGAAGATACCAACTCCAATCAGCACAAAAATCAATAGACCATACCAGGGATTATCCATGATTAACCAGGAGTCATTCCCCCAGACAATCCCATTTCCCCAGTTTACAAACGTATTAAAACCTTCCACGAAGGCATTCGACGATTCCGCCATAGCAATTCTCCTTGTCTTTTTGTATCTTATCTATTGACCTCCTCCCCTCGCTAAACAGAGGGGATTCCTACAGCTAGACGGTCAAGCCCGACCGCAAGGATGTTCTTAGCAGCATTGATATCTCTATCATGCCATGTGCCACACTCAGCACAAGTCCATCCTCTTATTCGCAAGCCTGCTCTACCCTCAAGCTACTGTCACTTATTTTATGGCAGCACGAGCAGGTCTGGGTAGTGTAATTCTCATTTACCATCTCAAGCTGACAACCTGCATGCTTGCATTTATATTCCAGTTGTCTTTTAAGCTCAAACCAACCTGCATCGTATGTTGATTTAGCTAGATTGGTTTTTCTAGTTGT
>NZ_FUGE01000234.1 GCF_900162825.1 Psychrobacter piechaudii
TCAATATAGTAAGTAAGGTTATGCTCTTTTTATTAACAGGATAAGCCCATGGTATAAGAGGTAGGCCTGATTTTATAGCACCACTCTTTGTTTAGAAAATATTGCAGGACTATAAGTATTATTTTAACAGATTTCAAAGTCGATACCCTAACCAAGACTGTATGCTATGTAAAGAATCGTTATAACCGTTGCGTGTATATTGACATAAGTTGCTGAGCGATTAGGATATTCAGTTATGAATAAATAATTGATTGGTATAATAAGTGGTAATTGTGTCTAACTACTGACTACTGAGTATGGGCTGAGTATAAGGAATAATGACTACGGTCAAAATACTGAAATATCTCAATAATTTATCGGGGCTTAAAACCCAAAAAAGCCATCAATTTATCTAATTCTTAAATTTGTCGTTATTGTGTTTTTTATAGGGAGACATTTATGTCCAGCATTTTTTTGACAGGCAACTGTGAGACCACTGATTTGACTGCCAGCTCTAAACGTAAATCATCTACTAAAGTGAAAGGATTGGCGTTTGCAATATTGGGTGGGGCTTTGATGCTATCAGGCTGCGCTACCAAGCCTACCTATCAACCTACAGGCCCTGTGGTGAAAGTTGATGCTCGTGGTGTCCCCAACTACTATAAAGTTCAATCAGGGGACACAGTAAGTCATATTGCAGCTCGTTATGGCCTGAACTATCGCCAAATTGGCGCTTTAAACCGTTTAGACAGCCGCTACACTATTTATGCTGGACAATGGCTGAAGCTTTGGGAAGGCGGTGGCAACGTTGTGGCCAATAATCCTGTTAACACTAGACCTTCTACGCCACCAGTACAGACCGCGCCACCTGTTAGCACACCAAGCTATACTCCGCCAACGGCAACCACTACCAAAGGCTATGCTTATCCTACCAGTAACCCGGTCGTGAAAAACTTTAATGCTAGCTCAGGGGATATGGGCATGTGGTTTAGTGGTCGTGTTGGCGATCCTGTCTTGGCCAGTAAGGCAGGTGTTGTCATGTATGCAGGTAATGGTTTGCCTGAATACGGTAACTTGATTATGGTCAGACATGATTCTAGATACATCACAGTCTATGCCCATAACAATCAGCTTTTAGTTAATGAAGGGGATCAAGTGCAGGCAGGCCAACGTATTGCCACTATGGGTAGCACTGGTCAGACAACAATGGTCGGCTTACAGTTCCAAGTTCGTGAGAATGGTACACCCATTGACCCAAGAGCCGTGTTGGGTCTTTAATGAGTTAGTTAAGTATCTATGAAGTCATAAAAAAACACCCTATCTCAAGATTAATGCCAGTCAGTTAAGGCTGACTGGTATTTTTTTTGGGATATTTTTGTGGTTTTCCCTTAACCACCCTCGGGCAAGATCGCTTTCTACGTTCAGGAATAACAAACAATTTTCCTTCCTCTAAAACTGCATCTAACAACTTAGGGAAGAGTCCTGCAGCCTGTAAAGG
>NZ_FUGE01000117.1 GCF_900162825.1 Psychrobacter piechaudii
CCCAAGCAGATTATTAACAAAAGCATCGCCACCCCAGAGCTGCTTGCACACATCCTTATTAGCAAATATGCAGACCATCAGCCGCTATATCGGCAGAATATTATCTATCAGCGAAGTGGGGTAACTATCCCCGATGCTACTATGGCAGACTGGGTGGGACGCTGTGGTGTTGCCATGGCACCTTTAGTGAATCGCTTGCATTCGCTGTTACTGTCTGAGCCTATCTTACATGCCGATGAAACACCGGTGTCTATCATGAAAAACCCTGTGAAAGCCGGCAGTAAATCATTAAAGAAAGGCTATGTTTGGGCGTATCTCACTCCACAGCACGGTGCATTAAAAGCGGTGGTGTATGACTTTGCCCAGAGCCGTCGTAATGAGCACCCTAAAGCCTTTTTAGACAAATGGCACGGTAAGCTGATTTGCGATGATTACAGTGGATATAAGTTCTTATTTCATCAAGGTGTGAGCGAAATCGGTTGTATGGCCCATGCACGGCGTAAGTTTCATGAATTGCACGTTACTGGACAAAGTGTTATTAGCATTGACGCATTAGCGTTATTCGGGCAGTTGTATGCGGTTGAACGTGAGATTGATGAGCGATTTGAAAAAAACACATCTCCAATACCAAGAGATCCCCAGATAGTCCGGAAAATCAGGCAGGATAGAGCCAAACCGATTGCGGATAAGCTGCACCAATGGTTACAAGAAAAAAGACAGTTAACCACTAAGAATGCCAGTATTACTAAGGCGATTGATTATTGCCTAAAACGTTGGCAAGCGCTGACTTGTTATTTGGATGATGGGAGGTTGCCGATTGATAATAATTGGGCGGAAAATCAGATGCGCCCGTGGGCACTTGGGCGTAAAAACTGGTTGTTTGCCGGTTCGCTGCGAAGTGGGCAGCGTGCTGCGAATATTATGTCAATCATTCAGTCAGCTCGCTTAAATGGCTTGGATGTGTCTGCTTATTTGACAGACGTGCTAAGACGCCTGCCTACTCAAGAGGATCTGGATGAGTTGTTACCTCATCGCTGGGTGC
>NZ_FUGE01000197.1 GCF_900162825.1 Psychrobacter piechaudii
TGGCGTCTGCATTGTATCGATACTTTGTTCTTTTATTTTCTTTGGCTTTGTAACAGTTTATAAGTTCTTTCACTATATGAAATCTTTTTCAAAATCTCTTTTATTGACAGCTGGCTTGGCTATTGGTTTTAGTGCCAGTGCTGCAGACCAATTAAATAACGCCAAGTGGACTACCTATAACGATAGCGGTAAGCCTGATGCGGTGATTCAGTTTAGTGAGAGTAATGGTAAACTTTCTGCAAAAATCGTGGAAGTTCTAGACCCTCGTGCAGCCAATAAGACGGTTTGTGATACCTGTAAAGGTAAGTTTAAAAACAAGCCTCTAACAGGAGCGACCGTACTTTGGGATCTTAAAGCAGATCCAAAAAACCCCAATAAATATGAGGGCGGTAAAGGTATTGAGCCAGAAACTGGTATGACTTTCTCGGGTAAAGCTGAGTTAAATGGTAATACCTTAAAGTTACGTGGCTATAAAGGCGTCTCTTTTATAGGTAAAACTCGTACTCTAAAACGCCGTTAGAATCAGTCCACTCAAAGCTAGATGCGCCAGATCATAGCGTAGAGTTCGGTAGTTAAGGCAAGATTTGCTATTAGTTCATTTGCTATTAATTCAGAGTTAGTTACAAAGAAATAGGTTGTTGTGGTATGTACTTTTTTACAGTAATGACTGAGCCAATAGCGAGCATAGCTATCACTGACTATTGACCAAAGATGTTACCAAGCTACGACTTGTTCGTGGCTTGATTTTTTTGTGCTATTTTTCTAGGCTTTAATCTGATGAAAATTGTCATGATATCTTTAGTAAAAGCCTTATTGTTTGTTGTACAATAAGCAGCCTTACAAAAAGCACATCATCGCCTAAGCTTATTATTTATGCTATGATTTTTTTCACCTTTGTGTAGACCTATTTTATATCAAAAATCTAGGAGATTTTGCTGTGTCTGAGACCCCTGCTGTAAACAATACGCATCAAGATAGCGTGCCTACCAAGGCCGCAAATGTTGCTCCAAACATATTGATGATGGCGGCAGGAACAGGGGGACACGTATTTCCAGCATTGGCCGTAGCAGAAGAGCTGACTAAGCGAGGCGCTATCGTGCACTGGCTTGGTACCCCACAGGGCATGGAAAATGATTTGGTTCGCCCAGTAGGCTATACGTTTCATACTATTGATATGCAAGGCTTACGCGGTAAAGGGATTGGCAGAATATTGAAAATGCCTCTTACTTTGTCTCAAGCCATGTTAGCAAGTATCAGGATTATTAAAAGAAATAACATTGATGTTGTGGTGGGCTTTGGCGGTTATGTGAGTGCGCCAGGGGGATTGGCAGCCAAAGCAACCGGCACGCCTCTTATCATTCATGAGCAAAACGCCATCGCTGGTATGAGTAATCGATACTTGGCGAAGTTGGCTACTAAAGTACTTCAAGCTTTCCCTAATACTTTCGGTGATAGCAACAGCCCAGACAATCCTAAGCTTGAAACTGTGGGTAACCCAGTGCGTGAAGCTATCTGTAATATACCTGGACCAGAGGAGCGCTATGATCTCAATGATGATAGCCCTTTAAAGCTGTTAGTTGTCGGCGGTTCGTTGGGAGCAGAGGCTTTAAATACCACAGTACCTGCCGCTTTAACACAAATAGACAAGCCGATTGCAGTCTATCATCAGTGTGGTCGCAATAACTTAGCAAGTACTCAAAACAGTTATGGCCCGGTAAACAGAGCGCTGCACGATGTTACGGTTAAACCTTTTATTGATAATATGGCCGATGCCTATTCTTGGGCTGATGTGATAGTGTGTCGAGCAGGGGCTTTGACTGTCACTGAAGTTCAAAATGTGGGTCTAGCCGCTATTTTCGTTCCCCTACCTCATGCAGTAGATGACCATCAAACCGCTAATGCACGCTCTTTGGCTATTGAAGATGCGGCTTATCTGATTCCGCAGAGTAAACTAACACCAGAGTATCTAGCACAAACCTTGTTAGACCTGGATCGGGAGAAGTGCAAAAAGATGGCTGAAAAAGGCAAAGCTTTAGCCAATCCAGGCTCTACGACCATCACGGCCGACTTTATTTGGAATCAAATCAGTAAATAAGCTGATCCTTCTTCAGTTAGCCGAAAAAAACAAAATTAGTCTGTGAACAGTCACAGCTTGAAATTCGTTTTACTTATTAGAATAAAGAGATATTTATGTCAAAGCCACATCTGCGTAAAAGATTGATTGAAATTCCTGAAATGCGTCGTATTAAATGCATTCATTTTATTGGCATTGGCGGGGCAGGGATGTGTGGTATTGCTGAGGTAATGAAAAACCAAGGCTATGAGGTAAGTGGCTCAGACATCAAAGAAAGTGCGGTCACAAAAAGATTACAGAGCTTAGGGATCAACGTCTTTATTGGCCATGATTCTAAGAATATTGCAAAGGCGGATGTCATCGTGGTGTCTTCTGCGATTGATCGTGAAAACCCTGAAATTCAAGCAGCTCTGAAAGCTCAGCTTCCGGTAGTACGTCGTGCAGATATGCTGGGTGAATTAATGCGCTATCGTCATGGTATTGCCGTTGCTGGTGCTCATGGTAAGACCACAACCACTAGTTTGTTGACCATGATGATGACTGAAGCAGGGTTAGACCCCACTTATGTAATCGGCGGTAAATTAAATGCTTCTGGTAAGAATGCTTCCTTAGGAGAGAGCCGTTATTTAATTGCAGAAGCGGATGAGTCTGATGCCTCGTTTTTAACGCTTCACCCAATGGCAGCCATTGTCACCAATATCGACCAAGATCATATGGAAACTTATGGCAATAGCTTTGATAAGCTGAAAGCTGCTTATATTCAGTTTTTACAAAATATGCCATTTTATGGTTTGGCAGTGGTCTGTGGCGATGATAAAGAGTTGTACGCCATGATCGATGATATCGGTCGCCCTGTGTTGACTTTTGGGTTTGAGCCACACAATAATGTTCAAGCTACAGATGTGCGTGTGGAAGGTACCAAGACCCACTTTACTGTATTGCGTAAAGACCATGAGCCATTACAGCTTACGTTAAATATTCCCGGTCAGCATAATGTGCTAAATGCTTTAGCGGCGATTACGATGGCAACCGATGAAGGCGTTGATGATGAAGCCATTAAACGAGCATTGGCTAAATTTGCTGGAGTAGGTCGCCGCTTTGAGCAGCAAGCTTGTGTCAAAAAAGATGACGGTGATGTGCTGTTAATTGATGATTATGGTCATCACCCTGTAGAGGTTGCGGCGACTATTAAAGCTGCTCGCGCAAGCTATCCAGAGCGCCGTTTGGTGATGTTGTTCCAGCCGCACCGTTATACCCGTACTCGCGACTGCTATGATGATTTTGTGGCTGTGCTATCACAAGTAGATGAACTGATGCTATTGGATGTTTATAGTGCGGGGGAGACGCCCATTGTTGGTGCCGATACTAAGTCCTTAGCTCGTAGTATTCGTCTGCGTGGTGAGGTAGAGCCCATGGTGATTGATAAAGAAGAATTAGCACCAGCCATGCAGCGCGTGTTAAAGGCGGGTGATATCTTAATTACTCAAGGGGCTGGTAATGTCGGTCAGCTTTGCCAAGAGTTGGCTGCCAACGATCTTTATATTTAATTTCTCTGCACACGACAAAAAAACAAAAAAGTCTGTTAAAGCAAAGGCATAATAGTAATTTTTAAGACGAATCAGACCATGCCAAACTTTAACAGACTTAGTGAAACTTTAACCCAAAACCTGAGTATGAACAAGGCAAGAATCAATTGTTTGAGCCTAATGATAATAGCCC
>NZ_FUGE01000037.1 GCF_900162825.1 Psychrobacter piechaudii
CAGTTTTGTATACTGGTTGGGCTAATTTGATACTCTTCGGCTAACTCCCGAAAGCTGTAGCCTTCGTCAAGTTTGCTAAGAATCATTTGTCGGTAGTCTTTTGAATATGCCATAAGTTTTAGTGTACCACTTTATTCGTTCTTTGACTATAACAACCTCTGCCTGCAAAAAGTTAATTTATACCGCAGAAGTCTCAGATACTAACAATAAAGTAACGACTTTGGGCAATATTACAGGCACCATAAAAAACCCAATAGATAAAAGCCAAAATGAAATTATATGTACTTTAGGAGATATGGTGAATTGCCTATATCCGTTTGATTAGTCTAAAGTAGTGACAGTCATAAAAAAAGCGACCCATATCATAGATAGATATAGGTCGCTTTCTAATTAACGAGAGTTGCTTGTTAGTAAGGCTTAGCGCTCTAGATACTGAATTTTACCTTCAACGCCATCCCACTTCGCCGCGTCTGGTAGTTGATCTTGCATTTCAGTAATGTTTGGCCACACTTCTGCAAGTTCTGCATTTAGCTCAATAAACTCTTCTTGACCCTTAGGCACTTCGTCTTCCGAAAAAATAGCATTGGCTGGGCACTCAGGCTCACACAAAGCACAGTCAATACATTCATCAGGATGAATGACCAAGAAGTTAGGCCCTTCATAAAAGCAGTCCACAGGGCAGACTTCAACACAATCGGTGTATTTGCAGCGGATGCAATTATCAGTGACAACAAATGTCATAGCGAGCTACCTTTATAAAAGTTATCTTGAGCTTTGTTTAACCATTGTGGCGATTTTGGTTGGGTCACTTATAACCTCAATATGAGTCACAGTAACTGCACCAGTAGGAAGCTAAATGGTCAATATCACAAGATAAGTAAGTTGCGAATGAGGGATAAGATTTATTTGTGAGGTATATTTTACCCTGTTAATGACTATTTCACAAATTCCTATCAGTCAGTTTTGTTGATTTAGCTGCTTCCAATGCCGCTCTTTAACTCATATAGCAAATCAAGTGCTTGTTTTGCGGTTAATTCATCGGGTTGCAGTTGTTTTATTTTTTCAAAGATAGCCATAGCCTCAGGATTCATGGGGGTTGATTGGCTAATATCAGCGGTTTGTTGAGAGCTAAATTCTGCAGATTGAGATGGTGTTAATTGTAGTGATGTCTGTGAATGAGCTGTGTTTTTTTGCTCAGTATTAAGGCTTTGGTCAGCATTTGCATAAGCTTTATCGATTTTAGCATGACTGACTTCGTAGTCGAACTCAGAGGAGGCGACCGCCCTATTTAATGAGTTTTGCTGGGTAAGATATTGGGTGGCTGCAGTGAGTACTTGTTCAGGAATCCCCGCCATTTTTGCCACATGCAGACCAAAGCTTGAGCTAGCTGCCCCCTCTTGTATTTTGTGCAGTAATAACAATTGGCCTTCTACTTCACTGGCAGCAACATGTACGTTTCTAATTTTATGGGCCAGTTCAGGCTGTTTTGCCAACTCAGTTAGTTCAAAATAATGCGTGGCAAATAAAGTCAGGCTACCCATCTTAGCTAGTTGGACCGCACAAGCATGAGCAATAGCCAGACCATCCGTGGTTGAGGTGCCACGACCCACCTCATCCATTAATACCAATGATCGAGCAGTGGCAAGATTTA
The DNA here is from genome assembly GCF_900162825.1 of Psychrobacter piechaudii. Lineage (GTDB taxonomy): Bacteria > Pseudomonadota > Gammaproteobacteria > Pseudomonadales > Moraxellaceae > Psychrobacter > Psychrobacter piechaudii. Next base: position 1,652 of record NZ_FUGE01000037.1, read on the forward strand.
AAATTTGAGCCGTTTCAATCATTTCTACCATAAAAGTAGACTTACCCCCAGCCAAGTCATCAGCAGAGCCAATACGGGTGAATATACGGTCAATATCACCGATATGTGCCGAGCTGGCCGGTACAAAGCTACCACAGCACGCAAGCAAGACAATCAAGGCCGTTTGACGCATGTAAGTGGATTTACCACCCATATTGGGTCCGGTAATCAGCAGTAGACGTTGTTTATTAGATTCAGTACCTAGTTGACAGTCATTGGCCACGAATTGCTGAACCGAAGCAGGGGAGGTGGGTGCTGATGATTTGCCATGTAAATTCTGGGGTTGGTTCATAGCTTCCACCACCAAGTGACGACCATCTTTGATATCCAGATAACTGGATTCAGGCGTTAAGACGGGTCTTACCCATTGGCTTTCTTTGGCCAATACCGCCCAGTTAAGTAACACATCAAGCTGGGAAATGGAGGCACTTAATTGCTGTAAGTGAGACAGCTGTTCGCTAAGGGTGACCAATACCCCTTGGTATAGTGCCTTTTCTTGAGCTAGGGCATTGGTTTGGGCTTCTAAGTAGTCTACTTCTAGAGTTTTTAGCGGCTCGGTAATAAAGCGTTCGCTGTTTTTTAAGGTCTGGCGACGGATAAAAGCTTCGGGTGCAGCGTTGGCTTGCCCTTTGGGGAGCTCGAAATAAAAGCCACTGACTTTATTAAAGCCCACTTTAAGACTCGGCAACTTATAGGTTTGACGAGCCTCATTGGCCATCTCATCTAAGGTTTCTTGAATGTTGTCATGCAAATGCACCAAGCGATCGAACTCTTCATCATAGCCGGTCGCTATCATCCCGCCGTCGCGAATATGGGCGGGTGGCTCCTCTACAATCGCTCTGTCTAATAAATCGGCAATTTCGATCAGCTCGGGGTGCTGCAAAGGCAACTGCTTAAATAACTGCACCAACAAAGAAGGTGCCTCAGGGGTAAGCCCTAAAGTTTGTAAATACTCAGCGACTTGCTCACTGTTTCTGATACTAGACGCCAGACGTCTTAAGTCACGAGGCTTAGCGCTGTGTAAGGCGATACGGCTGCTGATGCGTTCAATATCCCCAATGCTTTGTAATTGCTGTTGTAAAGGCTGTAGATTAGCCAGTGCGGGCTGATTAACAAACCATTCAACGGCGTCCAGTCTTGCTTGCAGTTGCTGATGGGCTTGAGATAGGCGTAAAGGACGCTTTAGTTGGTTGGCCAGCAGTCTCTTGCCCATGGGGGTTTGACAGTGATTGACGACACTAAGTAAGCTGGTACCGGTTGGGCTAACCGGTGAAAAAAGCTCTAGGTTTCGACTGCTAATGTCATCAATAATAAGATAATCTTCATCACGCTCGACAATAAGCTCGTTGAGCTGAGGGGTGTGACGCTGCTGAGTTTGCTGTGCATAATGAATCAAGGCAGCGGTACTGGTCTGGGCCACTAAGCTATCGGCAATACCCAGCCCTTCAACGGTTTGAACATTAAATTGTCGGCATACTGTGGTGGCTGCATGCTGAGCATGAAAGTCACTGGCAGCTACACTGATAACAGGGCAATACAGCTTATCTTGTAACCAGTGTCGCCATTCATCTGAGGTGGATTCAGAGATGATAACTTCACTGGGTGAAAAGCGAATCAGTACCGTGAGCAGACGCTGTTTCAACAGTTGCTCAAAGTCTAGGGTTTTTTCTAGATTGCTACCTTGTTGAGGATCGTCATTGTCCTGATTGAAGCTATCAAGCATGGGTTGCTTTAATAAGGAGTCTAGACGAAGGGTCTGAGTACGGATGGTTCCAGCATTTAAGTCAAGTTGGCTAATACCCACCTGCCATTTTTGGGCTTGGGCTAAAGTAGGTTGCTGTAAGTTTTTGCTGACCTGGAAATCAATGGCGACAACACTCGGCGTTTGATTCGGTCCAATTAAAGCATCGTCGGTCAGGGTGCCTGCGGTTAGTGTCTTGACCACCTCACGGCGCATAATGCCTTTGGCAGCGGGCTTGTCACTATGGCCATTAGGCTCGGCAGCATCTTCTACTTGCTCACAGATGACCACGGTCTCACCAGCAGCGATAAGGCGGGCCATATAGCTTTCTGCAGCATGAAAAGGCACGCCTGCCATGGCAATATTATTGCCTGCTTTATCATTACCACGACGGGTGAGAGTGATGTCTAAAATATCCGCAGCACGCTGCGCATCTTCAAAAAATAACTCATAAAAATCGCCCATGCGGTACAGCAGCAAAGCATGGGGGTATTGTGCTTTTAAGGTTAAATACTGCACCATCATTGGCGTATGGTCTTCTAAGTTATAGACCGTACCAGCAATATTTAAAATCGAGTTTTTATTGGGGGTATTAGACATAGTTGGGGTAACAGACATAGTAAGCTTTCAAAGAAAAACAATGAGCAGAAAATAGGAGTAGCCCTTCTTACTGACAGGGCTTTTAGAAGATAAAAAAGGGTATTACCCTCATAGGTGTTCTATTTTAACATCTATTCAGCGCAAGTTTAGCAACGTATGGTAAGCGTTGCCTATGCGCCTTCATATAATTAATGGCAGTGTAGAGTAAGGGACAAAATTACTGAGATAAGCCTAATTTTTCATAGAATATAACAAATAATTTATGGCTGTAGATTCAATTGCCCTTGTATCTATCAATACTGTTACCATATATAATAGGTAAAATTTTTTTATGGTCTGCACCTAATAATGCACGACTTAGTCGATAAGTAGGTCTACAAAGTTATGTTGTCAAAAATAATCGGAAGCGTAATTGGTACTAAAAACGATCGTGAGCTAAAGCGGATGCGCCAAATTGTGGCAAAAGTAAATGCTCAAGAAGAAGCAGTAGCCGCCCTGACAGACGAACAGCTTCATGATAAAACGGCAGAGTTTAAGAGTCGTTTTGACGAAGGTGCTAGCCTAGACTCTTTATTGCCTGAGGTTTTTGCGGTTTGTCGTGAAGCGTCAAAGCGTGTGCTAGGTATGCGCCATTACGATGTGCAGATTATTGGTGGTATTACTCTGCATGAAGGTAAAATCGCCGAGATGCGTACCGGTGAAGGTAAGACCTTAATGGCAACTTTGGCCATTTACCTCAATGCCATCAGTGGTAAAGGGGTGCACGTGGTCACAGTAAACGACTATCTAGCCGCTCGTGATGCTGAATTAAACCGTCCTTTATTTGAATTCTTAGGGTTAACGGTTGGGGTTATCTACTCACAGCAGCCCCCACAAGAAAAAGTGGATGCTTATCAAGCAGACATTACCTATGGTACCAACAACGAGTACGGGTTTGACTACTTACGCGATAACATGGTATTTAGCTTAGCTGAGAAAAAACAGCGTCCTTTAAACTACTGTATTATTGATGAAATTGACTCAATTTTAATTGATGAAGCCCGTACACCGCTTATTATTTCAGGGCAAGCAGATGATTCCTCTGAAACTTATGCGCTAATTAATAATATTATTCCTCGCCTAAAACGCTCAACTGATGAAGAAGCCAATAAAGAAAATAGAGATGGCGACTTCTGGATCGATGAGAAAAACCGCTCTATCGAAATCAGTGAAAAAGGCTACGAAAAAATTGAGGCTTTCTTAATTGAAGTTGGCGAGCTTTCGGAAAATGAGAGCTTATACAGCCCAACCCGTCTGCCTTTATTGGCCCACGTTCAAGCAGCTATACGAGCGCATCACATTTTTGTCAAAAACGTGCACTACATTGTTAATGATGGCGAAGTTATCATTGTTGATGAGAATACCGGTCGTACCATGCCAGGCCGTCGTTGGTCAGATGGTCTACATCAGGCGGTAGAGGCCAAAGAAGGGGTGGAAATTCAGGCAGAGAACCAAACTCTGGCGACGACTACCTTCCAGAACTACTTCCGTCTATATGAAAAGCTATCGGGCATGACGGGTACTGCGGATACTGAAGCTGCTGAGTTTAAATCTACCTATGACATCGATGTGGTGGTTATACCAACCCACAAGCCGATTGCCCGTATTGACTTAGATGACCAGATTTTCTTAACTAAGTTGGGTAAATACAAAGGTATTATTCGCGAAATTAAAGAGATTCAGGCCAAAGGGGCGCCAGTATTGGTGGGTACCGCCACTATTGAAGCCAGTGAAGAATTGTCTTATCTGTTAGATCAAGAAGGCATCAAACACAACGTTCTAAACGCCAAACAGCATGAGCGTGAGGCTGAGATTATCGCCCAGGCAGGTAGCCCAAAAGCAGTCACTATTGCTACCAACATGGCAGGCCGTGGTACCGATATTATCCTAGGCGGTAACTGGCAGGCACAGATTGTCGACCCAGAAAATGTTAGCCCAGAAGAGATGGAGCGTCTAAAACAAGCCTGGCAAAAAAGACACGATGAAGTATTGGCTGCAGGAGGTCTACATATTATCGGCTCAGAGCGCCACGAATCACGCCGTATTGATAACCAGCTACGGGGTCGTGCGGGTCGTCAAGGGGACCCAGGGCAGTCAAGATTCTTCCTATCTTTAGAAGATGACTTAATGCGTATTTTCGCCGGCGATCGCGTGGTGAATATGATGCGTGCTATGGGTCTGAAAGAAGATGAAGCCATTGAGCATAAAATGGTATCTCGCTCAATTGAAAATGCTCAGGGTAAAGTCGAAAGCCGTGACTTTGATGCTCGCAAAAACTTACTTAAATACGATGACGTGGCCAATGAGCAACGTAAAGTTATTTACTCACAGCGTGACGATCTGCTTGCTGAAGCGGATTTAAAAGAAGCGATTGAAGAGATGCATCGTGATGTATATGATGCGCTAATTAGCCAATTCGTTCCGCCAGGCTCTATTGATGACCAGTGGAATATTGATGGGTTAGAGGATGAGTTAGAAAGTGAGTTTAAGTACTATATTCCTATCAATGATTGGTTAGATGAAGATCGCCGATTGGATGAGGAAGGTCTGCGTGAGAAAATTATCCAAACCGCCATTCAGCGTTATCGTGATCGCCGTGAGCAAATGTCGCCTGAGAATGCCGCTCAGCTTGAACGTCACTTTATGCTACAAAGCTTAGACCGTCACTGGAAGGAGCATTTAACCCAGATGGATCAGCTGCGTAAAGGGATTCATTTGCGAGGCTATGCGCAAAAAGACCCTCAGCAAGAGTACAAGCGCGAATCATTTGAATTATTTCAGATGATGCTAGGTGCTATTAAATCAGACACTGTTCAAGATCTATCTCGTGTTCATATTCCAACTAAAGAAGAGTTAGAAGCGATGGAAGCTGAGCGCTTGGCACAGGCAGAACGCCAGCGTATGATGTTCGAACATGATGATTTAGATAGCCTAACGGGTGAGCGTCATAACGAAGCTGAAATGGCCGCTGTTAATCAGGCGCAGCAGCAGCAAAACAGACAAATGGCGGCACAATCAGCGACGGATGGTGACAACCCCTATAAAGATTTGAATATTAGTCGTAATGCCCCGTGCCCTTGTGGTTCAGGCTTGCGTTATAAACAATGTCATGGAAAAATATAGTAGCTGTTCACATTAGCTAATTTTTGATACTATGAATTTAAGCTTGGTGTCAAAAACTAAGCACACATTCAGAGGGCTATTTACCAATCTTAAGCACTCTGAATGGGCTTAAAACTGAGTTTTTAAATGACACAAAACAAAAGGATAATGACTATGATGGGTATCAAACACTCTATGAAGTTAACAGTATTAACTGCAGCAATGGCCGCAGTAATGGGACTTACTGCCTGTCAAAAACAGTCAGAAGAAGCCCCAGTAACAGAAGCTGAAACAGAGGTTCCAATGTCAGCTGAGCCTGCTGAAGGCAATGATCCTGTTATTGTGGCTGATGATCTAGACGATGTTGATGCGCGCTCTGATAGTATTGAAGAAGAGCAGACGCAAGAGATAGATGTTGAGAACGGCACAATGACTGCAGATCCAGAAGAGAAAATGGTGAAAGAGCCAGCCTCTACTGATGCAGCACCGGCTGAAACAGAGCAACCGGCTGCTGAATAACGATGTTTTTATAAGTGATATTTTATAAAGGCAGCTTGTAACTAATTTTGTGTCCATAAAATTAAAATAGCCAGCAATTGCTGGCTATTTTTTTGTGTTACTTATTTAGTGAACGGTTTATTTTAATCAGGTTTTCAGTTTAAGCATTAAGGCTTACGGATCTCATGATCAAAGTAACCTTCTTCTTGGACATCTAACTCTTCATGTTTTAGCTCCACATCGAAAGTATCTTTATGAATATGGGTAGATTTCTCGATGGCCACATCCTGTACGGCATAAGTTTCTTTTTTGATAACTGCCACCTGACGAGAAATCACTATCTCTACAGGCTCCTGATCAAGTGATACTGTCTTGCCATTAACTGTAATACTGGGCTTACTGTCTAGTGTAGGCTCAATATGACGTACTAAATCAGCTTCACTAGCGGTTGAGTTTAAGAATTGTCTTGAGTCAGCATCGTAGTAGTCAGTATCAATGACCAATACTTCTTCCACCAGTTCCACTGGAACATTGACTGTTTTTGTTCTAACGTGCTTAGTTACGGTTACTTTGCCAACATCAAGGCGTTCTTTATCTACAACCGCACGCTCTTCAAGTAGCTCTATATTACCGACTAACGTGCGTTGTTTTTCGTATTCTGTAGAGTTGGATAAATCAGTCACTGAACGGTTAGGGGTGGTCTGTGGCTGTTCTTGTAGTGATTCTGAAGGGGTAGCCTTGGTATTATCTAAGGTAGTGTCTAAATTATTAGAATTATTTGAGATAGGGTTCATATTCATTCCTTTGGAAATAAAAGAGGTAACTGCTAACAGCATAACCGAGGTATAACTAAAGCGCGTTTTTATTATGTTTATTTAGTTATAGATAGCGTTAAAAAAAGCCAGAGTTAATTAACTCTGGCTTCTTGTTTGCTGCAATCTAAGAGTTTTCATAGTCTCTCAGATAGCTATTTTTCGTAATTCAGATAATCAATATTGATTATTTGTTACGATAGGCACGTACGTCGTCAGCAGTAATATCATCACGGTCGATAATGTTACCTTCACGGTCCACAATATTACCATCACGGTCAATATCTAGCTCTTCGCGCTGAATCGTTTCATGGACAGTTTCTGTGTGACGTTCAGTAGTTTTACCCACATTAACTTCTTCAGTAACGAAAGTCTCTTTAGTAACATTCGCACGCTCTGCTTCAAGTTCAACTTGGACAGATTCCGCACCTAAGTCATCACCAATTCTACGATCAGTAGGACGGTTCACTTCAGTACGTTCGATATGAGCATGTTCTTCTTCTAGCTCAACATCTACAGCACGGTCTTCAGAAACCACATGTTTGCCCACTTTAACTAGACCAGCAACAATACGATCTTTGTTTACAGTTAGACGTTCTTCTAGCAGTTCTAGAGTGTTAGGAGCATTGTAGTAATCGTCTTTTAGCTCAAGACGCTCTTCAGCTGGAATAGTGTCAGCTACGAAAGCTTGACGGTCTTTATTGGCTTGTTCGTTATAGCTGTACTGATAGTCATGGTCATATTCTTCCATGGCTTCTACTTGAGACTTAGTTAGGCTGTCAAAGAAAACGTCATCACCAACAATACGGGCTAGACCGGCAGGTACTAATACTTCTTTTGAGCTGAACCAGCCGCCTGCATCTACGATTAAATAGCGGATGCGACCTGTAATATCTTCAACTAAGGCACCTTCAATTTTACCGATCTTTTCTTCAGCGGCGCCATAAGCAGTTTTACCAGTTGGGTCATAATAGTCATCACCAATTAGATCACGGTGAGTGGCTTGGATGTCTTTTAAACGAATTAGTTGACTCATTATTCTTCTTCCTTTTTTGTTTGAGTTTGAAGTGTTGTTTGACACTTTGTTGATTGGTTAAAGTTAATTTTTATTTAATAATATTTAAGGCTTTAAAACGAAACCGTCCATCTAAGTATTGGTTATGTATCTGATTTAATTAAAAATAATTGCTTGAACAACTTTCTCAACAATTAATCTTTAATTACTTGTCTAATCTTTAATTACTTGTCGATAACTTGATTATTAGAATAACAATAGAAATTTGGAGTTTATATAGTGAACGAGTATCACAGTATTAAGATGCGTAATTGCGTGTAATGGGGTGTAAACTAACTAACAAAGCTTTGTTTACTGTTACACATCCACTGTATATTAATTTCAAGCATTACTGATTTGCATAAAAAAAGAGCCTCAAAAGAGGCTCTTTAATAAAGTAAGAAAATTAAATGGTTATTTGATAACTATTATTTGATCACTACTAAGGCAGTTCGATTGCCACCGCAACGGCTTCACCACCACCGATACATAGTGACGCAACCCCTTTCTTACCACCAGTACGTTTTAAAGAGTTGATTAGGGTCACTAGGATACGAGCACCAGAACAACCTACTGGATGACCAAGGGCACAAGCACCCCCTTCGATGTTAACCTTAGCATGAGGGATGTTCATCTCATCCATTGCAGCCATGGTTACCATAGCGAAAGCTTCGTTAATTTCCCATAAATCCACATCTTCAACTGACCAACCCGCTTTTTCTAGTACTTTTTCCATAGAGCCAATTGGGGCAATGGTAAACTTACTTGGGTGTAATGAGTTGGTAGCAGTAGCGACGATACGGGCTTCAATATTTAAGCCTTTTTCATTGGCTGTTTTTTCAGAGGTTACCACAACCGCTGCTGCACCATCAGAGATTGAGCTGGCGTTGGCGGCAGTAATGGTGCCTTCTTTAGCAAAAGCAGGACGTAAAGTAGGAATACGCTCAGCATTGGCTTTAGCAGGCTGCTCGTCGGTATCGATAACCACTTCACCTTTACGGGTTTTTACCGTAACAGGGGTGATTTCATCTTTGAAATGACCTTCGTTAATAGCGGTTAACGCGCGGTTTAAGGATTCAATAGCAAAATCATCCATTTGCTCGCGCGTATAGCCTTTTTCATCCGCCATTTCTTGGGCGAACTGTCCCATAAGCTTACCGGTATCAGCATCTTCTAAGCCATCAAGGAACATATGGTCTTTAACTGCATTGTGGCCCATACGATAGCCACCACGGGCTTGAGGTAAGATATAAGGGGCGTTGGTCATAGACTCCATACCACCGGCAACGATAATATCAGCGCTGCCTGCTTTAATAGAATCATGAGCTTGCATCACCGCTTTTAGGCCTGAACCACAAAGTTTGTTGATGGTTACAGCGCCAGTGCTGTCTGGGATACCCGCATTACGCATGGCTTGACGAGCCGGGCCTTGGCCAATACCTGCGGTTAGGATGCAGCCCATAATAACTTCATCAATCTCTTCCGCGTTTACACCCGCACGTTCTACGGCTGCTTTAATGGCAGTAGCACCAAGTTGTGGGGCAGTGGCACCGGTAAGGTCGCCTTGGAATCCGCCCATTGGAGTACGGGCGCCGCTAACAATAACAATTGAATCTGAAGACATACTATTATCCTTAATTGTGAAATGTAATTTATAACAGACTATAAAACCTTTCCATTTTAGGTGAGTGAATAAAAAAGGATGCCTTCTTTTATTATCCATTCATCCAAAACTAAGCTTTAGTCCTAGTCTAGTTCATGTAAGCGAATACGCACCACATCCGAGGTAATCGCTTCTAACGCTTCAATCTTATTAATGGCGCTATTCATCTGATTTTCAATTACCGGTAGCGTCAAAATAATGATAGGTACCTGACCTTTTTGATGGGCAGGCTTTTGTAAAATGGCATCAATATTGATCCCTGCATCACTTAGAATACGGGTCACATCAGCCAGTACACCTGGAGTGTCTTTGGCTTCTAGGCGCAAATAATAGCCGGTGATCATTTGATCTGCAGCTAACACTGGCGTATCAGACAATTGGTTGGGCATGAATGCAAGGTGGGGAACATGATGGCCATCTTTCACCGTCAATACACGGATTAAATCCATCACGTCTGCCATGACCGCAGAAGCCGTCGCGCCAGCACCAGCACCGTCGCCATAATAAAGCGTTTGCCCTAACGGATGAGAGTTCACTAGCACAGCGTTCTTCACCCCATTAACGTTGGCCAACAGCTTGTCTTCAGGTATTAAAGTGGGGTGAACCCGTAGTTCAATGCCGGTCAGTTTCTTATCAGTAGCATCGGATTCTTGCTCATCATAGCGACGTACGGCAAAGCCTAAGTGCTTAATGCGATACCCCAGCTCTTCAGCGTAAGTCACATCTTGTAGGGTGATTTTGGTAATGCCTTCAGAGTACACTTTATCAAACTGTAGAGGGATACCAAATGCAATAGAGGCCAATAGGGCCAACTTATGCGCCGCATCAATCCCTTCTACGTCGAAAGTAGGATCCGCTTCCGCATAGCCCAGCTCTTGTGCTTCAGCCAATACGTCATCAAAATCGCGACCTTTATCCCGCATTTCTGACATGATGAAGTTACCGGTACCATTGATAATCCCGGTTAACCAGTCAATCTTGTTGGCGGCCAGTGCTTCACGCAATACTTTAATAATAGGAATACCGCCCGCAACAGCGGCTTCATACGCCACATGAACGTTGTGCTCTTCAGCTAGGGCAAAAATCTCATTACCATGTTCAGCAAGTAGGGCTTTGTTTGCCGTAACCACATGTTTGCCGTTTTTAATGGCGTGAATAATTACTTCTTTAGCAACGGTCATGCCACCAATTACTTCAACCACAATGTCGACATCATCGCTTTCAGCAATCGCCATTAAATCACTGTTTTGCTTGATGGTAGGATCAATATCATCGCGTTGACGGCGGGTGCCTACCTGGGTAATAACAATATCGTGACCACTACGCCTCTTAAGTTCCTTTAAGTTGTCCTTCAATAGGTCTAGAACACCTGTGCCCACAGTGCCCAGTCCCAATATAGCAAGTTTGATTGATTTGCTCACGTTATCCTCAGTAGTGTTATCCAGCGTTATAATCTTTTTTAGTATCAATAAAATTATAGCAATGCTTAGTAAATAAAGGTAAAGCCCCTATAGCTTATTACTTATATAGGTTAATAATACTATTGTTTTCTAAAACTAAATAGCCCTTATTTAGGGTGCTTTAATTGCTATGACCTACCTCTGTCTCTTTGGTTTTATATCAAAGCGGTATTTATCTTAGCAGTCAATGTTAATTGAATAAAGCATTAACTACTTAACAGTCATTGCTACAGGCAACCCCTAAATCTATATCATTTCTATTTATTAATTTAATGGAGTATCCAGATTTAGGGGGTTGTTAAAAGTGTTAGGGGCTTATTAAAAAGATGCTTAACTTTATTTGTTGGCAATAGCCGCTGCTGCCATATCCTTAGCGGGCAAGTAACCGCCAATTTGAACCCCAGATTCGGTAAAGACAGCCGGTGTTCCGCTTACGCCTAAACTCACACCTAATTCAATATGAGATTGAACGGGGCTGTCACATTTTGGTGAAGAAAGAGGCTCGCCTTTTTTGGCTTTATCCATGGCAGATTTAGGATCATCGCTACACCAGATGGATTCCATTTTTGGCAAGCTGTCTTGGCTGCGTGGCCAGGCCAGATAGCGAACCTCAATACCTTCTGCATTAAGCTGCTCCATTTCAGAGTGCATCTTGGTACAGTAAGGGCAGTCTGCATCCGTAAAGCTATAGATAACTGCTTTGGTTGCCCCCTTAGCAGGGTAGATAATCAATTCATCTTTTGGCACAGCCGCCAGCTTCTCTTTGGCTATCTTAGCCCTTAACTCAGTACTTATCTCAATGGGTTGTGATTGACCCACTTCTAATATTTGGCCTAGGATAATATGGCGACCTTCTTTATCGCTATAAAAAGCTGGGGCACCTTCAGCATTGACCCAGTAGATATTTTCCATACTGGTGGGCACAGCAGATAGAATTTTTTGTTCGATGCCAGAAGCTTTTAGGTTGTCTTCAATGGCTTTCACCACGGCAGCATCTGATTCTGAAGAGCTAGCAGTTTTACTGGTAGTAGGTTGGTTTTGCTTGGCTTCGGTGCTATTACTATTACACCCAGTTATGGCCACAGCCAGAGCCAATAAAGCAACTTTCGGTAGAGCAGGTGATGTGGTTGAAAAGGATTTAGAAAATAAGTTGATCATAAATGTTATCTCTTAAACGACGTTTTTGAAGGATTGTTATTATTAATAAAGGCTGACAAGTAATAAAGGCTGAAAAGGGATAAATGTTATTTGCAATAAATGAGACGCCTGCCCTGGATTAATACTGAATGATTATTGCTATAGCTTTCTCTATAAACAGCACTATAAAAAGTTTCCTCAGTTTATCATATTATAGGTTTCATATAAGTCAGTTAAACAAAAGCCCCACTGCGGTTAACAGTGAGGCAATGATTGTCTAAGCATTCAAAGGTAAAGCTTAAATTTTGATAAATTTAAGCGTTAATAGACAAGAGAATCAGCAGACTACTTCGTCGCACGAGGCGGTAGGCCTGTGTGCTGGGTTTGGAAGTTGCCTTTTTTCACTCGTTTAGCGTTTGAGCGCTTATTGCCTGTAGCTGCGGGCGAGTTTCTACGCTTCACAGAGTCGGATCCCAGACGGCTGTTTTTCTTGCGTGCGGACTGATAGCTGTCCAGACTGTCTTTACCTTCTAAACGTGAGTTGAATGGGGGCACTAAACAATGGCGAGCAGTACCAATTAAATCTTCGCGGCCTAAACGCTTTAAAGCAGCTCGGAGCATGGTCCAGTTTTTGGGATCATGATAACGCAGGAAAGCCTTGTGCAATTTGCGCTGCTTACCTGACTTCACGATGTCTACATCGCCCCCGCTGCGGGTAACTTTATGCAGCGGGTCTTTGTGAGTGTGGTACATGGTGGTTGCCGTGGCCATAGGGCTGGGATAGAACGCTTGTACTTGGTCGGTTCTAAAGTCATGGCGCTTCAGCCACAGGGCCAGATTCATCATATCTTCATCGGTGGTACCGGGGTGAGCGGCGATAAAGTAGGGGATTAAATACTGCTCTTTCCCCGCCTCGGCGCTGTATTGCTCAAACATCTGTTTAAATTTATCGTATGAGCCCATACCCGGCTTCATCATCTTCGACAGGACGTTTTCTTCAGAATGCTCAGGGGCAATTTTTAGATAGCCACCGACGTGATGGGTCACCAATTCTTTGACATATTCAGGATCTTTTACAGCCAAGTCGTAACGTAGACCGGAAGCAATCAAGATCTTCTTAATGCCTTTGATATCACGGGCTTTACGATACAGCTGGGTCAAGTTACTGTGATCGGTTAATAAGTTCTCACAAATATCTGGATAGACGCAAGAGGGCTTACGGCAGTTTTTCTCAATGGTCTCATCTTTACAGCTGAGACGATACATATTAGCAGTAGGACCGCCTAAGTCGGAGATGACCCCAGTAAAGTTTGGCGCCGTATCACGGATGGCTTCTACTTCCCGCAAGATAGATTCTTCAGAACGGTTTTGGATAATACGGCCTTCGTGCTCAGTGATAGAGCAGAAGGTACAGCCACCGAAGCAGCCGCGCATGATATTGACCGAGAATTTAATCATGTCAAAGGCAGGAATACGGGCTTTGCCATAGCTTGGGTGTGGTACACGAGCGTAAGGCAAATCAAAGACATAATCCATCTCTTCAGTAGATAATGGAATCGGTGGTGGGTTTAACCACACGTCAATATCAGTTCTTGAATTGCCGCCACCAGTGCCATGACGCTGTACGAGAGCACGGGCGTTGCCTGGGTTGGTCTCTAAATGCAAAATACGGTTGGCATGAGCATACAGCACAGGATCAGATTTTACTTGCTCGTAATCTGGTAGACGAATGACCGTTTTGTCACGTGGCGGCATTTTGATACGGTGCTTAAGAGCTGTTTTTGGCTTATCGCTTTCTGCATTATCGTCTGAATTATCTGAGCTAGGCACTTCAAGCCCAACCATTTTTACCACTTGTACGTCGTCATTAACTTGATCGGCGTTTAAGATTTTATTCTCAACCGGCTCAGCCTTAAAGCCTTTATATTGGCGCTCCATAGCCGATAGGCTTTCAGTCACTTTGCTTTCTGAGTTGCCTTTTTCTTTCTCGATAGAGCAGCTGTCCAAGTCTTCAGTCATCACGTAGGGATTGATAATGGGGTCAACACGGCCCACGGTATCAACATCATTACTGGCCACCTCAATCATATCGGCTTTCCAGTGGCGACGTGAGGGCGTTAGTAAGTAGGCGGTACCGCGTAAACTGCTCATTTGCTCGAAGGTATAACCCTTTGATAGGCCATGCACCACATCGACAATAGCACGCTCTGCGTTACCATACAGCAGTACGTCGGCACGACTGTCTAACAAGATACTACGGCGCACCTTATCTGACCAATAGTCATAATGGGCGATACGGCGCAAGCTGCCCTCAATACCGCCTAAAATAATCGGCACATCTGGATATGCTTCACGGCAGCGCTGACTGTAAACAATCGCAGCGCGATCAGGTCGTTTGTCCGGGGCATTGTCGGGTGAATAAGCATCATCACTGCGAATACGGCGATCAGCGGTATAGCGGTTAATCATGCTGTCCATGTTACCGGCGGTCACGCCATAAGCATAAACCGGTTTACCAAGCTCCATAAAGGCATCTTTACTGGTCCAATCCGGCTGCGCAATGATGCCCACACGGAAACCTTGGGCTTCTAATAAGCGACCAATAATCGCCATACCAAAGCTTGGGTGATCGACATAAGCGTCACCTGAGATGATGATGACATCACACGCGTCCCAACCCAGCTCGTCCATTTCGGCGCGGCTCATTGGTAAGAAGGGGGCAGGCTCATAGCAGCTTGCCCAGTGCTTATCGTAGTCGTATAAAGGAGTCACGCCTTGTTTAAAGGCAGTGCGGGCGATGGTTTCAGCAGACATGGGGATAACCTAGGTAATGATTTAAATAAACAATAGAGGGTAATAGAGGTAATACAGGTAATACAGGGGATGGGTTAAATAAAATATCTCTCATTTTACCATGAATTTGGTTCATCATGGCAATTTAACGAGTTTTGATAAACGGGGTGTATCTATTTGAGTTTAGGTACGTCGAGTTTGGTTACAGCCTAAACAATGGGTTAGGGTGTGATAACAACAACTATAACCATAGTTATTGTTATGACTCATTCAACCTTACAATATAAGGTATAGCTTTAAAGAGTAAAAATAGAGGGTGATCAACACCACCCAGAGTAAGTTAAAAATATAACTTTATAACCGAAAGCTCTTAAAACCAAAAGCTTTTAAATTAATGACAAGGGATAAAAATCATGTGGTCCAAAACCCTGACCTTCATCCGCCTAACTTTAATGCTTTTGATAGCAACCCCAGTCTATGCAAGCTGGCACTCGCCTAGTATGAGCCTTAACTTCTTTTGGTTGGTCATCATCCCATTTTTTGTTATTCATCTTATTTCGAGTACAGTTTTGAACTTAAAAGGGGAATATAAGTCTCGAAAAGTGGCGTTAACCCATTTTCAGATCGCGTTACTGTTCCCTTTGTTGGGTATAGTCATTTTGATGTATGAGTTCTTCGATAACTTTCCAAAGACCTACTATTATGTCAATGACTATGGCTTAGGATTGGGTATGTATTGCCTGTTAATAATGATAGCCGCCTTGCCTTATGTAATGTGCTTAATGAAGTCAGAATAAGGTATGGAGGCAATAATGGTAGGTTGAGAACTTAAAACTAGTATAAAACAGTAGGTAGCGGAAAACAGTATCTGAGCATTGCTACTGGCCAGTAATGCGCTTATATTTAGCCATTAAGTCGCCTTCAGACTCCATATGATTGGGATCTTTAGGAATACAGTCAATGGGGCAAATCTCGACACATTGTGGCTCATCAAAGTGGCCGACACACTCCGTACATAGGTCAGGATTGATCTCATAGATCTCCTCACCTTCATAAATAGCATCATTGGGGCAAACAGGCTCACATACATCACAGTTAATGCATTCATCAGTAATCATTAAAGCCATAGCTAGCTCCTAAATAAGATAACGAAAAACCAAAAGCCACGAACTTACTGCCAATTGTTAGCCCGTTTTTTATCAAATGCTTGTTGCACACAGATAGGAACGAATTTCTTTACACCCCCATCAAGCTTAGCAATCTCACGAATCATAGTAGAAGAGATGAATGAATATTGAGGAGCTGGGGTTAAAAATACCGCTTCAAAGTTATCATCAAGCTCACGGTTCATATTGGCTAACTGAAACTCATACTCAAAGTCTGAAGTGGCGCGTAAACCACGCAACACTGCGGTGGCTTTTTGCTCACGCATAAACTCAACTAATAACCCTTCGAAGCCGACCACAGTGACTTGTGGAAAGTCAGCAAATACAGTTTCAACCAGTTCTACTCTCTCTTCAAAGCTAAACATGGGCTTTTTGTGATGGCCCAAAGCAACGGCTATCACCACTTCATCAAACAGCTTAACGGCGCGCATCACTAAATCGCGATGACCATTGGTAATGGGGTCAAAGGTGCCTGGATAGACAATTTTGGTATGTAGATTTGAGGTTTTATTCATGAGGATAAGCTTAGAGGGTAGTGAGGATTTAATAGAGGTAAAATAGGTGTCTATCGTAACAAATTTTTGACTTTTAAGTAAGCTTATTCAAACAGGGTTTTGTGACTAAGGTAAGGGCTGCTGATAATGAAAACTAATAACAGCTTAAACTATTGGATTAAACGGCTGCTGACGATATTTACAAAGCTATGAATTAGTTTAAGGGTTTAATTTGCTATACTGAAGGCTCGACCTAACTTAAATAAGATTAGGGAACTGTGCGACAAGACACGGGTTGTGCCTAGCTTTGACTTCGATTAGATCTTTTGAGGTCTCGGTTTAAGGGAAACGTGTCTTGGTTTTTTAAAGAGAATTTAACATGGCAAAGAAGACAAAAAAACCTTCAAATCAGATTGCAGCCAATAAAAAAGCGCGGCATGAGTATTTTATTGAAGCGACTTACGAGGCCGGCATCGAACTGCAGGGTTGGGAAGTAAAGGCGATTCGCGCTGGCAAGATGACCATTACCGAAGCTTATGTGGTATTTCGCAATAATGAAGCCTTCTTATTTGGGGCCCATATTCAGCCTCTAATCTCAAGCTCAACTCATGTGGTGCCAGACAGTATTCGTACCCGTAAGTTGCTGCTACACCGTAAAGAGATTGACACCTTATTTGGGGCAGTCAACCAAAAAGGCTATGCTTGTGTGCCGCTAGAGGTTTATTGGAAAAACTCCTTGGTGAAGTGCAAAATTGGTCTGGCCAAAGGTAAAAAGCTACACGATAAACGTAAGACGCTCAAAGACAGAGATTGGGAACGCGATCAACAGCGCGGCTTTAAACAGCATTTGGATTAAAGCGTGTTGTTTTATTAGTTTCTATCATCTAAAAGGCCACTCTATTTTTATAGAGTGGCCTTTTTTATCACCAGTCGCCGTAAAACCACCCACTTCAGGGGGTGGATATAAGGCGACACACCCTGTCGTAAGAAGCAGTTAAAGGGTTGTAAGGCAAAATTAAACTTGCGATACTAAGCATATGAAAACACTCAAGCTACGCATTAAAGACAAACACATAAAAGAGCTGAATCGTCTAAGCGGTTCGGTAAACTTCGTCTGGAACTATGTTAATGCACTTTGCTTTGAGCATCTAAAACGTACCGGTAAGTACTTTTCAGCCTATGATTTAAACCAGTACACCAAAGGTAGCGGCGAGTATTTAGGATTACACAGTCAGACCTTACAGGCTATCAATGAAACACACGCTAAATCACGTAAA
>NZ_FUGE01000097.1 GCF_900162825.1 Psychrobacter piechaudii
GATGCAGGATGGTTTGAACTTAAACGACAACTGGAATACAAATGCAAGCATGCAGGTTGTCAGTTTGAGATCGTAAATGAGAGTTACACTACCCAGACCTGCTCGTGCTGCCACAAAATAAGTGACAGTAGTCCAAAAGGTAGAGCAGGTTTGCGAATAAGAGGATGGACTTGTGCTGAGTGTGGCACATGGCATGATAGAGATATCAATGCTGCTAAGAATATCCTTGCGGTCGGGCTTGACCGTCTAGCTGTAGGAATCCCCTCGGTTTAGCGAGGGGAGGAAGTCAATTGACAATCCAATGGGCTTATGTGGTTTCGATTTTGTCGAATTTGCATCGCCCGAGCCAAAACTGGTAGAAGAGTTGTTTCAAAAACTCGGCTTTACCCACGTCGCCAACCACCGATCAAAAGATGTTGCCTTATATCGTCAAGGGGATATCAATCTTATTTTAAACCGAGAGCCTCACAGTCACGCCAGCTACTTTGTAGAAGAGCATGGTCCTGGTGCATGTAGTATGGGCTTTCGTGTAGCTGATTCTCGCAAAGCGTACAAACGTGCGATTGAGATGGGCGCTCAGCCTGTTGAAGTTCCCACCGGGGTTATGGAATTAAAATTACCAGCCATCAAAGGCATTGGCGGCTCTTTAATCTATTTGATTGACCGCTTCGAGGAAGGCAGCTCAATTTATGATATTGATTTTGAGTTCTTACCAGGAGTGGACAAGCATCCAAAAGGCTTTGGTTTTAAGCTTATCGATCACTTAACCCACAACGTTTATCGCGGACGTATGGCATATTGGGCCAATTTCTATGAGCGTATCTTTAACTTCCGTGAAATCCGTTACTTTGATATTAAAGGTGAATATACCGGCCTAACCAGTAAGGCCATGACCGCACCAGATGGGAAGATTCGTATTCCTCTAAATGAGGAAGCCCGTCAAGGCGGCGGTCAGATTGAAGAGTACTTGATGCACTTTAACGGTGAAGGCATTCAGCACATTGCGCTGCTAAGTGACAACCTATTAGATAGTATCGACAGGCTCAAAGAAGCGGGCATTCCATTGATGACTGCCCCAAATGAGACCTATTATGAGATGCTCAGTGAGCGTCTTCCAGGTCATGGCGAAGATGTGAAACAGTTACAAACCCGAGGCATCTTGTTAGACGGTACCACAGAAGGTGGTAAACCAAGATTGCTGCTTCAAATCTTCTCAGAAACCATCTTAGGTAGCCCGGTATTTTTCGAGTTCATCCAGCGTAAAGGCGATTATGAAGAAGGGTTTGGTGAGGGTAACTTTAAGGCATTATTTGAATCTATCGAGCGTGATCAGTTACGCCGTGGAGCCATTGAAGTTGAGGGCTCAGATGATGATGCAGACATGGCTGCAGTTTAAGAACTGAAGCCTAATAAAGGTTAGGGGTAAGTCTTAGCGTGCTTATCATCAAAATCAAACGATAGGGTAGTATGGGTTATATAAAAGGAGGCAATCTAGCCTATATCGACCTAACCCCTATCGAAGTGTTAATTGAGTCGATGTTACTTACCCCTAAACTAACCGCTAATTGCACAATTAATAGTATAAATAATAGAAGGAAAGCTGGCATGGAACGCACTGCTTCACCTACCCAAACCTCCCTGATGCACAATCAGCATTCGGTATCCTCGGTACCGACCAAAGAGCCTTATGTGTCTCATAGTCCTGATAGCAATGGGCTTATCCATTATAGCCAGCAAGAAAACGAGATGTGGCAAGCTTTGTTATCGCGTCAAGAAAAGCAGATTCCTAACCGAGCCTGTCTAGAGTACCTTGAGGGGCTAGAGAAGCTTAATCTGCCCCCAAACAATATTCCTCAGTTAAGTGATATTGACGAGGTGCTACAAAGCACAACAGGTTGGCGAACAGCGGCTGTCCCAGCTTTAATTAGTTTCGGTAAGTTCTTTAAACTGTTGGCCAATAAGCAATTTCCTGTGGCAACCTTCATCCGCCGCTTAGAGGATATGGATTATATTCAAGAGCCTGATATCTTTCATGAGATTGTCGGGCACTGTCCGCTACTGACGCATCCTGCCTTTGCGGCCTTTAATGAGGCTTATGGCAAATTAGGCCTTCAGGCAAGTAAAGAAGAGCGAGTATTTTTAGCCCGTATGTATTGGTTCACTATTGAGTTTGGTTTGGTGGGTCAAAATCTAGAAGAGCGTCGTATCTATGGTGGCGGTATATTGAGCTCTCCGTCTGAGACGGTTTATGCCTTAAGCGGCGAACCTGAATATCGAGAATTTGATTTGATAGATGTACTACGAACCCCTTATCGTATTGATCATATTCAACCTATTTATTATGTGATTGATGACTTAGACAGTTTGTTTGATATTGCAAACAGTGATGTGATGAGCTATGTGAAAAAAGCCATGTCGTTGGGCTTGTTTGAGCCTACTTATTAATTGTGGCTAGTTATTAATTGAAGCTGACTCGGATCCATTACTAATGAGGCTTGGTGGACATGATTCATATCAATAAAATACCAATCATAGCCCTATTTTAAGATTTAACACATTTAAAGTTCAATTTAATTCAATTCAACACAACTAAAAACCATTAAAAGGACTCTACTATGACAACCTTATCTCAATCAAGCTGCGAAGCGTGCCGCATCGGTGCCCCAACGGTGACTCAAGATGAAGCCAATGAACTAATGACTCAAATTCCTGAGTGGTCATTGGTCGAGGTCGAGGGTATTAAGCAGCTACATCGTGTTTATAAGTTCAAAAACTTTATGGCAGCCATGAATTTTGCCAATGAGTTGGCTGAAATTAGTGAGGCTGAAGGCCATCATCCCGGTATTTTAGTAGAGTGGGGCAAGGCAACGGTCAGCTGGTGGTCACATAGCATAAAAGGGCTGCATCGCAATGATTTTGTTATGGCAGCAAAAACAGATGAACTGTTTGCCAAATAACCACTCACACTTCTCTTTAAATAAAAATGGATTTCTAAGACAACGGCAACATAAGGATATGTTATGCCTCCACAAATATTAACTCAGGTTTTGCCAAAACTGGCGTTTATACTCTCCACGCTGATAATTTTAATTATGGGCGTGACCATGATCGGTTTTGGTTGGGTCCCTCATTTATCACTGATACTTGCCCTCTGTTTCCTACTAGCAGTGGGTCTGTTTAAAGGCCTAACTTTTGATGATATGCAGATGCAAATGGCAACCGGTATCATGCGCGGTATTGGGGCTATTTATCTGTTCTTCTTTATTGGATTGATGGTCGCAGCATTGATGATGTCAGGTGCGATTCCAACCCTGATGTACTTTGGTTTTGAGCTAATTTCACCTGAGTTTTATTATATCTCAGCGTTTGTTTTAACTTCGATTATTGGGATTGCACTGGGCAGTAGTTTGACCACAGTGGCCACTTTAGGGGTAGCTTTTATTGGTATGAGCCATGCGTTTGATGCCAATGTCGCTATTGCGGCGGGTGCGGTAGTATCCGGTGCTTTTTTTGGCGATAAGATGTCGCCCTTGTCTGATACCTGTACCATTGCAGCGTCAGTCGTAGGCATCGATTTATTTGAGCATATTCGTAATATGGTGTATACCACTGTGCCTGCTTGGCTAATTACTGCGCTTTTATTTTGGTTTATGTCGGGTGACACTTCCGCTTCTGACTTAAGTCAAGTGACCGCTTTGCAAGCGCAGCTTATTGAAAGTGGGTTAGTACATAGCTACGCAGTATTGCCTTTTGTGGTATTAATAGCACTGGCTTTAATGCGAGTGAATGCCATCTACACCATCATTTGCACCATTATTGCCGCCCTTATTGTGACTTATATACACAGTTCACCCACTATTGGTGAGCTAGGGGATTACTTCTTTGGCGGTTACCATCCAGCTAAAAATTTAGAGCTTGGTGAAGTAGGGGGTATGCTATCTCGGGGTGGCGTAAATAGTATGTTCTTTACCCAGACCATCGTTATCTTAGCATTGAGTTTGGGCGGATTATTAACAGCATTGGGCATTTTGCCAGCACTTTTATCTGGTATCAAAGATAGCCTAACCAGCTCGGGCCGAGCCATTGCTGCCGCGGCTATGTCTGCGTTAAGTATTAACATCCTAATTGGTGAGCAGTATTTAAGCTTGCTGTTATCAGGAACAGCCTTTAGACCGGTTTTTGAGCGATTAAACTTACACCCAAAAAATCTATCACGTACCTTAGAAGATGCAGGCACCGTCATTAATCCTCTAGTGCCTTGGAGTGTCTGTGGTGTGTTCATTAGCCAAGCGTTGGGCGTACCAGTGCTCGATTATTTGCCTTATGCCTTCTTCTGTTATTTGTCATTCTTGTTGACTATTTTATTCGGTTATACCGGTATTACTATTACTAAAACTACAGATTAGATGCCGTAATTGCTAGAGGTGATATAACACTCTAATCAACCAAAAAAAACCTCAATTTATAAATTGAGGTTTTTTTATAAAGTCTTATTCACAGTCAAACTAATAAAGTCAGTTTAGTGCTCTTGGCTGGGCTCTATGGCATCAGAGATAGGATTGAGTGGGCCTTTTAACAGCTCAGGCTCATCTTTTGGCGTAATGATGTCCTCAATATTTGAATTAGCAAGAAGATCGCGAATATTTACTTTGGTTTTTAAAATCAGCTGTTCTTCTTCAGTCAGACCATAGTTGACCTGAACCTTGTGTAAGATGCTAATGATTTTTTTATTGCGTTTTAACCAGCGATTAATATCTAGGTACAGCACATTGTCTTTTGGCTTGACGATATTAATTTTATGTAAAATCATACCTAACGGATCTTTTTTTAGAACGCTATGGTAAAACCAAATCAAAAGCTTAATACCATAACGCTTAAAAACAGAATCACAATGTAGCTTTAATACATCGGTATTGGTTAACTGGCCAAATACAAAACGCTGTACATCACGATCGATTTGAACATGTACCAACTCAAAATTACTGGCGACTTCAACGTAAATACCCTTGATATCAATGGTACAAAACAGTCTAAACCAGTCCTCGTGAAGCTCAACCCTAAGCTCTAAAATGGCTGCCACATTGTCTGTGACAAACTTTTTTAGAGCGCCATTTACTTGCTCTTGGCTAACCGGCAATGAGAACTCATCATCGATAGAGTTGGCCGCCTTACCGTAAGCCGACTTTACTTTGGTAGTGACATACGACCAAACCTCTGAGATGCTAAACTTCATGCCCTCATCAAAGTCTTCAAAAGACTTATCAGGAGCGCTACTGATAGTTTGTTGAGTTTGTTGCACGTAAGTTCCTCTTAATTTAAGCCAAAATGTTAAAAATAGTACAAGAAATAGGCATCACTATAGCCAGTGAGTCAGCTGATATATTAAGTACGTGCAGCGATTATACCTGCAAATATACCTGCGAAAACATTAGAATTGGTATAGAACGCCAAGGGTAGTTTTGTAATCAACCCGACTATCTACCATTGGGCTATCACGCTGCTCATCGGCTAAAAAGTTAACAGATTGACCTAAGAATAAGTCCCAGTCTTTATTAATGGCATAAGTGCCGTTGACACTGATATAAGGACTGATACTTGAGTCTGGTTTATAGCGGTCTAAACTGGTTTTGTCGGCTTCTTTTTGACTGATACCGTAGTAATACTCGTTATAATTACTGTCTACCCATTCAAGTCCAGCACTAGGATAGATGGTCCATTTACCTGGGGTTAATTTTGCCAGATAGCTCAGTCGAGCCACGGTACCATCACTGCGTCCAGCGACGTCAGTTGAGAGCTGGGCTTTAAAGCCACCGATAGGAGTAGTGCGCATATAGCTTGCCCCCACTAATCCTGACCATTTTCTTTCGTCAAGCTGGGCTAAGTCGCCTTTAGCATCATCAGGGTCAAAGCTTGGACCGCCTGGTTGTACAAATGCCAAAACTTCATTACTGCCATCATTTACTAGATAGGTTCCTATCTGATTACCACGGGCATAATATTTGCCATTATCAAAAAATATGCTAGGTAATACAGAGACGTCATTGTCATCCAAATCGTATGCGCTGTTGTTCCATCTAAGGTTAACCCCTAACTGTACACCCAGCTTTTCATTTTCGCTGGTCGATACTGTGGGAGCCGTTTCAGCTTGAGCTGAGGCTAGCGTAAGTACCCCAAAAGATAGGGTAAGAGCCGCTGTGTTCAGAAGTTTGCTGGTCAAGATTTTCATTGGGATACTCTTATTTTGATTAGGGGCTGTAGCGAAAAAGGAAGTGTTAAATTCAATTAACTATAGCCCTATCTGTAGATGTAAGTCTAGCCATAACTTATAAAATATAAGCGCAATAATAGCAAAAATTAACCAAGGTAAGGCTTTAAAAGAAAGTTTATTATTGTGTGTAGAATACCGATAGCCCAGCATAATACCAACAGCTAGAACAGCACCGGTTAGTGCCCCACCAATATGTCCTGCATTGTCGATACCTGGGACAGCAAAGCCGTACATTAAGTTGATACCCATGATAATGGCCAAGCTTTTTAGTTGAGGATTGCCGCCTTTTGCGGGGAAGTTGAGTAGGGTTTTCTTTAATAACTCAACCATTAGCAGGGCCATGCCGATGCCCATAATGCCACCAGAGGCACCCGCTGAAATACCTGGGGCTCCGTCATTGTGGAAAATTTGCCACCAAGTGACATAGTTGTTCAATAGATTTCCGCCCACAACCGAGAGCAAAAATAACAGCAGGAACTTCACGGAGCCAAAGGTCACCTCGGCCACTTGACCGAAGTAATACATCGCAAAACAGTTGAATAATAAATGCATTAAGCCTATGTGTAAGAAGCCACTGCTAACCAAACGCCATGGCTCATAGCCTATGCTATAAGGCAGTGCGTTGGCTCCCCACTTTAGGAGTGACTCTAAGCTGGGCTCGTTAATATCTACCCCTGAGGCTATTTGAAACACAAATAACCCCACAAAGCTTAATAATAATAAGACGGTGACCGGGGCACGGCTGAATAAAGTAGAGATAGGCATAATATCTTTTTATAATATAAGGTGCGGCTATTTTAGCATAGCTAAAGGCACAGTATGCCCATCACGCTGTTATATCAAACCCTTAAAAAGTGCTTTGATAAAGAAGTTCGAAAATACCTATATTAGTTAGTTAGCAAACGTGTCAGTCATAATAAGATTTGCCTTAGGAAGGGTTTATCCTAAGGCACCTCGGCTAACCCCAACGGATAGGGGCTACTTGCGGAATAGAAGTTTTTAGATATTCATAAGTCCCTTTGACTAAGATGTCATCGGTGACATTATTAATATTGGTATGACCACAGAAGGCCATGGTGATGTCGCACTCATTATAAAGGATCTCTAAAGCACGGCGCACACCATCTTCCCCATAAGCGCCCAATCCATATAAGAATGAGCGGCCAATCATTGTGCCCTTCGCGCCTAAGGCAATGGCTTTAAGCACATCTTGTCCTGAGCGGATACCGCTGTCTAACCAGATTTCAATATCGCTTTTTTCAGCTTGTACCGCTTGAACAATATCAGATAGACAGGCAATAGAGGAGGGCGCCCCATCAAGCTGACGACCCCCATGGTTAGAGATTACCATGGCATCCGCACCACTGCGGGCAGCCAATATCGCATCTTCTGGTTCCATGATGCCTTTGATGATAAGTTTGCCGCCCCACATATCTTTAATACGGGCCACATCATCCCAGCTTAGGCTGGGGTCAAACTGTTCCGCTGTCCACGATGACAGAGAAGATAAATCGCCGACACCTTTAGCATGACCGACAATATTGCCAAAGGTACGACGTTTGGCGCCCAGCATATTAAAGCACCATTCAGGCTTGGTCATTAGGTTTAGGATATTAGCCAGTGTTGGCTTAGGTGGCGCTGACAGACCGTTTTTGATGTCTTTATGACGCTGACCTAGCACTTGTAAATCTGCGGTTAAAATTAGAGCAGAGCAGTTGGCCTCTTTAGCACGGCGAATTAGATTGGCCATGAAATCTTTATCGCGCATAACGTACAGCTGAAACCAGAAGGGGTGATTGGTGTATTCAGCCACATCTTCAATAGAGTTGATACTCATGGTCGATAGTGAAAATGGGACACCAAAGTCCTTGGCGGCTTTGGCAGCATGCATTTCACCATTGGCCCACATCATGCCGGTAAAACCAGTAGGGGCAATGGCAATCGGCATTTTGACTTCTTCACCGATCATGGTGGTGGCAAGGCTACGGTTGTCCATATCCACCAAAACCCGTTGACGCAGTTTAATACGATCAAAGTCGGTTTCATTATTGCGGTAAGTGGTCTGCGTCCATGACCCAGAGTCAACATAATCATAGAACATACGAGGCACTTTACGCTCAGCTATTCTGCGCAAGTCTTCAATTTCAGTGATTTTTGATAAATCTTTCATGGTAATACACTCATCTGATGAGGGCATCGAGCGATGTCCTAAGGCTAATAAAAATTATCACTGCCACGCCATGAGATCAACAACAGAAAAAGGGTGATTTATTTGTTGTGTCGGGGTCAGTACAACCGGAATAATAGTGGCAAACTGCATCATAAAGTCTTCGTCAAAGTCAGCAATATCAACTTTTTCAATAGCCGTTGCCGTTACACTAGAAAATAGCCTAAGCGTATTTTCAGCTTCATCACACAAGTGGCAGCCTACCGTGCCTAATAAAAACCAAGTTTTTTCAGCATTATCAGAGTCCAGCTTCAGCTGAGCTTGTTGCATAATTAGCTGACGGGTAGTGGTAATATCAGTCAAAATGTTATCCTATGCGGCTCTTTTAATTAGTTTTCACTGTTTGGTGGTCTTTGCTTTATATCACTTAAGTTGATTAAGCGCTTAATAGATAGCTTCAGAAAAGACCGCTACCAGTCAGCGTTAACTTAGTTTATCATTGTTTTAATTTTAACCGTTAGCCGAGTCAAAAAATTATGACGGCAGTTTTTACTATTCTTAAGCGTATCTTTTGGGCACTAATGATGTTGGCGGTGGCTTTCTATATCGCTGTCGCTGGTCTGTTGATGGTATGGAAGACCCAGCCTATTAACAACAGCATGTTCATGGTGGCCCACCGTTTGGGTGGGGGTGATGTGACCCAAACTTGGGTTGAGTATGACAACATTGCTAAGTCTGCTAAGCAGGCAGCGATTGTTAGTGAAGACTCCCGTTTTGTGAGTCATCATGGCTTTGATATGGACGGTATTGAAGCGGCGATGAAAAAGAATGAAAGTGCGGGAACGGTTGCGGCTGGTGGGTCGACCATTACCCAGCAGTTGGCAAAAAACCTATTTTTGACCTCACATCGCTCCTACGTTCGTAAAGGACTTGAAGCCAGTATCACAGTGATGATTGAAGGGATGTGGGACAAGAAGCGTATCTTGACCGCTTATCTGAACGTGGCTGAGTTTGGCAATGGTATCTATGGCATCGAAGAGGCTGCTAAATATTATTTCAATAAGCCTGCTAGCAAGCTTAATCGAGATGAATCGGCCTTACTAATTAGTATGCTAACCAATCCTAAATATTACGAAAAAAACATGAGTAATAAGCGACTGCGAAATAAGCAGCGAATTATTATGCGCCGTATGCATCAGGCGGTATTGCCTTAATGCCTTTGTCAGATTTGCGTAGTAAAGTATAAAACAAAGTCTTTTTTTGAGCTAAATTACTACGCAAAAAATGATTACCTATCATCCACAGATATCACAGAGATAAACAAAGGAGGCGAGTTGCATTATGACCACTACTACAGCCAATAAGCAGAATGAGACAAAAGACAAGTCACAACAGACGGGTGCTGATAAAGCAGTAAGTAACTCAGTGGTTGAGTTAACTACCTTGGACTGGGAACGTTATGAAGATGGCACTTACTCACCAAACAGCTATATCAACCGTGAGCTTTCTTGGCTCCAGTTTCATTTAAGAGTCCTAGCTCAAGCGACCAATCCCAGTCATCCTTTGTTAGAGCGTTTGTTCTTCTTGATTATTTTCTCCTCGAACATGGATGAGTTTTTTGAAATTCGAGTTGCAGGGCTTATGCAGCAACTTAATCACGGCAATATCTCGCACAAGCCAGATAAGATGCGTCCCAGTGAAGTGCTGCAAGAAATATCAGATGTGGCTCATGAAGCCATTGAAGAGCAATATCGTATTTTAAATGAAGAGATCTTGCCTGCCTTGGCGGAAGAAGATATCCGCTATTTGAAGCGCGACGAGCTAACCCCAAAGCAAGCGCAGTGGATGAAAGAGTATTTTATTGAGCAGGTGATGCCGGTATTAACCCCGATTAGCATTGATCCGGCACACCCATTCCCGCGCCTAGTGAACAAAAGCCTAAACTTTATGGTGAGCCTAGAGGGCAAAGATGCCTTTGGTCGTGATATTAATCTAGCCGTCGTTCCCGCACCTCGCAGCCTACCACGCGTTATTCGTTTACCTGATGAGTTAACCGGTGGCAAAGAGCACCACATTATGCTATCGGCGGTGATTCATGAGCATGTGGGTAAATTATTCCCAGGCATGAGCGTCACCGGATGTAACCAGTTCCGCCTCACTCGAAATGCTGATCTTAAGCTGTCTGATGATGTAGAAGACATCGCTAAAGCGTTAGAAGGGGAGTTAGACAACCGCCGTTTTGGGGACAAGGTTCGCCTAGAAGTGACTACCAATTGTCCTAAACAAATCAGTGATTATTTGCTTAATGAATTTGGGCTTCATGAAAAGCAGTTATATCGAGTTAATGGACCAGTAAACTTAACCCGTTTACTGTTTGATTTTGATATTCCCAAGTTACGCTTTCAGCCATTTTCGCACATCATGCCTAAGCCTTTTAGACGAGAGTCTTTTGACAAAGGCGAGAGTATGTTTACTGCTATTCGCCGTGGTGATGTGTTGGTACATCATCCCTTTGAGTCATTTAACCCTGTGGTCAATATGATCTGGCAGGCGGCAAATGATCCTAAAGTTTTGGCCATTAAACAGACCTTATATCGTTCAGGCAAAAACTCAGAGATTGTGAAAGCCTTAGCTGCCGCTGCCAGAAATGGTAAGGAAGTAACGGCTATTATTGAGCTGCGTGCCCGTTTTGATGAAGCATCGAACATTGAAGTGGCCAATATGCTCCAAGAAGCAGGTGCTGTTGTGGTTTACGGTATCGTCGGTTATAAGACCCATGCCAAGTTGATGCTGATTGTGCGCCGTGAAGACAATAAGATTCGCCGGTATGTTCATTTAGGGACGGGTAACTATCACGAAGGTAATGCGAAAGCCTATACCGACTACGGTTTATTTACCGCAGATCCTGATATCTCAGAAGATGTGCACAAGATTTTCCAAGAGCTTACTGGCATGGGCAAAGCAGCCAATGTTAATAAACTGCTACATGCACCCTTTACGTTACATACTCAGTTAATGTCATTTATTGATGATGAGATTGCCAATGCCAAAGCCGGCAAAAAAGCCCACATTATCGTCAAATGTAACGCTTTAACTGAGCGTAATTTGATTGATAAGTTATATGATGCGTCACAAGCAGGGGTGAAGATTGAGCTTATTTTGCGTTCTATGAGCTGTATCCGTCCACAAGTGAAAGGCTTGTCTGAAAACATTACCGTACGCTCTGTTGTGGGCCGCTTCTTAGAGCATACCCGAGTGTATTATTTCTATAATGGCGGGGAGGAGCGTCTTTACTGTGGGAGTGCGGACTGGATGAGTCGTAACTTGTTCCACCGTGTTGAGGTGGCCTTCCCAGTAGAAGACCGTAAGTTATTTAAGCGGGTTTACCAAGATGGCTTAATTAGCTACTTAAAGGATAATGTACAAGCTTGGGAGTTAAAAGGTGATGGCAGTTGGCAGCGGATTCAGCCTAAACCAGGTGAAACTCCGTTTATTGCCCAAGACTATCTGCTACAAAAAATTAATAATGTCTCAGATATCGTGGCCCACCCAGCACAACAGCAATAGTATTGTCTTTTGATATAAGTACTTGGCTAATAGTAAAAAAAGCAACTTTGGTTAACAAAGTTGCTTTTTTTCAACATAAATAAACACAAAGCTACGTGTTACCAGTAGTCTATTAACCATTAATCCCTATATGATAATAAGCATAACCAATAAGTTATAACCCTAAACGTGTTTGAGTAGCCCTCGATCTGCAAGGGTCAAACTCCGCTCTAATGCTTGATTTTAATGATTAGGTTAAAAAATAGTCAGGTTAAAACTTAAATTAGTCCCATTCACAAGGAATATATTATGAGTAACGATAATAATAAAACGGATATCGAGCAAGCAGTTGAAGAAGTGAACCCAAGTGAAGTTAGTGAAAACCTAGACCCTAATAATGC
>NZ_FUGE01000293.1 GCF_900162825.1 Psychrobacter piechaudii
CACTATTGTTATGAAAGGCTTCTCAAAAATAATAGATAACACTGTCCCATGAAAGGAGTCAGTAATTACGAAGTCTGCTATATAAAAAGAATTTAACCAATCTTCTATAGCTGGATACTTACAATCTAATAAGTATTTCTTATTCGTTACAGGTAGTTTCTTGTTAGGTTGTTTTCTAAACGAGTTTGTATCCAAATAGTTAGCCACTTGGTTAACAACCTCTACTTTAGCTTCGTTATCATCTAATATGTAGTTGAAAACTCCTTGAGTAGGGGACTCAAGCGAGCCTAACTTATTTTTAATTAGATCAATATAATCCTGTTTTCCTAGTAGTAAGGTAGGATCTAGTACTAATTGTGCTTCTGTACCAAGGTACTTACGGCAAAGCTGAATGCCTGCACTCTCCCTAACAGAGATAGCATCAAACTTTGCAATCAGCTCTTTACATTGTTTTGTTTGCTTTTCATCAAACTCCCATTCGCTAGTACCAAAGGATGAAGCATAAGCAAACTTTTGTATTTGACTATTATCAGATAAGAAGTCAAGGAAGTAGTTAGTAATACAAGGAGAGTATTTGGGTCTCCATGTTTGGTCGCTACCAACAATAACAGCATCAAAGTCTTCATCTAAGAAGTAGGCTTTTAACTCCTTCGAGTTGTCTATTTTTTGGGACAGATTAAGGTAATTATCGATAAAGTTATAGTTTTCAGCATAGATAAACTTTAAATCATTAGCAGAGGCAGCATAGTAATAGTAGCCTTTAACTCTGTTATAGGTTTGGTTTTTTACAAAAGACAAGGCTTTTAGATGCTTTGGTCGACTGGCTCGAACTCTGTTAATAGTGGTAATATTAGCGCCTTTCTGCTCTAGTACTCGTGTTAAAGCATAGTTTTGTAGTATGCCTCCGTAATTATGGCCTAGAGGCTGAGTCATTATGGCTATTTTCATTTGACTAATCCTTTCACTCTTCTTAGTATAGCGCGCTTATAGTGTGTGACCTTTGTAGCAAGCCTTAAGCGAGATAAAGTTTTCTCCATTTTGTTATCAAAATCTACAGCAGAGTCTACATGTTGCCATATCTCTAAGCTTCTTTTTCTAGTAAGTCTTCTTAGTTTTTGCACTACATAAATATCTAAAGAAACAGGTTTTTTACCATGTCTTTTTTTTGCTAAGGGTAACCCTTTTTTCTTGGCTTCCTCAAGTCGTACATAGAGACCATCTTGCCGATGGTTGAAGCTGCCTTGTTGTGAGGCAATTACTTTATCTATTTCAAGCTCTTCAATATTTAATTCATTATTTGTTCTGCCATTATTGATAAGCTGTTCGGCTAAGGGAGATCTGGTTATTACAATACTAGTCCCTTTTCCATCGTTTTTATAGGGTTCTATCCAGGCGTCTCCTAAAGAAATATCTGCTAACTCAGTTGCAACATCTTCACAAAAATCACATGCATTAGCCTTAAATAGTCCTGTACCCCACATATCGCCTACTTCACGCATTTTAATTCTTTTATGATGGCGATCGTTTAAGTCTACACACCCAAATGAATAGTCTAGAGCCACGCTATCTGGATCTTTAATTCTATACTCTGGATGTTTAATATGGTTTGATTCAGACCCAACTTTAGATGCTAGATATTCTGTATAAAACTTACTCTTTACACCACCACATATAATTCCAATGATGAATGGTATTTTTTCTTTGAGAGAAGGGTCGTGATATTGTGCTAAACGTATTGCTTTTACAAAACAAGCTACACCTACAATTGCCACTTTACCATCTAGATGATTCAACTCATCTAATACAGAAGCTAAGGTTACAGGATAATATTTAGTTTTAGATGATGAAGTGAGGTCTTTAGGGCTACTTATCACAGTATAATCATAATGTGCATCTTGGCCCTCACTCACACAGAAAATATGATCAACAATATTTTGGTTTAGTAATTTATCAAATACATAGGTAGCTATACCTCCAGAAGATGAAGTATTCCTATACTTTTTTGAGTAACCCGCGTAAGTATTTATTACTCTTCCTAGCTTGGGGTCGATAGATGTATCTTGGTTTAAAAAAATATTTGCTATAGAAGCTTCATCCTTCACTACTTTTTCAGGATTAGGATTGAAGGGGCAGACAGAGATACAAGTAGCATCATCATCACAGTGAGATGATAAAGTAGGTACTAAAAAACCCTCATTATTCCAATCCATAGAGAGCGCATTAGAATCACAGGCATATGTACATAGTCCACAGCCTATACAAAGATCATTGTCTACGACTTGAGAGATAACTTTAGGTTTATTCATATTTTCCATAC
>NZ_FUGE01000098.1 GCF_900162825.1 Psychrobacter piechaudii
GAGTAGTTATGGATGACACTTTAAATGACATAAAAAAGCATATTAATCTTAAATCATTAATGTAAAATTAGTTCTATTTTGGTTTTTAATTATCACTAATTTGACATTGTTTTAATTTTAATCTAAAACTACTAGTTGATAATTTTATTTGGTGTATTGATTCAGTCCATCTGTTAATCTATCAATAATCATTTCTCTAAGCTTAACAGGCTCAAGCACTTCTGACATATGCGACATACTGATTAGCCAATCTTCAAGCCTTACGGTATTCATCACGGTCGCTGTAAGTAACAAGTTTTTTTCATCCAGCTTTTCTAACGTCTGATCGTTTGATAGTGGTCGCTCGGTCAGATGTTGGGCAGCAATATGATTAATTTTAAGCCTTAATATAATTGGCTTTCCTCGCTGTGTTAAATGGGTTTCAAGCACGCCTTTTCGACTTAATTCTTCCAAACTTAAATCATTCACCCAATTGGGTATTGGCTCTTCTAAAATCTGCACTGATTGGATGCGTATGATGGCGTAGAGGGTAAATCATGCAGCGCTTTGGCGAGGGGTTTACCAAATTCAAAATCTAATTGCTGAGTTGCCAAATAGCTATAAAGCCATGCCCACGCCTCGGTTTCATCTTCAGGAATCCGTGCCAGCTCAATCCCCATCCACCAACTCGCCAGTTGCCATAAGTGCATAATGCCTTTGGACTCTTCGGCGCTGATTCTTGCCCCCAGTAATTTTAGTCCGCGCATAATGAGTAGCGAAAACTGCAGGTGGGTCGCCACCATATCAGTTTGGTTAATGGGCAACCCCCAGTAGCCACTGTCCCAATCATGGCGGCATAATTGTTGTCGTACCAGACCGTGTATGTGACGCACTTGCAGACTTTGCCGCCAGCCTTCTGTGCCAATTGCCAATGGGGGTTGCTGGTTGCGGCTAATCGCTGGGTACTCAGACACTGCCAAAATATAGGCATAGGTTCGCATGAGCCTCGGCAATGCATCATGCACTAACGCCCCTGTTTTGATGAGTGGCAATGAGAGCGCAGGGATACTATACCCTGCCATTAGCGCGACATTACGCAGTAACCAAATCAGCATCAACGGATAGCGCCGATAGGCAATTGCGCCAATCTCGGCAAGCTTGGCATCATACCAGCTCGGATATTGGCAAAACTGCTGATACAGTGTTTCAAACGCTGGCTGTTGCAATAACGCTTTGGCTGCCAATACGTCATTCGTTTGCGCTATCCCTTGCTCATGCAAAATCAATTGCTGCAGAGGTTTGGCAAATTTGATATCGCTGGATAACAGCGCATCGACAGGCTGATCTGCGATACCATACCCTTGCTGCATCTGTTGCAATAAATCCTTTGGCACCTCAAAATCACGGGGCAATAAAAATCGTTTGATACGCTGCAACACTTGTAAATCAGCATGGTGGTCAATGTCGGTATTGCGCCCCAGTGTCGGCAAATCGGTTTGGTGAAGCGGGTTCATAGCAGTGATAAATCAATGATGAATGAATGGATAGCCTAGCGCATTTTGGCAACTAAAAAACACCTATACAGCAAAAAAATCAAATTTTTTTGTTTAAAAATGTTAGCCCTTAATCGACTGGGTATATTTACTGGATGAATTTGACCGTAGCTTGCCTGATGGGTTTCAATGACCAGTGTGATAATGATTGGTTAGATAATGATGGGTTGGGTAATGATGGCAAGCATAGCGCTAGTCCATGTCACATGTATCATGTCACATTTATAGAACTATTTTGTCGCTGACGCTAAACCTATTTTTGATTACACTATAGCCAACCTCTCTTGTCTTAACAGTATCAAAATCGAGCCACCCTTTGAAATCACCTAGAATCTTAGAAACGCCACCCAATTGGACCGAGGATGAAAAACCCGCGCTACCCGGTTCCCCGCCGAGTATTGCTCACTCTCGATCAAAAAGCATTGTGTACTTTATCATCGGCGTTTTTATTGCAATTTGTGGTGGCTTGGGCAACGGCATTATTACCGCCAATTTACCGCAAATCCAAGGCGAATATGCGCTGACACCCTCACAAGTGGCTTGGATACCTGCTGTGTATGTTATGGCAAATGTCAGCGCCAACCTGCTGCTGTTTAAAGCGCGTCAACAATTTGGATTGCGCTGGTTTTCTGAAATATCCCTGCTGATGTTCATGCTGGTGATGTTTATTCATATATTTGTGCAAAACTATCCGATGGCTTTACTGGTCAGGGCGATAGGAGGCTTTGTCGCGGCACCGTTATCCTCACTGGGGCTTTATTATGTGATGCAAGCCTTTAGTAGTCAGTATCGTCTGCAAGGTTTGTATATTGGTTTTGGGGTCAGTGCGCTGGCGATTCCGTTGGCTTGGATAATGTCGCCTTATTTGGTCAATGTGAACGACTGGACTCGGCTTTACACCTTTGAGTTTGGTTTGGCGCTGTGTTGTTTTGCGATGGTGGTCGCCGTCAAGTTGCCACGAAGTTTACGTATCGAAGTGTATGAAAAGAAAGACATTCTCACCTTTTTGTTATTGGCGCCCGGTTTTGGGTTGCTGTGTGGGGTGTTGGTAAAAGGGTCGATTTTGTGGTGGGAAAACTCACCGTTATTGGCGTATATGCTCATTGGCGCGTTGGCGCTGTTGATGTCAGGCTTTTTCTTTGAGCATTACCGCAAAAATCCCTTGATTATGACCCGCTGGCTGGGGAGTGTTGCGTTATGGCGTTTTGTAGTAGGCGCTTTTTTACTGCGTTTGATTATGTCTGAGCAAAGTTATGCGGTGGTGAATTTTTTAAAATCCCAAGGCATCATGTCCGACCAGTTTGTGGGTTTTTATACGGTCATATTTTTTGGTATGTTGGCAGGTTTGATAGTCAGCGCACTGACCTTTTCACGGGATCATTTGATTCCGCCGATGGTGGTAGCGACTTTGCTCGTGGCGGTTGCCAGTGTGTATGATGCCAATATGCTCACCAGTGAAGTGCGACCCCAAAATTTTTATCTCAGTCAATTTGCAGTCGCGTTTGCAGGCTCACTGTTTATGGGTCCATTGGTATTGATGGGATTTGGGCTCACGCTGCGACAAAGCGTCAATCATGTCATCACCTTTATCATCTTGTTTGGTGCGACCCAAAACTTTGGCGGGCTGGTAGGCTCGGCTTTTTATAGCACCCTGCAACAGCAGCGCACCCAGTATCATAAACAAAGTATTTTACAGCAAATGCAATCGACAGATGCCACAGTAACCCAGCGGCTTCAACAATACCAAGCAGGGTTTAAACCCATTATCACCGACAACAATTTTTCACAGCAACAAGCCCAACAATCCCTCAACCAAATTGTCACGCGAGAAGCACAGATTAAAGCGTATGGCGATATCATTACTGTCAACAGTTACATTGCCACGTTTTTATTTGCTTGGGGTATGATTAATATCGCCCGCAAAAAATACATTGAAAATCGGCAAAAAGCAGCAATTAAGCAAACATAGACTGGATACGCTAGATGGGTATAACAAGGCGACCCAATTAGATAACTGTTTAATGATAAATAAAATGCTTACGGAAAACCCAACTCATGAGTAGTGAACCAACAACCCAGAATAAGGTACTCCCCAATGTCTAGACCAAATTATCATAAAATTAAGATAGAATTGGGTTGATAAAACGATTTATTATCCGAACTATTGTTAGCCAGATAAACCTGTGCAGGAGTATGGTAATCGAGCGACTGATGTAAACGCTCATGATTGTAAAACTCGAAATACTCTTTCAAACCTGCTCTTGCCTGACT
Source organism: Psychrobacter piechaudii (assembly GCF_900162825.1). Classification (GTDB taxonomy): domain Bacteria; phylum Pseudomonadota; class Gammaproteobacteria; order Pseudomonadales; family Moraxellaceae; genus Psychrobacter; species Psychrobacter piechaudii. The sequence continues at coordinate 3,804 of NZ_FUGE01000098.1, forward strand.
GACTGTCTCAAACTGTCGCAAATACACGCATTCATACTTCACTGACCGCCAAAGCCTTTCCACAAAGATATTATCCCGAGCCCTACCGCGACCATCCATACTGATGGCAATACCCTGCTCAATGAGCGGTCTGGTAAATCTTGGGCTGGTAAACTGAGAGCCTTGATCCGTATTAAAAATCTCACAGCGTAACCCATTGTGCAGTAAGCTGCTCACCGTATCCACGCAGAAATCCGCCTCAAGCGTGGTAGATAGCGACCAGTCTAGAACATAACGACTGTACCAATCTATCACCGCCATCAAATACACGAAGCCCTTGGCTAGGCGAATATAGGTGATATCAGTACTCCATACTTGATTACAACGGCTAATCGGTACATGCCTAAGCAAGTACGGGTAAACTTGATGCTCAGAGTTAGGCTTACTCGTGTTAGGATGCTGATAAATAGCGTCTAGCCCCATTTGCCGTAGTAAGCGCCTAACTCGATCTTCTCCCACTTGATAGCCTAGTTGCCTCAAATACGCTGTCATACGTTTAACCCCATAAAATGGGGTCTTGGTGTACTGCTGGTCAAGCAGGTTCATCAGGGTAATATCAAGCTCGCTGATGGGCTTTGGCTGATAGTACAGACTTGAGCGGTTGATACTGAGTAATTCACATTGCTTACGAACACTAAAATCCTTGTTATCAGGTTCTAGCAGTTGTTTACGAGTGCTCAGGGTAGCTGTAAGGACTTTTTTTTAAGCCAGTCTCTTTCGCTTATAACTTGCCCTAGCTGCCTATGTAGTTCATCGATAATAGCTTGCTGGGCTTGTTCGTTGGCTTGCTGTTTGGTATTGAATGCA
>NZ_FUGE01000262.1 GCF_900162825.1 Psychrobacter piechaudii
TGGGGGTTAATTTATCTTTGCCCATGTTACGCCAAGGCAGTCCACTGATTAAGGCATTAAATTGTTCACGGTTGATGCTGATGCCAGTTTGAGTGGTGGCAAGCGGCTTGGTTAAGCCATGAAATTTATTGTCATCGAGCTGACGGCTACAAAGCCATACGCCAAGCCCATCATGAATGAATACTTTTAGGCGTGTGCCTGCTTTGTTGTAAAACAGGTAGGCACAGTGAGGGCGAATGCTTTGGTG
>NZ_FUGE01000099.1 GCF_900162825.1 Psychrobacter piechaudii
ACACAAGATTAGACTTAATTCATAAATTCACCACCAAGCTTGTTAAAGATAACAGCTTAATTGTGGTAGGTGATATAAAATCTCGCTCATTTACAACTAAAAAAACCAAGCTAGCTAAATCGACATACGATGCAGGATGGTTTGAACTTAAACGACAACTGGAATATAAATGCAAGTATGCAGGTTGTCAGCTTGAGATCGTAAATGAGAGTTACACTACCCAGACCTGCTCGTACTGCCATAAAATAAGTGACAGTAGTCCGAAAGGTATAGCAGGTTTGCGAATAAGAGGATGGACTTGTGCTGAGTGTGGCACATGGCATGATAGAGATATCAATGCTGCTAAGAACATCCTTGCGGTCGGGCTTGACCGTCTAGCTGTAGGAATCCCCTCGTTTTAGCGAGGGGAGGAGGTCAACAGTCGATGGCTAAATCAATGGTTGTTTTTAAATAAATAGAGACTTAAATAATAAATACTTTAAGGGATTGAACTGTATGACAAATGAAAATATAAAAAACTCACAGCAGAAATATGGGATTGTGCTTTATGGAGCCACAAGTTTTGTGGGCCAGTTGGTTGCGGCCTATTTACAAAAGTTCTTAACAGAGGGCAGTGCGGACAATGAAGTAAGTTGGGCAATCGCCGGTAGAAATCAACAAAAGCTACAGCAAGTTAAGGAGCAGGTAGGTAATACAGAGCTACCGATTATTATTGCAGACAGTGATGACGCCGATAGTTTAAATAAAATGGCAGCCCAAGCCAAAGTTATTATCTCCACGGTAGGCCCCTATTTAAAATATGGGGAGCCTTTAATCAAAGCGTGTGCTGAAAATGGCACAGATTATGTGGACTTAACGGGTGAGGCTTTATTCATCAAAAACATGCTTGATAAGTATCAACAGACTGCTAAAGATTCTGGGGCTCGTATCGTCAACTCTTGTGGTTTTGACTCCTTGCCTTCGGATCTAGGCGTACTGTTCACCCAAAACTGTGCCCAAAAAGAGCATGGCGAATATTGTGAAACCATCAATATGCGGGTGAAAGCGGCCAAAGGAGGCTTGTCAGGCGGGACGGTGTCTTCGATGGCTACCATCTTTGAGGAGCTTGGCAAAGATAAGTCGCTACGTAAACAGTTAGCCAATCCTTATCTGTTAAATGATGATGACAATCGCCCTAATGTGCGTCAAGAAAATGTTAACCTTCCTCAGTGGGATGCGGAAAACGAGCGCTGGGTAGCGCCCTTTATTATGGCGTCTATTAATACCCGCATTGTTCATCGCTCGAACCAATTACGCGATTATCAATATGGTCGTGACTTTAAATATGATGAAGCCATGTGGTTACCAGCAGGTTTAAAAGGTCGCCTTATGAGTTATGGAATGACGGCAGGTATTGCAGGCTTTGCGGCTAGCATGATGTTTAAGCCCAGCCGTGACCTGCTAAATGAGCATGTGCTACCCAAATCTGGGGATGGCCCTTCTAAGTCAGAACAAGAAAATGGCTACTTTGATATTCGCTTCTTTGGTCATACTAACAACAATCAGGAAGTATTAACTAAGGTGACGGGCGACAAAGACCCTGGTTATGGCAGCACCTGTCAGATGCTAGCTCAAAGTGCTTTATGTCTACTGCAAGACATCAGTAAGCAAGAAGTTGAAGGGGGTTTTTGGACGCCAGCTGCTGCGATGGGCGAAGCTTTAATTGAGCGATTACAAGATCATGCCGGCATTGAGTTTGTAGAGTTATCAGCCTAGTTTTGTAGGGGTTAAGACAGCTTTAATTACCGTTTTAATCAACTCTAAAAAATCAATGAATATAAAAAAGGACAGCCCCTGAGGACTGTCCTTTTTTACAACGATCAAATTAGCTTAGCGGTTACTTAAGGCCGGCTTGTTTTAATAAGGCCCCTAATGAGCCAATCTTGTTCTCTTCTGACTTCTGCTTCGCAGCTGGCTTAGCTTTAGCTTTATCACTACGTGGATTGTTACGGCCGCCTTTGGTAGCAGGTTTGGCTTTATTGCTTCTGCGCGGCGCACGCGTAGCCTTAGTTTCAGTCTTGTCAGTAGCTGGCTTTGCCGCAGTAGTCGTACGTTTGGCTGGAGCTGCTTGTTCTGATTTCATGCTAAAGCCAATACGATTGCGTTTGGCATCCACTGAAATCACACGAACAGTGACGATGTCGCCTGGTTTAACCAAGTTCATTGGGTCTTCAACGAAGTCGTTGGCCATCTCAGAAATGTGCACCAAGCCATCTTGGTGAACGCCTACGTTTACAAAGCAGCCGAAGCCGGTGACATTAGTGACCACGCCTTCTAGTTGCATGCCTTCTTCTAGATCATTGACGCTATTGACGTCCTCTCTAAACTGAGCCGTTTTAAACTCAGGGCGAGGGTCGTGGGCCGGTTTGGCAAGCTCTTGCTTAATAGCAGCAAGACTAATGTTTTCATCATTAGCTGCTTCAATGCCGTCAGTGGCTAAAGTGTTAATTACACTGTCATTGCCTAAGACTTCAGTAATGTCTTTACCAGATTTTTCTAGAATTTGTTTTACTAAGTCATAGCTTTCTGGATGCACACCAGTAGCATCTAAGGGCTCTTCACCATCACGGATGCGTAAGAAACCTGCGGCCTGCTCAAAGGTCTTCACTCCCAATCTTGGCACGTCTTTTAGCTGCTCACGATTGGTGAAAGCACCGTGCTCTTTGCGGTAGTTAACGATTTGTTGAGCCACGTTGCGGTTTAAACCGGCAATGTGAGCCAAAATAGCGGGACTGGCAGTGTTCACATCAACACCTACCGCGTTCACACAGTCTTGAGTAACTTTATCTAAGCTATCAGACAGTTGAGACTGGTTCACATCATGTTGATATTGACCGACGCCAATGGCTTTCGGCTCAACTTTTACCAGCTCTGATAGAGGGTCTTGTAGGCGACGAGCAATAGATACTGCGCCGCGGATTGACACGTCTAAGTCTGCCAATTCATCACTGGCAAGCTCGCTGGCTGAATAAACAGAAGCGCCAGACTCATTTACCACAACGGCTTTAGCAGTAATAGCCTCATCGGCATCGATAACTTCTTTGATCATAGCGTCGGTTTCGCGACTGGCGGTACCATTACCGATTGCTACCAACTCGACTTTATGTGCTTTTAATAAATCAGAGATAGTGGCCTTTGCTTCATCCATCTTGTTGTCTGGAGCAAAAGGATAAACTGTGGCTGTGGCAGGAGTATCGTCAGCATTACGAATAACCTGACCTTGAGCATCAATAACCGCCATTTTTACGCCATGACGAATACCAGGATCGACCCCTAAGATAACTTTACGACCAGCAGGGGCTGCCATTAATAGATGCTGAAGGTTGCTAGCAAAGACATCAATAGCATCGGCTTCAGCAGCCAAACGTTTCTCTGTTAATAGGCGATGCTCTAAATGCGGACGCCATTTGTCTTTCCACAAGCTATTGGCAGCGGCCACTAAGAACTCACGACGGGCTTCTGGTTGCCTGGCATCTAATTCAAAGTTGCTGATAATTTTTTCAACAAAAGGAGCATCTTCACCATCGACCTTAAGCACCAGTACGTTTTCTTGACGGCCACGAAGCATGGCAAGTAGGCGGTGGTTTGGTAGGCGTGCTAAGCTTTCACTGTGTTCAAAGTAGTCCGCAAACTTCTCACCAACCTCACGCTTTTCTTCAGAGGCTAAGCTTGAATTAATAGTGGCTGTTTTAGCGAAACCTGTGCGTAAAGCATCTAGCAGCTCTAATTCTTGAGTCCAATCATCGATAATGATGGCTTCAACACCGGCCAGCTGTTTTTCGGCATCTGAGAAGTCAACCTCAATCTCATTACCCGTATCATCGGTAATGGTCTCAGGCAACTGATAGCCCTCTAAGGCTTCAGTAGGGGTTATCTCGGTGGTTAACAGCTTCTCAGCAACCTCACCTAAGCCTGCAGCACGGGCTTTGGCAGCCAAAGAGCGGCGACGAGGACGATAAGGCAAATAGATGTCTTCTAACTCGAGCTTTGAGGTGGCTTGCTCGATGCGAGCTTGCAACGCTTCAGTTAAGTTGCCTTGGCTTTGTAGTAGCTCAAGAATCTTGGCACGACGTGACGCCATGTCGCGCTCATAATTCAGGCCTTTTTCCAAAGCACGTAATTGGCTGTCATCCAGACCTTGCGTTTTCTCTTTACGATAACGGGCGATAAACGGCACCGTGGCACCTTCGTCGTAAAGCTTAACAAACGCATTGACTTGCGCAGGCTTAATGCCCAGCTCTTTTGCAAGCTTGGTATGGATGTTGGCAATGACATCAGCGGGCAAATTAGTACTGCCTTGGCTGGTAGGGGTGTTGGTAGTTGGGGTATCGGTTTGGTTCATATCCGTATCGAAGTTAATAAATGTGGTTGGCATTATAGCAAAAGCTGACATAATAAAAACGCTTTTGCTTATTTATGTTTATTTCTGTCAATAAGTCTTGATTAATTAACAAACCCATACAGCACTACTATGTAATAGGTGTGTAATTTGTTTCATAATCTTATACACTGAATGATATCGATTGTCAGGCTTAATGTGGTCAGGCCTAATACAATTGATAATAGGGGATTTTAGGATGGCTAACAGGTCGAGGCAATAGTCCCTTAGCATTATCTTTGATGAGTAGCCTATATTATTAAGTTAATCATTGATTAATGCTGGCTTCATAACCATATATAACATAAGACACAATTTATTTTAGATATTAAAAATGCAAAAGGTATTTTTCCCTTTACCCTCTGGGTTACTATAATAAATAAACAGCAGGAAAATATTATGTCAGACAATAAAATCAACAATACCGACAGTTTAACCCACCGTATATTGGTAGTAGATGATGATGCGCGTTTGCGCTCTTTATTACAACGCTTTCTAGAAGACGACGGCTTTGTGGTACGTACCGCTCATGATGGCAGTCAGATGGATAAGCTGATGCAACGTGAGTTATTCTCGCTGGTGGTGCTAGATTTAATGCTACCAGGAGAAGATGGTATCAGCATCTGTAAACGCTTGCGTGAAGACAACAGTGATATTCCTATCATTATGTTAACCGCCAAAGGCTCAGACAGCGATCGTATTGCTGGCTTAGAGGCAGGCGCGGATGATTATCTACCCAAGCCATTTAACCCAAAAGAGTTGCTGGCTCGTATCAAAGCGGTTTTACGTCGCCACAGCCGCGAGCTACCTGGCGCCCCTTCGCAGCAGGTAGAGGTGGTAGAGTTTGGTCCTTGGACTCTAGATTTATCAACACGTACCTTAAAGCGAGACGGTAACGTGGTGACCTTAACTACGGGTGAATTCTCAGTATTGAAAGCTTTGGTTCAGCACCCTCGTGAGCCGTTAACGCGCGATAAATTAATGAACTTAGCGCGTGGCCGTGAGTGGGGCGCAATGGAGCGTTCTATTGACGTTCAAGTGTCCCGCTTACGTCGTTTGATAGAAGACAATCCTTCGCAGGCTCGTTATATTCAGACGGTGTGGGGCGTGGGTTATGTGTTTGTTCCCGATGAAGAAGATGCTTAAATAACAGCTTTTCTTATCCCTAAAAAAAGGCACTCTATTTAATATAGAGTGCCTTTTTAGTTTTTGATATTTGGTAGACTTTCTATAGTTTATGAGTCAGTGCGGACCAGTGGTATTAGTAGCCTTTTCACTGTGCTTAGCCAGTAAATTAACGCAATTGACTGTCTTTACTGCCACGGCGATTATACAACTCTTGAGTCTTAGTATGGGCTTCTAGCTCAGACTGACATTTGACACAGTACTCTACTCCAGGCAAGGCTTGACGCCGAGCTTCTGGGATACGCTCGCCACATTCCTCACAGAACTCTAAGCTTTCACCTTTAGGCAAGGCTCTTCTTGCTCGTTCAAGAGCATCATTGACGGTGGCATCCATTTGTTCATGCTCAGCGCCATCACGCGCCCATCCTCCGGCCATAATCGACTCCTTTTTTTATTCAGATTTGCCCAAATAAAATCAGGGCTTATCCTTATATTATGGGGCTATTGGCCTATTTTTCAAGGTGGAATTTGGCGCTTACAATAAGCTTAAAGGCACAAAAAAGCAGAAGCTTTGAGGGGCTTCTGCTCTAAGAATACTTAAGTCATTATCAATATTTAGAAGGACTTAAGCTACCAGTGATGTGGGTTACTAGCAATATGGGTATTAGGAATAGGGGTCACTAGCCACGTAGATTATTTAGGTTGCAGAGCAATAACCTGACCTCTTACCCCAATGCTGGCATCACTCATTAAACACACATACGCTGGCATAATATCTTCGGGAGTCTTCAGGCTCATTGGGTTCTCGCCAGGATAAGCATGAGCACGCATGTTAGTACGGGTACCGCCTGGATTGATACAGTTAAAGCGTAAACTGGTGGTATTTTGAGTCTCTTGGGTAAAGATATCACTCATACCCTCAACCGCCTGCTTCGATAAGGCATAGGCTCCCCAAAAAGCACGGGGATGAGTACCGACGGAACTGCTGGTAAACACAAAAGAGCCATTATCCACTTCTTTGACCAACGGCATGATTACCTGAGTCAGCATAAAGGTTGCGGTAGTGTTGATGCGCATCACTTGCTCAAAGGTCACGATGTCATACATCTCTAGCGGGGTTAGCGCCCCTAAGATTCCCGCATTATGCAGCACGCCATGCAGCTCACCAATTTCTGTTTGGATAAGGTTTGCCAACTGCTGCATATCGCTATAGCTAGCAGTCTCAAGATTCATCGGCATAATCGCAGGTTGTTTGCCACCCGCCGCTTCGATTTCGTCGTAAACGGCTTCTAACTTGCTTAGAGTCTTGCCTAGTAATAAAACAGTAGCACCATACTTTGCATAGGTAAGGGCAGCGACTCGGCCAATACCATCCCCGGCACCGGTAACTAAGATGGTCTTACCTTGTAAGCATTTTGGTTCAGGCTTAAAGGTACGAATTTGTTCGTGTGTTAAAGGAGTTTGGGTCATAAGGTCACTATTTTTTTATTTTAAAGAGAGTTTATTTTAAAGAGAATTTTATTTAAAAAAATTTACTATTTACAGAGCATTTGGTCGAAAAGTCTTAAAAGTACTGAACTTGAAAGAGTAAAACTACAGATAATCAAACTCTTTGGAGCGTAACAGTTTTACCAATGCCTTTGGGGTCTCAGCAATATAGTCGGCGCCCCAAGCTTCCAAATCATCTTGATCTTCTGGGGGAATATAGCCATAGCTGGCCAGTACGTTGGTCATGCCAGCTGCTGCACCAGCTTGAACATCACGGATATGGTCACCAACGTAGATTACGCTATTGGCAATACCGCGAGGCAGCTCAAGTTTTTCTAAAGCTAAGTACATCGGTTCAGGATCAGGTTTGGTGTTATTCACATCGTCAGGGCAAACCAAGACCGAGCAGCGCTCAGCTAGATTTAGGCACTCTAAAAGCTTGGTAGATAAGTAGCGAGGTTTATTGGTGACAATGCCCCAAGGAATATCATTTTTGTCGTAAAAGTCTAACAAAGACTCCAGCTCTGGGAACACTCGGCTGTCGACACAGATATCCGCTTCATATTGGTCCAAAAACTGCTGACGGTAGTGCTGTACCTGCTCTTCTGTAAGCGGTTGGTTATTGTGCTTCAGCATCAGACTGACCATGGCACTCGCTCCCGCTGAAACTTGCTCACGAACGGCATCGTTAGAGGGGACCTGCCAGCCATTGGCTTCAGACATTTGGCCAATAATGCGGATAAAGTCTGCCGCGGTATCGATTAAAGTGCCGTCTAAATCAAACAAGACGGCTTTGACGTAATTTACTGACATAGTTTTTTCTTTTTTAAAGGAGGATTTAAGTAATTTAATTTAAAAGACTCAACAGGCAGAAGCCTCGAAGCTTACTGCACTTAGCTATTCAACGGGTCAATAGATTTAGTTATTAAGCCAGCTTGGTTATTCAGCTGGCTTGACCACCGCCATCATATAGTTCACATCCACATTTTGTGCCAACCAATAACGCTTAGTAATGGGGTTGTAATGTAAGCCGATTAAGTCTTGACGGTTGAAACCGGCATTGATGGCCATTTTATCCAGCTCAGCTGGGGTAATGAATTTGGCGTAATCATGGGTGCCACGGTCTAATAAGCCCAGCACATACTCAGCGCCGATAATGGCAAACAAGTAAGACTTAGGGTTACGGTTGATGGTAGATAGAACACAAACGCCGCCCGGTTTTAATAGGTCAAAGCAGGCTTGTACAATCTGGCTTGGATCAGGAACGTGTTCGAGCATCTCCATGCAAGTGACCACATCATAGCTTTCAGGCTGCTCAGCAGCCAACTGTTCAATAGCGATATGTTTGTAGCGTAAACGGTCGGTTAGCCCTGTTTGCTCAGCATGGACGGTCGCCGCTTGCAAGTTCTCGATGCCTAAGTCGACACCGGTAGCATCAGCACCTCTGCGGGCCATAGATTCTGTTAAAATACCGCCGCCACATCCCACATCTAGTACGGTTTTTCCCGTTAACCCCGTACCCATATAACGAATAACGTTTTCTTCAATCCAGTTTAGGCGAAGCGGGTTAATCTCATGTAAAGTGGCAAACGGGCCTTGTTTGTCCCACCACTGATTAGCAAGCTGAGTGAATTTACCCACCTCACTCATGTCCACGTTATTACCCAGATCGCTATTTTGTTGCTGAGTAGCGTTTGGCGTGCCACTTTGTGTCTCAACGTTTGTAGTGGGAGTTTCAGAAGGAGTTGAATCGGTTGGCGTATTGAACTGGGTCATGAGTTATCCTAAACCTTAAAGTTATCTAATTATTAACCGAGTTTATTGCTAAGTGGGTTAACTTTATTATTTTGAATCATTACAGTCTATCTTACCACGCTTAATAAAATAGGGCATCTTCAATGGCGGGGTTTGCAGACGATAATTTACAGTGTTTTACAAGATTTAACGCTACTTATTAGCCTAGGTGCGATAGCGTAATAACGCTTATTTAACCATCTATTAAGGTTTTAGCAATGCTTACGGTTCACACAGCACTGATAAATGCGTTATCATAACGCTACCTGAATAAGTAGCGACGACTCGTTGGCCTTGATTATCATTTTTAGGTTAACTGTTATTTGATACTGATAGATTGACTCTCAACTTCCAAGTATCCAAGTGGCGAACTTCAAATTTAACATTGATCCCAAACCTATCTATATACATATTCTTAAGGAATTACGATGAAGTTTTATTCTCAGCGAGGTTTTGCTTTAGCCTCTTTAGTTGCCGCTGTAGGCCTAGCCTCGATGCCAGCTTCCGCAGCAGATTATGTGGCAGGTAAAGATTATGTAGTATTGGATAATCCTGAAAGCATTAATGGCGACAAAATTATTGTTCGCGAGTTCTTCTGGTATGGTTGTCCGCATTGCTATGCCCTAAATCCGCATATGCAAAAATGGGCTAAGACCAAACCTAGCGATGTGCTATTTTTAGAGTCGCCAGCTGCCCTGAACCCAATGTGGGAAGTTAATGCGCGTGGCTTCTATGCGGCGCAGTTGATGGGCTATCAAGCTAAAACTCACAATAAATTGTTTGATGCTATTCACAAAGACAACCAACGCCTATTTGACCAAAACTCTCTATCTAAATGGTACGCTAACCAAGGCTTGGATCAAAAGAAATTCAACAGCCTATACAACTCATTCGCAGTTAGCACCAAAGTGGCTCGTTCAAAAGCAGGCGCCAAACGTTATCAGTTAACGGGTGTGCCGGCTGTGGTTGTGCATGGTAGATATGTGGTACAAGGTGAGTCTGAGAAAGTGCCAAAGGTAGTAGACTACTTAGTGAAAAAAGTACGTACAGACTTAAAAGCAGGCAAATAATTTTCGCTTGTTCCTCTGACCTCTCTTATTTATCCAATATTCCATATATAAAAAAGACCGAGCTTAGCTTGGTCTTTTTTATATTTAATTTGTCTGAAAGTAGAGGCCTAAGGTTTTATAAACCAAGCTTTACTAGGTAAGAGTGTTTTGTAAATCAGCAAAGATTGCGCTAAAAATTATTGTAAATAAGAATTGTTATCGTTATCATATAGAATAACTTATTCACCTTACTTGCTGTGGCAGGCCGATAGCTGCCAATAGATGAGGATATCAAGATGATCGTTTGCATATGTAATAATGTTAAAGACCGTCAAATAAAAGCTGCCCTGGCTTCAGGCGTCGACTCTATGGATGGCTTAAAAGCAGCATTAGACGTCGCGACTTGTTGCGGCTGTTGCGAACCTATGGTGAACGATTTTCTAGAAGAGCATCAAGCAATGAGTGTGGATAGCGAGTTGGCAGATCAATTGGCCTATGCTGTATAAATCTGATTGGTGCTGAGATAGAGCTTGAGACCGGTTAATATTGGGCAAAAAAATCAGCAAGAAGAATAAAATAGAAAAAACAAAGTGAGCTACGAGATACTCGGGTTCACTTTTTTATAGCTTAAAATTTCTTATTTTTCCTTCTATTTGCAGTTCTAAAAAATACTGTGTGAAAGCTCTAAGTTTGTTACTATGAATGTGGACTAGTAGATAAGTAAATAAAATAGATAACTAAAAGGTAGCTACTATGAAAGGCAGTCAGAAAGTCATTGATTATTTAAACTTTTTGCTTGGGGGTGAGTTAGGAGCCCGCGATCAGTATTTCATTCATTCAGAAATGTATGGTGAGTGGCACTACGGCAAGCTGTATGATCGTATTCACCATGAAATGGAAGATGAGACCCAGCACGCTCAGGCCATTATCCGTCGTATATTAATGCTCGGTGGTAAGCCGGACATGACAGTTGATGCCATTACTGTGGGCAGCACGGTTCCTGAGATGCTTAAGCTTGACTTAGAACTTGAATATAAAGTTCAGCAGCATTTAAAAGAGGGCATTGCTCTTTGTGAGCAAGAGCATGACTATGTGACCCGTGATATCTTGGTGGCTCAGTTAGAGGATACTGAAGAAGATCATGCACACTGGCTAGAGCAGCAACTTGGTTTAATTGATATGGTGGGTCTGCAAAACTACTTACAAAGCCAAATGGGTGAGATTTCAGAATAAGCCCTATTAGCTAGAATTATTTCATAATTTCAGCACCTAATAAGTGCTAATGCAAATGTAGGAGAAAGTTATGCAGGGAGATAAAGAAGTTCTTCGCGCTTTGAATAAGGTGCTTGGGCAATCGTTAATAGCCATTAACCAGTATTTTTTGCATGCCCGTATTGCCAAAAACTGGGGAATTGAAGAGCTAAATGAAGCTTTCTATAAACAGTCTATTGCTGAAATGAAATGGTCAGACGCCCTGATTGAGCGTATTTTGTTACTAGAGGGTCTGCCGAACTTGCAAGAGTATGGTAAGTTGTTCATCGGTGAAGATGTGGCGGAGATGATTGAGTGCAATGTGCGCTTAGAAGATCAAAAGTTTGCCACTATTACCGAGTCAATTGCGCTATGTGAACAAAAGCAAGATTATGTGTCACGTAAGCTATTATTAGATTTAAAGGATGGTAACGAAGAGTACTCAGACTGGCTAGATACTCAGCAAGACCTAGTTGAAGCTATGGGTCTAGAAAACTATATTCAAGCAAAAATTGACGACTAGACTAAGTAATGAGTAATAGAACGCTGTCGATGCCTTAACTTAAAAGTCGAACTTATTTAACAGTAACTTATATTAGCTGATACCAACTTACAAAAGTAAGTTGGTATTTTTTATCCCTGCGGTTTAGTCATCAGTTAAGGTGTACTCATTAGCCAGTTACAGCTATACTAAAAACGCAAGATTTTATTTGTGGTATAACTAGATAACTAGCAACATATAATTTAAATAAAAAAAAGGAGTAGCTATGCCTGCATTACGTTCTGATGTTGATCCAGATGGTTTATTAGAATATTCAGTGGTCTATACTGACCGTGCTTTAAACCACATGTCAAAAGTATATCTACAGGTAATGAATGACTTATCCAGCAACTTAAAGCAAGTTTACGCAGCAGACGCAGTGGCCATTGTACCAGGCTCTGGTACTTATGCTATGGAAGCCATTGCCCGTCAATTAGCCACGGATAAGAACTGTTTAGTTGTGCGTAACGGTTGGTTTAGTTATCGCTGGACTCAAATTTTAGAAAAAGGAAAAATTGCCCAATCAGTAGGCGCATTAAAAGCCAATCAGGTGGAAGGTGAGTCAGAAGAGGGCACTCCAAATCCTTTCGCTCCAGTAGCCATTGAAGAGGCTGTGGCAGCGATTAAAGAGCAAAAGCCAGACTTGGTATTTGCTCCGCATGTTGAGACGGCTTCTGGCATGATATTGCCTGATGACTACATTAAGCAGTTGGCAGACGCTGTGCATAGCGTGGGCGGCCTACTGGTTATTGACTGTATTGCTTCAGGCTGTATTTGGTTAGATATGAAGCAGCTAGGTATTGACGTTCTTGTTTCAGCACCACAAAAAGGGTGGAGCAGCACCCCCTGTGCAGGCCTAGTTATGCTAAGCGAAAAAGCTGTGGCTCAGGTAGAGGCGACAGAATCAAATAGCTTCAGTTTAGACTTGAAGCAGTGGTTAACCATCATGCGTGCTTATGAAAATGGCGGCCATGCCTATCATGCCACTATGCCAACTGATAGCTTGCGTATGTTCCGCGATGTGATGTTAGAAGCCAAAGAGATTGGTTTTGAAGAATTAAAGCAAGCGCAGTGGGAATTAGGCAATCGCATTCGTGACCTATTAGAAGATCGCGGCATCCAAAGCGTGGCGGCTGAAGGGTATCAGGCACCAGGGGTTGTGGTGTGCTACACCGAGAATGAAGAGATGCACAAAGGTCGTGCTTTTGCTGAACAAGGCATGCAGATTGCTTCTGGTGTTCCGTTACAAGTAGGTGAGCCGGAGGGCTTCCAGACTTTCCGTCTAGGTCTATTTGGTCTTGATAAGCTAACGGACATAGATGGTGCGGTAGAGCGTTTTAAAACGGTACTGGATAAAGTACAGCCCGCTTAATCAAGCCAACTAAGCTTTATTATAAAAGCTTTTAGTAAAATAATAAAAAATGCCCATTGAGATATCAATGGGCATTTTTGTTGATTACAGCAATTTGTAGCGCTTAATGCTTAACCTTCGGCTCTTCATTGGCCATAGATTGGGCGGCATTGCGTAGCTCAAACTTCTGGATTTTACCGGTACTGGTTTTTGGGATCTCACAGAAGATAACGTGTTTTGGCACTTTAAATTTGGCTAAATTCTGACGGCAATGCTCGATAACCTGATCTCGGGTTAAAGTCGCGCCTTCGGCAATTTCAATAAAGGCCACCGGTACTTCGCCCCACTTCTCATTGGAAGCAGCGACCACACCACAACTATTCACTTGTGGAAGACCATAAAGAATATTCTCAATTTCAATACTGGAAATATTTTCTCCACCTGAAATGATGATGTCTTTTAAGCGGTCCATAATCTTAATATAGCCGTCGGCATCTTTGACTCCCAAGTCTCCAGTACGGAACCAACCGCCTGCAAAGGCCTCTTCGGTCGCTTTCGGGTTTTTTAGATAGCCCTTCATCACCATGTTACCTTTTAACGCCAGCTCTCCCATTTCAGTCCCATCGGCAGCTACTGGCTCATTGGTACCTTGTTTTAGCACTTCAAACCCCGTCATTAGATGTGAGGTAGTGCCTTGGCGAGATTTCTTAGAAGCGCGCTCTGCCACCGACAACTGTTGCCATTCGTCATGTTCTGCACAGATAGTGACCGGGCCATAGACTTCGGTCAAGCCGTAAACGTGAGTGATGTTGAAGCTCATGGCTTCCATCTTCTCTAGCATGGCTTCTGATGGCGGAGCGCCGGCCACAAAGCCATTAACAGTATGGGTAATGGCTTGCTTTAGAGCTTCGTCGCCAGCAGCAATCATATTGTGCACAACAGGCGCAGCACAGTAATGGGTGATGTTATATTTGGCAATCAGCTTGAGAATTAAGTTGGCATCAATCTGACGTAAACATACGTTAATACCGGCTCGTTCAGCTACTGTCCAGGGGAAGCACCAGCCATTGCAATGGAAGAGGGGTAGGGTCCACAGATAGGTATTAAATTTTGGCATGTCCCAATCCAAAATGTTGGATAGGGCATTAAGCGTAGCACCTCGATGGTGATAGACAACCCCTTTAGGTTTACCAGTGGTACCAGAGGTATAGTTTAACGCAATGGCATCCCACTCATCTGAAGGGTATATGCTCCGGTCAAAGTCTGCTTTGGCTTGCTCGCTATCGAACCCCCCAAATTCTATTAGCTGCTCGTAACTCATTTTGCCAAAAGGTTTGGTTTCGGCAAAGGCTCTATCAGTGGCATGAATAAGGATTAAATGAGGAAAAGTTTCTTCGATAAGATCGACATGCTCAGCAAACTCACTGTCTAAGATCAGCACTTTGGCTTCAGAATGCTGCAGACAAAAAGTGAGCGCGCCAATATCAAGTCGAGTATTTAAAGTACAAAGGACAGCTTGTGACATTGGCACCCCAAAGGCGGCTTCAACCATGGCTGGAGTATTGGGGGCCATAATGGCCACAGTGTCATCTTTATTAATACCTAGCTTTTTTAATCCATGCGCAAGATTGCGACAGCGGTTATAAGTTTGTGCCCAAGTATAGGTGATCGGTGACTGCACCAAGTCATCATAAATAATAGAGGTTTTGTTGGGATATACCGTCGCTGTGCGTGCGATAAACTGTATTGGAGTTAAAGGTTGGTAATTGGCTTCGGTCTTAGCTAGACCCGTACTATAGTCGGTCATTACAGATAGTCCTTTATCAGAGTTTTGAGCAGTCGTATCTTGGTTAGAGTGCCTATACGGTCATTGCATACCCTTTGCATGACCTGGCTTAATCAGCTTATGATACGAAGGTAATAGGATAAGTTTAGTCAGTGAGTATATGTGAACTGAATTTATCTAGTCAACACATAACTATTAATTTTAAATCAATAAAACGATACTAACTCAGGGTAGTTAAATGATATTATCGGATTCATTTAACCAAATACTCATCTAGTGACTGTTAAGGTTGGTCTACTCTTCTTAGCTACATATTTCGGTTAAACACTCCTACCCACTGGGTTTAGTGTCACTCTGAATTTAATAAGGATATTTTTTTATGGCAACTGCTGCTACCTCTAACGCTTTAAATAACTCAAACGGCAATACTGCAGGGGAAAGCTCTGACTCTAATAATATTGCCACTACAAATGTTCCTTATCCGCATATCTTTCAGCCTTTGGATTTGGGTCATACCAAACTAAAAAACCGTATTGTTATGGGCTCAATGCACACCGGCCTAGAAGATCGCTTCTATAATTATGGCAAGTTGGCAGCCTATTTTGCTGAACGCGCCAAAGGTGGCGTAGGCATGATGATTACTGGTGGTATCTCTCCTAACCGTGAAGGCTGGTTATTGCCTGCAGGGGGAACGATGAATACCCGAGCTGATGTGATTAACCATCAGCGTTTAACCCGTGCTGTGCATCGACATGACAGTAAGATTATCATGCAAATCTTACACAGTGGTCGTTATGGGTATCATCCTTTTGTGGTTTCTGCCAGTCCTTTTAAATCGCCCATCTCTCCTTTTAAACCGCGCCAGATGAGCATTAAAAATATCAAAAGCACAGTTGAGGATTATGCCCGCTCGGCCTCTTTGGCTAAGCAGGCAGGATACGATGGTGTTGAGATTATGGGCTCAGAAGGCTACTTGTTAAACCAGTTCTTATCCCGTCATGTCAACCAGCGTAAAGATGAGTATGGTGGCGATATTAATAATCGCATGAAATTCCCACTAGAGGTGGTTAAAGCCGTACGCGAAGCTGTGGGTGAAGATTTTATTATTATTTTCCGTCTTTCTATGATTGATTTGGTAAAAGACGGTAATGTCATGGATGAAGTCATTACTGTTGCAAAAGCCCTAGAGGAAGCCGGGGTGTCTATTATTAATACCGGTATTGGCTGGCACGAAGCGCGGGTACCGACTATTGTGACCAGTGTGCCTCGTGCGGCATTTGTGGATTACACGGCTGAAGTGAAAAAACACGTGTCTATTCCAGTAATGGCCGCCAACCGCATCAATATGCCTGAAACCGCAGAAAGTATCTTGTCATCAGGGCAAGCGGATCTTATTCAAATGGCGCGTCCTTTCTTAGCTGATCCAGACTGGGTAAACAAAGCTAAAAACGGTGAGACGGATCTTATTAACACTTGTATTGCTTGTAACCAGGCTTGCTTGGATCACACTTTTGAAAATAAACGCTCTACTTGCTTGGTTAACCCACGGGCTTGTTATGAGACCGAACTAACTTATGAGCCTGCTAAAAAGGCGAAAAAAGTAGCTGTGATTGGGGGCGGTGTGGCCGGCATGTCAGCGGCGACTGTAGCAGCGAAAAGAGGTCATAAGGTAACGCTTTATGAAGCAAAAGATATTTTAGGCGGGCAGTTCAACTATGCCAAAGTAATTCCAGGCAAAGAGGAATTCTTTGAAACCACGCGCTACTTCCTAAATGAGCTAAATCATCAAGGGGTAACTATTAAGCTGAATACCAAAGTTACCAAAGAAATGCTAGACGAAGCGAAATATGACCATGTGATAGTCGCTACCGGCGTTGTGCCTCGCAGCTTAGAAGGTACGCTTGAGGGAGCAGATAATCCAAAAGTTATCAGCTATGCTGAGCTACTATCCGGTGAAAAAGCTGTGGGTGAAACAGTGGCGGTTATCGGTGCCGGCGGTATTGGCTTCGATGTCAGTGAATACTTAACCGCGCGTCATGGCCAGCCGTTACACGAACTAGGTCCTGAAACTCTAAAAGACCCAAGCTACCGCCCTGAGCCACAGTCAGTAGCCGATTGGAAGCAAGAGTGGGGTGTGGATGATAACGTCGATTATCAAACTGATGGCGGCTTAACGAAGCCTGAAAATATTGTGCCAATGCGTCAAGTGTATTTACTACAACGTCGTGATG
This sequence comes from Psychrobacter piechaudii, assembly GCF_900162825.1. GTDB lineage: Bacteria > Pseudomonadota > Gammaproteobacteria > Pseudomonadales > Moraxellaceae > Psychrobacter > Psychrobacter piechaudii. The sequence goes on from NZ_FUGE01000099.1 coordinate 17,034, forward strand.
GTCGTTTGGGTAAAGGCTTAAATAAAACCACGGGCTGGGTGCACCGCGCACATATTAAATCACACGGGGTGATGCAGATGCCTGGGGTGACTTATGATAAAGTAACCAATGAAGGATTATGGGTAACCACGCCTCAAGGACACAGCCAGCTATTACGTGTGGATAGTATTGTGGTTTGTGCCGGACAGGAGTCGGTGAATGACTTAATGCCCGCCGTAACCGATATTAAGAAAGGTAAGGCCATTAAAAAAGGTAAAACCGAGTACCACATTATTGGTGGGGCTAAATTGGCGGCAGAATTGGATGCAAAACGTGCGATTCGAGATGGTGCTGAGCTAGCCGCTCAACTGTAAAACTGGCAATAAACCTCAACAGAGATAGCTAAAAAGAGAGGGTTAATAACCCCCTCTTTTTTTATGGAAATTATTAATGTAGTGATGAGGCCGTAAAAATTGCTTTATAGAATAACTGCCAATAAAAAAACGGCCAATCAGTGAGTGGCCATTTTTTATTGATGATAACTAAATCTGGTGGGAAGCTGTAGTTATTAACCTAAGTTAATGACTTAAGTTAGAGAGCAGATTTAGCTAGCCATACTGAATAGAAAATGAAGGTTAAAATCAGTACTACGCCACTACCATGTTTCATTTCACCCTGACGTCTAAAGGCAATAATTGCCAAAATAAACAGAATTAGAGTGACCAAGCCTACCATCACCATGTCTCGCGATAAAATCAGCGGGTCAATGTTTTGCATGGGTTTAATAATAGCAGCTAGCCCCACCACACCTAAGGTGTTAAATAAGTTGGAGCCAATAACGTTGCCTAAGGCCATGTCATGTTCACCACGTCTGGCTGCCGCAACACTGGCTACCAATTCAGGCAAGGAAGTACCAATGGCCACAATGGTAAGCCCAATTAGAAGCTCACTCATTCCCCATAAAGTGGCCAGCTCAACCGCACCCCAGACGATAGCTCGTGAGCTAGCGATTAATAAACTTAACCCCAATATCAAAGTGCCAAAAGACTTTAAGACATTAATTTGCTGTTTTGCAGCCAACTCTTCTGGTAACTCTACCTTGTCTTTATTACCGCGTAGGCTCAAAAATATTTGTATCATCAGTACAGCCACTAACGCCACAACCAGCACAACGCCATCGATTAACGATAAACTGCCATCCGCTAATTGAATGGCAGCTAAAGCGGTAGTTGCTATTAACAGCATTAGGTCATAACGAATCACATCGCTACGAATGATGATGGGGCTAATGAGGGCAGTGACCCCCAATACTAAGGTAATATTGATGATATTAGAGCCGTAGGCATTACCTAAGGCGATATCAGGACTACCTGCTAAAGCAGCCAAAGCAGAAACGACTAGTTCAGGGGCCGAGGTGCCAATGCCTAAAATAATCACCCCAATTAAGAAGCTAGGCATATTAAAGCGCACAGCCAGACTGGTGGCTCCATCAATAAAAGTATCAGCACTCCAGACCAAAATAGCCAGGCCAATGATGACAGCGATAATCGCTAAGCCCATAAAAAACTCCAAGATAGATTAATGGAAAAATATTAAGAAAAATAAAAAAGCTAAGCAATATAAATCGCTTAGCATTTTTTATTAAAGATAGTGAAAAGTATAGGTTAAGAAACTTGCACAGGAATAACATTAGCCGTGTCTTTCACGGTATTGTCTTCGTTGCAGTAAACTAATTTTGGCTTATGAGTATCGGCTTCTTTTTCATCCATCTGGGCATAAGCACAAATAATAACGATATCGCCAAGATCTGCCATATAAGCCGCTGCACCATTTAATGAAATAATGCCAGAGCCTGCTTCAGCACGAATAGCATAGGTACGAAAGCGCTTACCATTGCTTACGTTGTAGATATCAATCGACTCGTTCTCACGAATACCAGCCAAATCTAGTAAGTCACCATCTATCCCACAAGAGCCTTCATAATGCAGGTCAGCGTGAGTGACACGGGCACGGTGCAGCTTGCCTTTTAATAAGGTCAATAACATAGGGGATTTCCTTGAAATTATAGACTAGAGGTCGTGCAGAAAAGAATTAGAAAGCAGATTATACCTATAAAATAAGCAGTTTTCTGCCAATTTATACCTAGATTATCAAAAAACCTAAAGTATCAAAAAACTATCGAATAATCTAGTGTTAAGTATAAGCTACTTTTAAAGTAGGTAAGAGAGAAAAGCCATCGTTACCGACAGCTTATTTACTTAACAGAATCAATTAGCTATTGGGCAGCTTAAAGCCATTAATCTGGCTACGTGCTTTTTCGATATCACCGGTAACCATGAGCTTTAAGGAATCCATGGCTGCCCCCAGAGCGGCTTCAATCGCAACCTGATCATCAGGGGAGGGTTTGGATAAAACATGGCCACTTACTTTGGATTTATGTCCTGGATGGCCAATGCCAATACGTAAGCGATGGAAGTCATTTCCAAGGTGAGGAGTAATATCACGCAGTCCATTATGACCGCCATGACCGCCTCCTGTTTTAAGTTTAATACTTCCCGCAGGAATATCTAACTCATCATGGGCGATTAGCAGTTCTTCTGGCTTAATATCGTAATATTTTGCCATTGGGACCACAGATTGGCCTGACTTATTCATAAAAGTCATCGGCAACAGTAGGCGCACATCGGTATCAAAGATACGACCACGGCCAGTTAAACCATGAAACTTTTTGTCAGCTGCCAGTTCAATATTAAATTGGTCAGCAATCAGGGCCACAAACCAAAAGCCAGCATTATGTCTGGTTTCAACATACTGCTGACCTGGGTTGCCAAGCCCAACAATAAGCTTAAGTTGGGACATAGCGTTCTCACTGTATAAATAAGTTGTGTCTGCCAATATTAAGAGTTAGATAACTGCCCGAAAGCAGTCATCTAATCTATAGGCAGAAGACGAATTATTCTTCGCCTTTGTCTTCTTCAGCACCTTGCTCAGTAGCAGGTACGTCAGCGGCGTCAACTTCTTCTTCAGTATCTTCGTCCACTTCTTCAACCGTTGGAGCCTGCATGTTAACTACAGTACGATCAACTGGCTCATCAACATCTAGTTCAAAGATGATAACACCTTCAGGAAGTTTGATGTCTGTTAAGTGTAGAGATTCACCGATTTCTAGAGCTGACACGTCAACTTCTAGGTACTCTGGAAGATCTTGTGGTAGACATACGATTTCGATATCAGTCACTAGAGTAGATAAGATACCACCAGCTTTAGTACCTGGCGCTTCTTCACGACCTGTGAAGTGAACTGGGATGTTCATGTTGATCTTCTGACCTTTAACAATGCGCTGGAAGTCAGCATGCATTGGGAAGCCTTTAGATGGGTGACGCTGTAGGTCTTTAATAACTGCTAGCTGTTCTTCACCATCAAGCTTGATAGTCAAAATGTTTGAGAAGAAAGCTTCGTTTTCTAGAAGTTTCCAAAGCTCATTGTTTTTGATAGCGATAGTAGTAGGCTCTTCGTTACCACCATAGATGATGGCAGGAACTAAGTTTTGCTTACGCAGGCGGCGGCTCGCACCTTTGCCCTGCTGATCATCGGTACGGACAATGCCATTTACCGTGTATAAAATATCACTCATGAGAGTATCCTTGATTAAATTATTTAGGTTTTGATGCGTTCAAGCTACGCTTGCGACCAACGTGGCCAGACACACATCTATATACTGTATAGCAGATTTTACCGGCTGTTAATTCAGTCTCAGTACTTTTCGCTTACATACAGAGGGCGTATTATACGGACATTGAGCCCTAAAATCCAGTACAAAAAAACCGCTCTCTAAAAGACAGCGGTTTTTTTAATATCAATAAAGCTTATTAGGGCAGAAAGGTTCAGTCGATAGACTCAAACATAGCACTAATAGATTCTTCGTTATTGATACGGCGTAAGCTTTCAGCCAGTAAGGAAGCAATGGTTACTTGGCGAATTTTTTCACAAGCTTTTGCTTCCTCAGATAAAGGAATACTGTCAGTAACTACTAACTCATCCAATACTGAATTGCTAATGGTCTGAATAGCATTACCCGATAATACTGGGTGAGTGATATAACCTAAGACACGACGTGCGCCATTGTCTTTCAGCGCTTGAGCCGCTTTACACAAGGTACCCGCAGTATCCACCATATCATCAACGATCACGCAATCACGGTCTTTAACATCACCAATGATGTGCATAACTTGTGATTCGTTAGCGCGAGCACGACGTTTATCGATAATAGCAAGATCCGTGTTGCCGCCTAGCTCTTTGGCCATGGCGCGAGCACGAACCACACCACCTACATCCGGTGAAACAACCATAAGGTTATCATAACCTTGTTTTCTAAGGTCTTTTAGTAATACTGGAGTACCATAGATGTTGTCTACTGGAATATCGAAGAAACCCTGGATTTGATCTGAGTGTAAATCTACAGTCATTACGCGGTCGATGCTAACGATATTAAGCATATCGGCCACAACCTTGGCTGAGATAGGCACACGAGCTGAACGAGGGCGACGGTCTTGACGAGCATAACCAAAGTACGGCATTACAGCAGTGATGCGGCCAGCACTTGAACGGCGCAGAGCATCAGCCATAACCATGATTTCCATCAAGTTATCGTTAGTAGGGGCACAAGTAGGTTGCAGAATGAAAACGTCTTTACCACGGACATGCTCTTTAATCTCGACGGCAATTTCGCCATCAGAGAAGCGCGTGACATCAGCACGGCCAAGAGGAATGTGTAGGTGATCAGCGACAGTTTTTGCCAGTTCAGGGTGGGCATTACCCGTAAAAATCGCCAGATATGGCATGGTCCAAGTCCTATTTATTTGACTTAAGAGAGGAGCAGTAGAGACTGCACAAATAAAGAAGAAAGTTGAACGTTTAGAAGAAAATGGCAGGGGTAGCTGGACTCGAACCAACGGATGTCAGGATCAAAACCTGATGCCTTACCAACTTGGCTATACCCCTTTATGGGCGAGTTATTATACACAAGAATTTATTGATTGCAACTGTTTTTCTAAGATATTTAAAAAATATTGAGTTTATGAGGTTAAACCCTACTTTTTTGCCCTAATAAAGACTCAATTATTAGCGCGTGACAAGGGGGAGGGTTGTCCATCATATAGGTTTGTATTTGTGGGGTCATTGCCTCGGGTAGGGGTAAAAATACACTACTGCCTGTGCCAGTCATTCTAGCAGAGCTGTGGGTGAGTGCCTCTAATTTTTTTAAATAGTTTAGGGCTTCGCTCACTTCGGGTACCAAGCTGGTCACTACCGGCTCAAACACATTGCTAAAAGTGGGGTAGAGCCTATTAAGATAGCCTTCGCTATTTTCTTCAATGTCGCCCACGCTCATTGCTGGAATGTCTCGGCGTAAGTCAGTGTGAGCAAATAGAGCTTGAGTAGAAGCGTGGGCATTGGGGTTTAATAAAAGATAATGCTGTGGCGGTAGGGACAGCGGAGTCAATTTCTCCCCTATGCCTTCTGCAATAGCATCTTGACCCAAGATAAAAATGGGCACATCTGCACCAATACTGCGACCAATGTCAATTAAGGTTTGCTGCTCTAAATTAAGCCCCCATAGGGTGTTTAGCGCCAAAAGGGTAGTGGCGGCATTAGAAGAGCCTCCCCCTAGTCCAGCGCCAGCAGGCAGCACTTTATCGAGCTTAATATCAATGACTGGTAACCGATCTAATCCCTCAAAGAGTGCGGTATTGGATTTAACGCTATCAATTAAAGCCAAGGCCGCCTTAGTAATTAAGTTATCACGAAGGTTTGTGGTGACGGCCACTTTAGTATCTAAAGTAATGGGCAACCCGTTGTCTGCAAAGTCTTGATGAGGGTTGAATTGTTTGTCACTGACCTGAAAATGTAAGGTATCGCCCCAATTAAGCAGTCGAAACACCGTTTGCAAGTTGTGATACCCATCGCTACGTTTACCGGTAATGTGTAAAAACAGGTTGATTTTTGCAGGAGAGAACAGGCTAAGCTGAGGCAAAGAGGTCATAGAATAATCACATCAAAGACAGAAAAGAAATCAGAGCGTCCCAGCCGAAGGAATTAACTAGTCACTTGATAAATAACTTAAAAAATACTTAAAAAGCAACGAGCTGAGGCAGTCAATTAATCACAAATCAAAGTAAAATATTGAGAGGATGAAGGGTCAACCCCTCAATATTTATAAAAAAGTCAAATTAGCCATGTGAAATGGTCATAATGACTTTGTGACCATCAGCACGAGTCACCGAAATTTTATTAGGTGTACGGGTGCTGGCATTGTTATAACTAAAGCTAGCAACCCAATCTCCGTTTTGTGAGGATTGTAGGCGGCCCTGAGCATCTAACTGACTGTTGGTATCTGAAGGGGCTGGACGACCAGAGATCCAATGGCGCAGCTGTGAAATAGGGGCTTGCCAACCAGTAGCTTGTAGCAATAAATCTTCAGGAGAGGCGGCTTTAATCTCTCCCGTGCGATCACTTACTAAAGTAGCACTACGCCCATCATATTCAATAACGGTATGGCCAATACCTAAGGCACCGGTCAGGTCTATGGCAAAGCGTTCTTGTTCTTGGGCCCAGACATAAAAAGCGCTGCCGGTTTGGGCTTCACTATTCTGAGTTTTAGGAGTAGTGATGCCGATTTTACCGCGGATATTAAAACTTTGTAGTAGTTCTGGGTATTGAGCACTGCCAGTGACCACACTGCTAGTAGCATTAGGTGTCGTGCCCATGTGTTGCGTGGTTTGACAGCCGGTAACGATAAAAGCACTGGCGGCCAACATCAGGCTGAGGCTGGCTGTTTTAGAAGACGCTTTAGAAAAAGAGGGCTTTAGGCTTGAGAATAGAGGCTTATTGCTGAGCAGTGTGATCATAATTATCCTTAATTTAATTAGGCTTAGTCTGTCTTTAAGCAATATAGGTTAGCGCTTAAAGACAGAGCAATAGGATGTATAGGTTTAAACAGAAGGCTTATTAAAAATGTGATTTTATCAAGGCTTTGTGAGTTTTAAGAGTCTGTTGCGTTCAAGTTTTGTGTCTAAGAGGCGGGTTAGTAGGATTGCAACCTATCGCTGATGTCTTGCTGGCCGACTGCAAAGCGCTGCTGAATGTCGTTGAACAAGTCTAAGACCTTATCTTGTTGTCCCAAACCTTGATAGGCACGAAGTAAGATAATTCCTGAATCCAGAGTCGGTGAGATATCGTAAGGGACTTCGAGATACTCAATAACTTGTTGGTATTGCTCTTTGGACAGAGCGTCAGCGGCTACTAGGTTTAAGGCCGCTAAGTAGTTCTGTTGATCAAATTGGGGCGAATCAAAGGGCAGTGACAATATCGACTGTGCTAAATCCAGAGATTGCTCAACATCTTGCTCGTTGCCCATTTCAAACAATAGTTTGGCAGAAGCGATGATGTAATCGGGATTTTCAGGATCTATCAGCAGTAAGCGATCAAGTAGCCTACGCTTTAGCGCGGTGTCTTGTTCATTGTCTAAAAGCTGGGCCCTAGCAAACATCAATTTGGTATCATCGGGATAGCGCTTATTGGCTTCAGCCAAGATGTTTTTCGCGGCAGTTAATTGGTCTTGTTGACGCAAAATGCCTGCTTGCATTATGGCGCTTTCGGGCCCGTACACATCGAACTGCTCACTAAATTGCTTTAAGGTCGCTAGCGCGTCATCTGCACGGCCTTGCAAAAGTTGAATAGACACCAACTTTTGACGCGCCTTTAGTACCAAGTTTTCTTGCATAACCTTGGATAAAAAGCGCTCTGCTCTATCAAACTTCTGTTGCCGCTCGGCACTAATACCCAGATAGTAATAAGCTTGATCGATATAGGCCGGCGAGGAGGCGAGAGCAGATAACAACTCATCTGCTTGGGGGTAAGCTTCAATATCGATACTGACTAAAGCGGCCAGTAGCGTGACCTCTTCATCGTTAAATAATTTGTGAGCTTGTAATAAAAGCTCATGCGCTTCTTGGGTCTCACCCAACTCCAAGCGGTAGCGGATTTCGTACAGATACAAGGTTTTATTATTTTTTAATCTTTTTCGCTCAGCACTAATAAACTTCAGTACCTGAAGGTCAGGTTGAAGCTGCTTTAAGATGTCGGCTTTTAGGACAATAAAAGGCGCATTGTCAGGCTTGAGCTTTAAGGCTCTATTTACACTCAATAAAGCGATGTCTGGCTGACCCAATTGCGACATTAAACCTGCCTGCATCACTAACAAAGAGGGGTTGTCGTGCTTGGGTAGGCGTAATAAGGTTTCTAGCAGTAAGCGCTGATCAGACTCATTGGTGGGATAAATACCAATAAGAATCTCACTAAGATCCGCCTGATTATCATATTCTAGAATTTCAGTTAGCACCTTGCCTGATAAATTATAATCATGAGCCTTTAATGCTAAGTGAGCGACATAGAATAAGGCTGGAACGTGTTCGGTATTTTGTCGTTGCCATTTCACCGCGAACGCCAAGGATTCTTCTGGCATCTCATACAGTAAGGACAACTCTAAGGCGCGCTCAAAGACTGTTGTAGCTTCATCTTTAAGGGACTCCTGCTTGTAAAGCTGTAATCCTGCGTCTATCTCACCGCGGTTAATCAAGAACTCAGCTTGCATTACATTTAGCAAACTGGGTCTGTCTTTGGTTAGAGATAAGCGGCCATGAGATTCTTCTGTCTTTTCGTTGCTAGTATTGGACGTCGCTATCAGCTCAGCCTCCGACAGGGTAGGTTGAGCAACAGGCTGTGTAGTCTCTTTTTTATCTATGATGCTGATAATTGGCGATAGCACACGGCGTATCGGATCAAAAACATTGGCAGATGCTGAGACAGAGTGGGTGGCCATACTGGCCAAACTTAATAAAATGCACAAGCGTAATAAGTGCTGACGGCTAAGGCTCGGCGGCTTTTTTTGCTCGAGCTTTTTTCGATTGAATTGTTTTTGATTGGTCTGTGCTTTTTTTGATAGCTTGGAGCTTGAAGCAGTTAGTAAACTACGTGTTGAGGGTTTGGCTAAAGCGGCTTTTTTTAACTGAGCGCTCAAAGCCTGCTTAAAGCTCAGGCGCCGGCGAGTCTGAGTATCACCAAAACGACTTTTGGCCCTCTTTGTTACTTTTTTAGACTCATTAATCTGCTGTAAAAAAAGCATAAACTTCCGACTGGTGTAATAAGATGTTGTGCACTTGGCAGTGTCTACTTGGAGGACAGCAAACCCTAGCACAATAAAGATAGGGCTTGCTATAGAGACAGTCCCACTAGCGGTACCCAAAAGAATCTATAGGATAGTGTCTATAATAAAGCATTAAGCCGGGCACCGCTGACAGCAGAATATGGAATTCTATTATAATCAATTATTAGGCAGTCTAATAGTGCTGTTAGTGTTACTTCTGGCGCTGCCATAGCCAATCTGCTAGTACGGTTAAGGCGCTTTGCTGACCAAAGCTATCGACAATCGCTTGTTTGCCTTCGTCAAATAAGGATTTAGCATAATCTCTTGCTGTATCTACGCCCATTAATCTGACATAGGTCGACTTATTTAGTCCCTCATCACTGCCAGCAGGCTTGCCTAGAATATCGGTGCTGGCCGTCACATCTAAGATGTCATCTTGTACTTGGAAAGCTAGACCTATATTAGTGGCAAACTGGGTCAAAGCGCCCAATTGATCAGCGGTTGCTTCGGCACACACGCCGCCCATAAGCACCGCTGCTTCAATTAGAGCCCCCGTCTTATCACGGTGTATGGCTTCAAGTTCGGCTTGGGTAATCTGTTTATTTTCAGCATTTAAGTCCAGCATTTGACCTGAGACCATTCTTCTGGCTCTTGGCGCTAAAACCGTTAGTAATTGGGCAGCTTGCACCTCTGAAATAGGGGCAAACCCTTCGATGTCAGCGGTTAATGCTTCAAAGGCTAAGGTCTGTAGCACATCGCCTGCCAGCATGGCAGTGGCTTCATCGAATTTGATGTGGCAAGTGGGGCGGCCCCGGCGTAAGTCATCGTCATCCATGCAGGGGAGGTCATCATGGATAAGAGAGTAGGTGTGAACAAACTCTACCGCTAACATCGCCCGTCGACAGTTGTCTGACAAAACTGACTCTAATGAGGTCTCAGTTTTTGTCGCCTTGTTATCAGCAGTTTCAGTCTCACCTTGCAGCACGGTTTGATAACCACAAGCCACCATTAACGGACGCACTCGCTTACCTTGTCCAGTCATCGCATAGTAGCAAGCTTCTTGTAAGGGATTGGGTAAATTGGCATGGCTTAGCAAAGACTCAATGTCGGCCTCTAATGTGGCGATGACCTGTTGACTTAGATTTTCAAAACTGACGGGCTGTTTAATCATAGAACCGATGCTCAATACAAATGAGGGGAAATTATAGTAATACTATCTTAATCTTTATGGGGACTAGTTTAACATGTGCAAGTTACACTTTTCGCCTGCTGTTAGCACCCATAAGCTAACAGAATAATATAATATTTATTTAATCAATGACTTATGAAATTTATGATACTTAGATTAATATCGATTTAAGCGGGCCTGATGTGGAGCTTGGTAGGGCGGTTTTTTTAGGGTAATAAATGTTTCTGTAAAGAATATACAATAAAATATATGACCTATGAGTCAGTGATTGCGCTGTGACATCAAGGGGTTAAATCCCCTACACTAACCGGCGTAAATGATGACTCAACACACAGCTGCTAAGGTAAAGATATAAAGCGGCAAGTTATATGATAGTAATTTACTACACTGTGTGCGCTCTAATAATATAGAATCTATAGAAGCCTATGTTTTACAGCTTACGCTTTACCTAAGCTTATTAGAATATAATTAAAGTGATTTAGCTTATGACGTGGAGTGATTGCACGTGAAGCTTAAAATAAAGCAATAAAATAACAAGGAGATTTACATGATATATCAAGGTAACCGCATTACGGTATCATTGTTAGATGATGGCATTGCCAACCTACAGTTTAATGCTGAAGGCGAGAGCGTTAATAAATTTGATGCCGAAACCAATAAACAGTTCGACGAAGCTGTGACCGCTCTAGAAAAAGCAGATAATGTAAAAGGCCTAATTGTCACCTCTACCAAAGGCGTATTTATCGCTGGTGCAGACATCACAGAATTTGTGGCCCATTTCAATAAAGAAGAAGAAGAAATTACAAACTGGATCGTTGAAATCAACGGTGTATTCAACCGCTTTGAAGATCTGCCATTCCCTAAAGTAGCTGCGATTAACGGTGCTGCTCTAGGTGGCGGTTGTGAAATGACCCTAGTTTGTGAATACCGTGTAATGGGCGAAAAAGCTCAAATCGGCCTTCCAGAAACTCAGCTAGGTATCTTCCCAGGCTTTGGCGGTAGTGTGCGTACCCCACGTGTTATCGGTATTGACAATGCGTTAGAGTTAATTGCAACGGGTAAGGCTCAAAAGCCAGCCGAAGCGCTTAAATTAGGCTTGGTTGATGCGGTTGTAGCACAAGACGACCTGGAAGCAGCCGCCATTGACCTAGTCAAAAAAGCAATCGCGGGTGATTTAGACTGGCAAGCGAAGCGTGAAGAGAAGCTGCAACCGGTTAAGCTAAATCAGCTTGAGCAAGCGATGGCATTCAACAGTGCCAAAGGCGCTATCTTCGCTAAAGCAAATCCTAAACAGTACCCAGCTCCTGCCATCGCTATCGAAGCGATTGAAAAGCATGTGAACTTGGGCCGCAATGAAGCGATTAAAGTAGAAGCGGCTCATTTCGCTAAAGCGGCTAAAACCTCCCAAGCAGAAAGTTTAGTAGGTTTATTCTTAAACGATCAAGCGGTTAAGAAACTGGCCAAAAAACACACTAAGAATGCTCATGAAATCAATGAAGCTGCGGTACTTGGTGCTGGTATCATGGGCGGCGGTATTGCTTATCAAGCAGCCTCGAAAGGTCTGCCAATTATCATGAAAGACATCAAGTCTGAGCAATTAGACTTAGGTATGGGTGAAGCCAGCAAGCTGCTAGGGAAAATGGTCGAGCGTAAGAGAATGACGCCAGCGCAAATGGGTGAAACGCTAAGTCGTATTCGTCCAACCCTTAACTACGGCGATTTTGGTGAAACTGACATCGTTATCGAAGCGGTTGTTGAGAATCCAAAAGTTAAGCACGCAGTATTGAAAGAAGTAGAAGGATTGGTTAAAGAAAACGCTATCCTAGCTTCTAACACTTCAACCATCTCTATCACGCATTTGGCCACTGTGCTTGAGCGCCCAGAGAACTTTGTGGGTATGCACTTCTTTAACCCAGTGCATCGTATGCCATTAGTGGAAGTTATCCGTGGTGAGAAATCATCAGAAGAAGCAATTGCTACCACAGTTGCTCTGGCTCAGCGTATGGGTAAAGTGCCTGTTGTTGTAAACGACTGCCCAGGCTTCTTAGTAAACCGCGTATTGTTCCCATACTTCGGCGCGTTTGACTTGCTATTGAAAGAAGGTGCTGATTTCGTACACGTTGATAAAGTAATGGAGAAATTCGGCTGGCCTATGGGTCCTGCCTACTTAATCGACGTGGTAGGTCTAGACACGGGCGTACATGGTGCAGACGTCATGGCAGAAGGCTTCCCAGATCGTATGAAGCCAGACTACAAAGGCGCTATCAAGCATCTGTTTGAAAACAACCGCTTAGGTCAGAAAAATGGTGTTGGTTTCTATAAGTACGAGATGGACAAACGCGGTAAGCCGAAGAAAACTGCTGACGAAGCCACTTACGAGCTATTAAAAGCGACCACTGATGGCGATACGCAAAAATTTGATGATCAAACCATCGTCGATCGTATGATGCTAGCCTTCTGTAACGAAACGGTTCGCTGCTTAGAAGACAACATCGTTGCTACTCCAGCCGAAGCTGATATGGCAATGATCATGGGCGTTGGTTTCCCTGCATTCCGTGGTGGTCCATGCCGTTATATCGACCAACTAGGCCTTGATAACTACTTAGCGCTATGTGAGAAATATGCTCACCTAGGCAAAGCTTATGAAGCGCCACAGAAAATCCGTGATATGGCTGCAGCCGGCGAAACTTTTTACCCAAAAGCCTAATACCATAAGCTTGGGACGACTAAATAATTAATTAGTCAACTGATGCTGCCATCTGCCTTATTAGCACATGACTCAACAATGAGCGGGCAGCGTCAGTTAGACTAAACGATAAAAAATTCAAGGAGTATTACATGACAACATTAAGTCCAAAAGACGTGGTCATCGTAGATGGCGTGCGTACTGCAATGGGTAAATCCAAAAACGGTATGTTCCGTAATGTTCGTGCAGACAGCATGTCAGCAGAGCTAGTGCGTGCCTTAGTTCAGCGTAACAACTTTGACACCAATGAAGTTGAAGATGTGATTTGGGGCTGTGTGAACCAGACTCTAGAACAAGGCATGAACATTGGCCGTAACATCGGTTTATTGGCTGATATTCCTAAGACTGCTGGCGGTCAAACCGTGAACCGTCTATGTGGTTCATCAATGCAAGCGCTTCATACTGCAGCGGCTCAAATCATGACCAACCAAGGTGACGTGTTCATCATCGGTGGTGTGGAGCACATGGGTCACGTAGGCATGATGCATGGTATCGATATCAACCCAGCCGCTTCTAAGCACTATGCTAAAGCTTCTAACATGATGGGCTTAACGGCTGAAATGTTAGGTCGCATGAATGGCATCACTCGTGAGCAACAAGACGCGTTTGGTGTTGAATCACATCGCCGTGCGTGGGAAGCGACTCAAGCGGGTCGTTTTGATAATGAAATCATTGGCATTGAAGGTCATGATGAGCAAGGCCGCTTACAGCTTTGTACTGTGGACGAAGTTATCCGCCCTGACACTACTTTAGAGTCATTGGCAAAACTACGCCCTGTATTCGATCCAGCAAATGGTACAGTGACAGCTGCGACTTCTTCTGCGCTATCAGACGGTGCGTCTGCAATGTTAGTAATGAGCGCTCAAAAAGCCAAAGACTTAGGTCTTAAGCCACGTGCTCGTATCCGTAGTATGGCGGTTGCCGGTTGTGATGCGGCTATCATGGGTTATGGTCCAGTACCAGCCACTCAAAAAGCGCTTAAGCGTGCTGGTATGAGTCTTGATGACATGCAAACCATCGAGTTAAACGAAGCGTTCGCTGCTCAAGGTCTGTCTGTCCTAAAAGCTCTAAACCTATTAGACAAGCAAGATATCGTTAACGTTAACGGTGGCGCTATCGCGCTAGGTCACCCACTAGGTTGTTCTGGTGCACGTATCACAGTAACGCTGCTAAATGCTATGGAGCAGATGGATACTGAAATTGGTCTAGCCACTATGTGTATTGGTCTAGGTCAAGGTATTGCTACCGTTATTGAGCGTGTATAAACCAAAAAAAGTTAAATAATAGAGCAAAAAGTTCTGTTTATTTATCTTGTATAAAAGGCACCTCTAACGTAATGTTAGAGGTGTTTTTTTATGTCTTTCTTAGGCAAAATAAATTCATATTTCGCCAAAAGGTATTGTCTTATGTCTAATAATAAAACGCTCGATTCTGTCAAAAGCAATCAAACCACTCAAAACTCAACATCTGGTGACAACCATAAAAACCCTTATAGAAAAGCAGCTTTAACCAAGCTTTTTTTAATCACAGCTGTGGGGGTGGGGCTAAGTTTGATATCTAGTGCCAAGTTAGCAGCAACAGGCTTAGCCGATAAAAAAGACTCGGGCTCGATTAAGCCACAAATACTGGCAGGAAAAGTAACCAAAAGCTTGGAGCAATTTAGCTTTACCACTGAGCAGGGCGTGCAATATCATGTAGCAGACCCGAGTAATATACTGGATGATTTGGCCAAAAAAAGAAGGATAGTGGACAGCCTTTATACCTTAAATCGGGTTCGAGTAAAGGCAGTAATCAGTAAGGCCGGTAATTATGGTCATATGGGCTATTATGAGCGTCAGCTTACCATCGTTGGGATTGCTGATAGGTAATGATGCGAAAAATTACAACAACTGTTCACCAAAGAGTTTGACCCAGTGACACTTATATGACTTAATAGGGACAGGTATTTTTGTCCTCAACGACACAAGGAGTGTGTTATGTCAAAAACTATTACCACAGATAAAACCTATCGTATCATACGCGAAAATACTCAGGCTATGGTCATTGATGTGCAACAGAAACTTGCTCCGCATATCTATCGCCATGAGGAAATTGTCAAAAAGACACTGACTCTAATTAAAGGTCTACAGCTACTTGATGTCCCTATTGTCCTAAATGAGCAATACAAAAAAGGGCTTGGTGAGACGCTGCCTGAAATCATGGAAGTACTAGATACCTCGAAGGCCAAAATTATTGAAAAGGTCACTTTCAGTGCTTGCGATAATGATGAAACTTGGAACTATCTGGCGCAGCAAAACCGTATTTCAGTGCTGGTGTTTGGGATGGAAACTCATATCTGTGTGATGCAAACCGTGCTAGACCTACTTGATAATGGCATGCAGCTTGTGGTGATTGCCGATGCCACAGGCTCTCGTGATGCTTATGACCGTCGCCAAGCCATTCGCCGTATGCGTAGAGCAGGCGCTGTGATAACTACTACTGAGGCGATATTGTTTGAGTTGTGCCGCTCGAGTAAGGATCCGGTATTTAAAGCCATTAGCCAATTAATTAAATAGCTTATAGCTCATTGAATAAATAAAACCGAAAAGCCTTAATCTCTATTTAGTTAAATAATCCGTGATAAAGTCAGCTGGCTTGGTCACGGATTTTTGTTAGCTATAACTCGGCTGCTTAAGAGAGTCAGACCCCTAGGTCAGTAGCGTAGCCTTGTATAAGCCCTTATATTGCATTAGCCTATAACAATACTTTCTACCAAGACACAAGGTTTTCCATGTCATTACCCACCACAAAAAATAAAGCTGATAAACCGCTGAGCATGACCGAAATTACCGAGTTTTTATTAGAGCTTGATGCGTTAAAGCGGGTTAACCGGCGCAGTTATGTCACTCAGGCTAATCGGCTAGAGAACTCGGCGGAACACTCGTGGCATTTGGCCATGGCCTGCTGGTCTATCGCAGAATTGTTTCAACTTGACGTGAATCATGAAAAGCTTTTGAAGTTGGCCCTGGTACATGATTTGGGTGAGATTGATGCCGGCGATACTTTTCTGTACGACAGCAGTCGCAGCGAGGCACATATTGAGGAGCGGCAGGGGATTGTGCGTTTACAGGCACATGGTGGCAGTGGCATTGATAATTTGCTTGACGTCTGGGATGAGCAAGAGACCGGCAGCAGTCCTGAAACCCAATTATTAAAAGCCATTGATCGTCTGTTGCCCTTCTTACTAAATATAAATACTGGGGGTAAAACTTGGAGCAATCACGGGGTTAAGCGCTCACAGGTGGCTGGTATGCATGCTTTTATTGCCGACAGTTTTCCAGTTATTCATGAGTGGATAGAAAAACAGATTGATTATGCCACTGAGCAAGGCTGGCTAATTGATGCCTGATGCATGGCAATAAGTAAAAATGTTATTAAAAAAATAAAGGTGCACGAGGGGCACCTTTAAGATAATGAAAATTATACGGATATCAGTAGGTTAAGCTTTATTAGCCACACCCAAAAGCTGACCCATTTGCACCACAGAGCCATGCTCCATGTCTTGTGACCACTCAACACCGGCAGACTTTGGCATTACCACAATAGCGGTTGAGCCCAAGTAAAAACGACCTAACTCATCGCCTTTTTTCAAGCTCAGGTTGTGCTCTAAGGTTTGGATGCTGTCAGAGCGGTCAATTTTGCCAGTGGCCACGGTTTCGATGCCAGCCACAATCATCGCGCCCACTAAGACCACAGCGGCACGGCCATACTGAGTCTCAAAAATACAGACTAGACGCTCATTACGGGCAAATAAATCGGGGACATTCTGCGCCGTGACATTATTCACTGAGAATAAGGTGCCAGGCACATAGCGGGTCTCAATCAAGGT
Source organism: Psychrobacter piechaudii (assembly GCF_900162825.1). Lineage (GTDB taxonomy): Bacteria > Pseudomonadota > Gammaproteobacteria > Pseudomonadales > Moraxellaceae > Psychrobacter > Psychrobacter piechaudii. The sequence continues at coordinate 34,018 of NZ_FUGE01000099.1, forward strand.
GCCATCAAATGGCATGTGAACTCTGTGATAATTACTTGGCGCTAAGTACACCGTAGCAAAGCTACCGCCTTCATAATAGTTACCGTCTTGATTATTGGTATCGGCTAATAGGTGACCCACCGCATAATCACGGCCTTTGGCTTGTAATATTTGGCCTTGCTCAATATAACCGATTTGTGAAATTATGCCGTCAGCGGGTGAGACAATACCTTGCTCGGTGTCATCGATAGGACGAGCTTCTTCGGCTAATTCTCGGGTAAAAAAGTCGTTAAAGCTTTTGAAGTCTGCTAGATTTTGTCTTGCATATTCTTCTAAGGTAATACCATAAGCTTTGGCGAAAGTATTAACGAATGCTTTTTTGACAATGGGGTTTTGACTGGCAGCCAGACGACCTGCAACCTCACTAATTTTTTGTTGGGGAACTAAGTGTTGGGCTGCGGTAAATAGACCGTCACGAGTGAGTAACTGTTGAGCTTTTTGTTTTAATGAGTCTTTCATTATATTTTTCATAAGGAGTATCATCGTAAGCTGTGAAAATAGAAGGTAAAAACCGTAAATTTAAAAGAAACTAAAAATAAACTTTAATAGATGGCTAGTTTATCATAAACCGTATTAAACCACGTTAACAGTAACAGCCTAGTAGTGAGATAGTGGTATAAAGAAGGTATTGAGGTATTAATATGAAGGCTTTAATTCAGAGGGTAAGTGCCGCCAGTGTGACGGTTGATGGTCAGATTGTGGGTGAGATTGAGCAAGGTATCTTGGCTTATATTGGTTTGGGTCCTGAAGATGATATTGAGACCGCCCAAAAGATGGTCGATAAAATATTGACCTATCGTATTTTTGATAATGAAGCAGGTAAGCTGGATAAAAATGTGCAGCAAGTAGAAGGTGGGTTGCTGTTAGTTTCCCAGTTTACGTTAATGGCCAAAACTGATAAGGGTCGCCGCCCAGATTTTGGGGGAGCAATGGCACCAGCGCAGGCCAGTGAACTATTTGAGCAGATGGTAGCTTATGCCAAACAGCAATATTCAAAAGTAGAGACCGGTGAGTTTGGGGCTAATATGCTAGTCAAAGCAGACAACGATGGCCCGCTAAATTTTATTTTAGAGATAGATTAATATTAATGCCTGTCATTTAGGTCACTTCCATTTATTAAGGCTATTTGTTATTAGGGTTATTTGATACAGTTTAAAGCTAAGTTATTGACTTTAATACTGACTTAATCTGATAAGTTCCTTATTTGTCATCTGATTGTCATAATTATAGGCTGTAATATAACGGTCATAATTTTATGAGCCAAATTACCAGATATTGAAACTTTATTAGCAATAACAGGCTCAGTATCAGAGATGTAAACTATAGGACAATAAATAAGATGAATACAGAAACCATATTGGTTGTAGAGGATGAACCCGCTATCCGTGAAATGATAGTTACCACGTTAGAGATGGCAGGATTTGAATGTCTGCAGGCTGAAGATGTTAATGAGGCGCATAACCAAGTTGTTGATCATCGACCTGCTTTGATTTTATTAGACTGGATGTTACCCGGCAATCAGTCAGGCATAGACTTATGTCGTCGCCTTAAAAAAGATGAGATGCTTTCAGAACTGCCCATTATTATGTTGACCGCAAGAGGCGAGGAGGATAATAAAGTACAGGGGCTGGATGCCGGCGCCGATGACTATATTACTAAGCCTTTTTCTACCCGTGAGCTGATATCGAGAATCAAGGCGGTCCTTCGTCGTAGTAATGCTTTATCAGGGGATAAGCCTATTGAAGCCCAAGGGTTAAGTCTAGACCCTGTGAGCCAGCGCGTATCAGCGGATGGCACACCGGTTGAAATCGGACCCACTGAATATCGTTTGTTGGCCTTTTTTATGAGCCATCCAGAGCGTGCCTATACGCGGACCCAATTACTAGATCAGGTATGGGGCGGTAATGTGTATGTAGAAGATCGGACCATTGATGTTCACATTCGACGCTTACGTAAGGTGCTCGAGCCTTATGACTATGCTAAATTTATCCAAACGGTGCGTGGCACTGGTTATCGTTTCTCCACCCAAGTGAATGGGTAAGTGGCTCTTTGATCCATACGCTATGATTCTTTAGTCAAAATTTTTGGCTTTATAATGGGCTCTATCATAAGAGCCAAATGTAGAGGGTGTTAAGGGCCGTACTGCTAACTATGTTGTTTTTTATCATTGAACTGAGAGTGTCATGAGCCCTTCTAAGAGACAGCCTGCCACCAGTAGCGAGAGTCCTCGGTCGGCTTTGCTATGGTCAGATTTGAAATGGTTGGTCACCTTAACTCTATTGGGCACCGTCCTTGGCCATTATTTCCTCAACTCAGTGCCTTGGGGGATTATAGTGGCATTGTTGCTCTATAACCTCTGGCGGTTATATGCGGTGCAACAGTTCTATGGCTGGATGACCAAGTCTTTAACTTTACCGCCTCCTGAGCTGTCTGGCAGCCTGACCTTCATGGCCAATAAGCTGTATGAGAGTAAAAAACTAGAACAAATGACCCATCAGAAAATGATGGGACTAATCAAAAAAATCCGCAGCTCATTGTTGGCCTTGCAAGACGCTGTGATCTTGCTCGATAAAGAGGACAGTTTAGAGTGGTGGAACCAGGCTGCGGAAACCTTGTTGGATTTGCGCTCAGAGGATCAGGGCCGAAGCATTTTGGATCTGATTAATCTGCCTGAGTTTACCAACTATTATGTTGATGCTGTCTCCCCGAATGATGGGGTGCGTATGCGCTCTTGGCGAGACTATGAAAGGTTTTTGCAATGTGAGGTGACTCATTTTGGCAATGAAAAGTTGCTCATTATTTATGATGTGACCCGCCTGCAGCATTTAGAACAGATGCGCAAAGACTTCGTGGGGAATGTGTCCCATGAACTGCGTACCCCTTTAACCGTATTGATGGGGTATATTGAGACCTTCTCTGACCAGCCAGATTTAGATCCTAAGTGGCAACGTGGCTTTAGTTTAATGACCCAGCAAACCCAGCGGATGAATCATATTATTAATGATTTATTGCTGCTGTCCCGTCTCGAAAACGAAGAATCTATTAATATTGAGCGGGTCGATATGCCTAAGCTGATGACCAGTATTTTTGATGATGCCCAAGCCTATAACAGAGATTATGGGCACCTCATCGACCTGCATATAGATTCTCAGCTAGATGTCTATGGCTCTTACGGTTACCTAAATAGTGCTTTATTAAACCTAGTTACCAATGCCATAAAATATACGCCGAAAGGCGGAGTGGTCAAAATTGCTTGGCAAGAAGTGAGAGAGGGGTGTTTGTTTTCAGTGCAAGACAATGGTATTGGTATTGCGCCTGAGCATCTTGAGCGTTTGACTGAGCGCTTTTATAGAGTCGATAGTGGGCGTAGTAGAAGCACTGGTGGTACCGGCTTAGGCCTGGCTATTGTGAAACATGTACTGTATCAACATGGCGCCAAATTAAAAGTTGACTCTCAGGAAGGCAAGGGCTCTACTTTTAGCGTATTTTTCCCAGCCCGTTGCATCTATCGAGAAAAGGCAGAGAGCACAAAGAAGAAAGGGAGGCAAAAGGTTACCCATAATACGGACGCTATTGAGGATTCCTCTGACGACGCCATTGATACTGAACCGCCACTACTTTTAGAGGCCCCTAAAAAATTAGCTGAGTAGGGATCAAAATATTATCTAAAACTATTTGAATTACTAACCTATTAAATCAGATTACGCTCATAAAAAAAGAGCCATTCACTAAGTGAAAGGCTCTTTTTCATTGATATCATCATATAGATCTAAAAAGTATAAATCCAAAGATATCAAGTAAACTGTGGTGAGCAGTTCTTAGTGTTGTACACCACCTACGCCATGAACGTGGCCATGGTTTAATTCGTCTTCAGTAGCAGCACGTACTTCAACGATTTCTACGTCAAAGCTTAGTTTTTTACCTGCTAGTGGGTGGTTAGCATCTACAGTTACTGTGTCATCATTAACGTCAGTAACGGTTACTAGCATAACTTGACCTTCCGCTTCAGACTGGAACTGCATACCAGGTTGAATGTTGTCAACGCCTTGGAAATTAGCGCGAGGTACTTGTTGTACGGCTTGCTCTTGATATTCACCATAAGCATCCGCTGGCTCGATAACCGCTGTTAATGAATCGCCAGCAGACTTGCCTTCTAGCTCTTTTTCAAGACCTGGAATGATGTTGTTATGACCATGTAGATAAGCTAGTGGCTCACCTTGTGACTGGTCGATAACGTTGCCACTTTCGTCTTTTAGAATATAGTTAAAGCGTACGGCAGTATCTTTTGCGATTGTTGTCATAAAATTTCCTCAAATAAATATAGGCGTTCTATATGCTCATAAATAATACAATAAAGAGGGTGCTTATAGCGGCGAAATACAAAGCTAACCATGCAAATATAAAACCAAACATGAAAGCCAAACTATTATTTAGCCACACCTCTGCTAATTGCCTTGTCTAATAGATTGCGATGATAGACAAAAGTTTCAAGTCATGTTCTCAAATTAATTGCCAAATTGCTAAGTTTTTTACAAAAAATTAAGCTTTTTTAGGTCATAAAGCCAAAAAAAGAGGCTACTTGCTCCTTTTATAAGTCATTTTAGGCACTGTTTTTCATTCTATCTTTTTCTCAGATAGTGATAAATAGTCACAAAGTATTAAGCCAATCTAGTCCTTTGAGGTTGAAGTTTGGACCAAAGCACCCGATTTAATATAGTCATAGCCCTTAAAAAACAGTCACACAGCCAAAGAAAATAGAAGAATAACGTATCGATACAATCTATTCCCCAATCTTGACGCTTTTTCTTAACCCAAGCCCAAGTTTGCTCAATAGGGTTTAAGTCAGGACTATAAGGCGGTAACCATAGAATAGTGTGTCCTGAATCTTCAATGATTTTTTGAATATCAAG
>NZ_FUGE01000100.1 GCF_900162825.1 Psychrobacter piechaudii
GAGTGTGGCACATGGCATGATAGAGATATCAATGCTGCTAAGAACATCCTTGCGGTCGGGCTTGACCGTCTAGCTGTAGGAATCCCCTCGGTTTAGCGAGGGGAGGAGGTCAACAATATAGGTCGAATTAAAGCGATTTTAACTAAAATAAGGCTTATCAGCAGTCATTGACTATCGGTTAATTACTGTAAAAGTATTTTAAACAGCATAAGAGCACCTTAAGAGGAACGACTGTTGTCAGTAATGTCTAATAGCTTTATCTTACGGGTTAAAGTATTGCGTCCCCAACCTAGCAAATCAGCCGCTTCGCCTTTTCGGCCTTTGGTATGTTCTAAGGCCACTTTGATTAATACTTTTTCAAATTCGGGAGTAGCCAGTTGTAAAATTTCGGTTTCACCTTGGCTTAAAGCAGTAGTGGCCCAAGTCTGCAGCTGGCTTTGCCAGTCAATAGGTGGATTATGAAGCGACGCCGCAGTAGGCAAATTTACTGCCGTTGGGCTACTAGAGCTATTAGATAGGTTGCTAGGAACCTGTAAGTTTGAGGATGGAGGCTCACTAGCTGGTGTGGTGTTTCCATTTACTGCGGGCAGTGTTGACGGGTTGTTTTCAGTGTCATGTAACGGCTGAACGGTTGGCCTCTGTTGATCTGTTAAATAGCGTTGGGCAAATTCAGTAAGATCAGGCGGTAAATCTTCAATACCTAATACTTCGCCCGTTGCCATCACGGTAATCCAGCGGCAGGCATTTTCCAATTGACGCACGTTACCTGGCCAATTAAAGGCTTGCATAATGTGCAGAGCTTCTGGCGATAGTTGTTTTTTATCAGTCTTCATTTCGGTAGCTGCTTTGCTCATAAAGAACTCAATCAGCTCAGGAATGTCATCAGGACGGGCGCGCAGTGGGGGTAGTGGCAGGCGAATCACATTGAGACGATAGAATAAGTCTTCACGGAATTTACCCTCTTTGACCAGCTGCTCTAGGTTCTGATGGGTAGCAGCAATGATACGGACATCTACTTTAATGGGCTTCTGTCCGCCCACTCGGAAAAACTCACCATTGGCCAGCACTCGCAGTAAACGGGTCTGAGTGCTAAAAGGCATGTCACCTATTTCATCTAAAAATAGCGTGCCGCCATCAGCTTGCTCAAAACGACCTTGACGCTGAGTGGTTGCTCCAGTAAACGCCCCTTTTTCATGACCAAACAGCTCAGACTCTATTAGCTCATGAGGAATGGCGGCCATGTTTAAGGCAATAAAAGGCTTTTTTTGACGCGGAGAGTTTTGGTGTAAAGCACCTGCTACAAGCTCTTTACCAGTACCAGACTCGCCAGTAATCAATACCGTAATTGGGGAAGAGGCAAGTCGTCCTATGGCGCGAAATACAGTCTGCATGGCGGCGGATTGACCAATAATGGGACTGGATTGCACGCCTTCAGGCTTTGAAGGTTTTGTTGCATTGGCTTTTGTGGCCTTGGTAGAAGCAGAATCAGCAGTCGTTGCTTTATTTTTTTTAAAGGTCACTGACGCATCAGCTTCAGGATTAGAGGCAACAACAGGCTTCTCTTCTGATTTGAGCGTTGAGGCTTTAGGATTAGTGCCAATGGCTTTTTTTACAATTGTGACCGCGTGATCTAAATCAAAGGGTTTGGGTAAATATTCAAATGCCCCGGTATCATAACTGTCTACTGCTGACTTCAAGTCGGAGTGAGCGGTCATAATGATAACCGGTAAGTCTGGAAAGTTTTTGTTCATCCACTGGCTAAAAGAAAGCCCATCCATCATCGGCATGCGGATGTCGGTTAAAATAACATCGGGCAGACGGGCTTGATTCTTATGGTCATTCAATATGTCATTTAACTTCGCCCAAGCGCCTTTGGCATTGCTAAAAGCCTGTACTTCAAGTCCAGCATCCTGAAAAGTATCTTCTAAGATTAATCTTAAGGCAGGATCATCGTCGATTAGCCACAGGCTGTGTTTAATTATCATGCTATATATTCCATTTTTTATGAATGTGGTTCAGTTATAGAAGCTGCTTTTTATGAGGATGTTTTGGGCTTATATCACGACTATTATTGGGGGTGAAGGTTGCTTAGCTGTAAGGGTAGATAGACATTAAAGTGGGTGTCTCCAGGCTGAGAGCTGACCTCAATCGCCCCTTCATGACGGTGTATGATTTCTTGTACTAGAGCCAGTCCTAATCCAGTACCATTCGCCCTCCCGGTCACTAACGGAAAAAATATCCGTTCGATTAAATCATCAGCAATACCGGCGCCATTGTCTTGAATACTGACTCGAATTACTTGGCGGTGGTGCTGAGCACCAATGGTATATTGATGCTCAATCCGAGTAATTAGAGTTAATTGAGGTTGATATTCAGCCTGTAACAATGTCGTATCTTGCTCTGACAATGCTTCACAGGCATTATTTACTAGGTTTAAAAATACCTGAATAAGTTGATTTTTATCAGCGGTAATCTCCGGCAGCGACAAATCATAATCTCTTTTGATAGTAACCTGTGGGTACTGAGACTGGATTAGTAGTAACACATGCTCTAAAGGCTCATGTATATTCACCGATTGCCACTCCGGTAGTTGATTTGAGCCAAGTAGCTGCTCAATAAGCTTAGTTAAGCGGTCCGTTTCACTGATAACGATACCGGCATAGGTGGTTAGTTTTTTGGCATCGACTAAAACAGTATTCTCACCATTATTGGTGGCTTCAGAAGGGTGTTGAGTTTGCTGAATTAATAGCTGGGCCGCTCCTCGGATACCCGCCAACGGGTTTTTTACCTCATGAGCAACAGAGCGCAGCATTTCTCTGGAAACATCATGTTGCTCTTGTAGCCTCTGTTCTTTATCTAACCGGCTTTGACGGTCTCCTTGCCATATCTCAATCAAGTAATAAGAGCCACTTTCCTGATTCATCGGAGTCACACTGTAATGTACATGTAGCGGCTGGTTGACTCCTCGGATGTGGCGACTGTACTCAATAAAAGGCTGTAAATACTCTTTGGCATTATGAAACTGCAATTCTAGCTTGTCTCTTGATGCCTCTACACAAGATTTGTTCTCTGAAAGCTGAGCCTTAGGGTCTGTTGATTGGTTTAAACTTTCGCTTTCAGCAGTAATGACTTTGGTTTCACTCATAGTGGGTATTAATAAGTCTAAAATGCTAAGCCCTATTAAGCGCGATTTGCTTACTAAAAGTAGCTGCTCAGTTTGGCTGTTGACCCATTGAATGGTCAAATCTTCAGCTACCCAAATGACACCGGTATACAGGTTTTGTAATAAGGAGAGGGCTTGTAACGGCTTCATATGAGATATTTTTCCAGAGTCAAGGCGGCAAGTTTAAAGCTGCAAGAATAGTACCAAGCTAGATGGCCTATTAAATAGGCGATGTAGTTTTATTTTTAGGCCAAGCTGTCGAGCTCCTAACGTTATAGAAACGACTAATCCAATAATATGACCTAAATAAGTGCATAAACTAAGGTATTTGATACATTTTAGGGCAAAAAATACCAAAAAATGTATTTTTTTGCGATTAGTGGGTAGTGAGTGAGAAAATATGCACCATACAAGTTGAACTTATCTTCATAAAACCAGCTGATTAAGGCAGGGTAGGATAAAGTTAGGCATTCACTTAGTTTAATAAGAGGTGAAAAACATATGAATAACGCATTGGTGCTAGTATAGCGTTGCTAAAATTCGTACAATGCACATCAAATTTTAGTGTTTACACACTGCCTCGCAATTCATTCAATCTATCCTCTTTCAATTCACTACTCTTAAAAGTATTTGTCTATGCCAAGCAAAAATCCAGCGGATTCCGTTTCTATTTATGTGCCAGGTGCCTCAGTCGCCCCGGATGCAACTTCTCAAGGTGCTTATCACCATAAAGCCAACCACAATCAAAATCGCAGTATCGAGCAAAGTGGACAGCAAGCCAGTCAGCAAGAAACAGCGACAGGCTCTTCGGTTGCCCCAAAAGTGGGTTTCGTCTCTTTAGGGTGCCCAAAAGCGCTAGTAGACAGTGAGCGTATCATTACTGAATTGACCCGAGATGGCTATCGTGTGGCCTCAGATTATGAGGGTGCAGATTTGGTAGTGGTAAATACTTGCGGCTTTATTGAGTCCGCGGTACAAGAGTCTTTAGATGCCATCGGTGAAGCCATCAGTCAAAATGGTAAAGTGATTGTGACCGGGTGTTTGGGTAAAGATGCTGAGAAAATCCGTGATATGCACCCTGCTGTTCTTGCAGTAACGGGCGCTCACGCTTATGACGAAGTCATTACTGCAGTTTCAAAACATGCGCCAATGCCTCAAGCGATTAAAGATAAAAAAGCTTATGACCCCAAGATTGATCTGATTGATTTGGCAGGCGTGAAATTGACTCCAAGTCATTATGCTTACCTAAAAATATCAGAAGGCTGTAACCACCGCTGTACCTTCTGCATCATTCCAAACTTACGCGGTGATTTGGTCTCTCGTCCCATTGACGAGGTGATGAATGAAGCGATGGCCCTGAAAAAAGCCGGAGTGAAAGAACTATTGGTTATTTCTCAGGATACCTCGGCTTATGGGGTGGATTTGAAGTATAAGACCACCTTCTGGAATGGTATGCCGCTCAAATCAAAGTTCTTTGATCTTTGTGAAGCACTGGCCAAAGTGGGTATTTGGGTGCGTCTACATTATGTATACCCTTATCCGCATGTCGATAAAGTGGTTGAGCTTATGGCGAAGCCAGGCGATCGTGGTGGTTTATTACCTTATCTCGATATTCCACTACAACATGCCAGTCCCAGTGTCTTAAAAGCAATGAAGCGTCCGGCACACAGTGAAAATACCTTAGCGCGTATCCAAAAATGGCGCGAGATTAACCCTGATATCGTGATTCGCTCAACCTTTGTGGTAGGCTTCCCTGGTGAAACCGAAGAAGACTTTGAATATCTTCTTCAGTGGTTGAAACAAGCTAAGCTTGACCGTGTCGGTTGTTTTACCTATTCAGAGATTGAGGGAGCAGTGGCCAATGACTTGCCCAATCCGGTGCCTGAAGAGGTGAAACAGCAGCGCTACGAGCGATTTATGGCGGTACAGCAGCAGATCTCTGAGCAGAAGTTACAAGAGAAAGTGGGTAAAACCATGACGGTATTGGTCGATGAGATTGATAACGAGGACTTTATTGCCATTTGTCGCAGTTACGCCGATGCGCCAGAGATTGATGGTCACGTTTATGTCGATGATATTGTACAAAACGGTCAGGTTGCTTTAAAAGTAGGGGATATGATCACTGTAACCATCGACGAAGCCAGTGAGTATGACTTATTTGCTTCTTATACCGGCTAGCAAATTTCTTCAGGGATAATGATTTTGAAAGCAAAGGACGGCCTTAGTATCAAAATAGAACTATAAGCAGATAGCGTTTTTTGGTAAACTTTACCGAATTTAGCTTAATTTTTAGTTAGTTTTTTATTTAGCTATTTATTTCATCTTAGCTGTGCTTAATCATTGGGTCATAATTTATGGTCAAACTAATTAAAGGTTAGCCAGGTTAAGAGAAAAATAAATTAGTGCAAACAATATAGCAAGGTGCCTTATGTCTGATAAAAACCCGCAGTACTCACGTATTTTACTTAAGCTATCTGGAGAAGCCTTAGCTGGCGGACAGGGTATGGGGATTGATACTTCTGTACTGGATAAGATGAGCCTAGCCATCGCTCATTTATGTGGTTTAGGAGTGCAAGTAGGTATCGTTGTTGGCGGTGGTAACTTATATCGCGGCAGTCAACTACAAAAAGAAGGCTTGGTGGGCCGAGTAACCGGGGACCAAATGGGGATGCTGGCCACAGTTATGAATGGTTTGGCAATGCGGGATGCTCTAGAGCGCCGTAATATCAATACCCGCTTGATGTCAGCCTTACCTATCGGTGAAGTTACCGAGAGTTACAGTAGCAGAAACGCCATTCGTTACCTGAAAAATGGCGATGTGTGTATCTTCGTGGCAGGAACAGGTAACCCATTTTTCACCACTGATACAGCAGCTTGTCTACGCGGTATTGAAATTGAAGCTGGCGTTATCCTTAAGGCGACCAAAGTAGACGGAGTCTACGACAAAGACCCAAGTATCCATGATGATGCCAAAAAATATGATGCTTTAACTTTCGATGAAGTTTTAGAGCAAAAACTAGGCGTTATGGACTTAACAGCGATTGCTCTATGCCGTGAGCACAACGTTCCTTTACAAGTATTTGATATGAATAAACCCAACTCGTTATTAAACGTTATTATGGGTCAAAATGAAGGCACAAAAGTCTTTCACTAGTTGTTTCTACCAGACTAGCTACTCGAATACGACTAGTTATGGCCATAAGAGTGGCGCGACATTTATAGCATGGTATTGTTAAGCGATTATCTATTGTTAACTGATTATAGAGTAAGGAAAAAATTATGATTAATGACATTAAAAAAGACGGCGAAGAGCGTATGAAAAAATCTCTAGAAGCATTGGAAAATGCTTTTAGTAAAGTACGTACCGGCCGTGCTCACCCAGGTATGTTATCTGGCGTGATGGTAAACTACTATGGCGCAGATACTCCGCTTAACCAAGTGGCCAGTGTCAACGTTGAAGATTCTCGCACTTTATTGGTTCAACCATTTGAACGTTCAATGGTGCAAGCAGTAGACAAAGCGATTCGTGAAGCGGACTTGGGCTTAAACCCAATGACTGCAGACGTGATCCGTGTTCCTATGCCAGCCTTAACCGAAGAAACTCGCCGTGATATGCAAAAACTTGCGCGTGGTGAGGCAGAAAACAGCCGCGTTTCAGTGCGTAATATTCGCCGCGATATGATGAATGATGTAAAAGACTTGGCGAAAGAAAAAGAAATCAGTGAAGACGAAGAGCGCCGTGCCAGTGATGATATCCAAAAGCTAACCGATAAATACATTGCTTCTATCGACAGTAAGCTTGAAGCCAAAGAAAAAGAGCTAATGGAAGTATAAGACTGATTATAGGCTGAACAAGCCAATCAGTAATAAGTCAGTGAGCCCTATCAAGCCTAGTCTGCTATCCCTCAGTATTCTATATTTAGGGCTGGCAGGCTAGGTTTGAATCATAAGGTTTTATTAAGTCTGTATTACAATACCTCGTCAATAAATACAGACTAATAAGACCAAAACCTACCCAAAACATTAGATAAAGACTATTATGACTGAGCCACAAACCTCAAACGCTTACGATTCCTTGCCTGTTCCCCCAGTGTTACCTAAACACATTGCCATAATTATGGATGGCAATAACCGCTATGCTAAAGCGCATGGTATGGCCAAAGGTCAGGGCCATATTGCGGGTAAAGAGTCTTTAGACCCTTTGGTAGAGTATTGTGTGGCTACGGGCATTGAGGTGTTGACTGTTTTTGCCTTCTCAAGTGAGAACTGGCAACGTCCAGCCTATGAAGTGGCCCTACTGATGCGACTGCTTTCTGCGACCATCAGTGAACAGTTGCGGCGTATGAAAAAATACAATATTTGCTTAAGATTCATTGGGGATAGAAGCCAGTTAAGTCCAGAATTACAGCAACAGATGGCCGATGCTGAAGCAGAGACAGCGGATCATAAGGCAATGACTTTGGTGATTGCTATCAGTTATGGTGGGCAGTGGGATATTGCCAATGCCGCACAGCAACTCGCTAAAAAAATTGAACAAGGCGAGATGAGCGCCGAGCAGTTAACGGTTGAAGCCTTAAGCGGTCAAGTTCAGCTGGCGGATTTGGCGGATGTAGATATGCTTATCCGTACCGGTGGTGAATACCGAATTTCAAACTTCTTATTATGGCAATCAGCCTATGCTGAGTTATTTTTCACCAATACTTTATGGCCAGATTTCGCTGCCAAAGAGTTAAATGAGATGATGTTTGAATTCTCACGTCGTCAGCGCCGATTTGGTAAAACCAGTGAACAAATTGAGTCAGAAACGTAGGGCTTGGGTTTCACAAGCACGTTTCTTTAAATTACATGAATAAAAATAAAAGAGGGTGCCTAGTATGTGGATACGCATTAAGACGGCTTTAATCTTGGTCTTGATTGTGGGAGTCGCACTATTTGCTAGTGATACGCCTTATCTGTTCATCCCTTTATTGGCCACTGGGATAGTAATAGCTTCCCATGAGTGGACCAAGCTAATGCCAAAGTGGCGTGCCCCCTCTTTATTTGTGGTATTGGTGTTTGCCGTTACCATGACTACCTTACTGCTTCCTGTCACCTGGCCTGCTTGGTGGGCTGCTGCTATCGTCATTTGGTTAATGGCATTGTCTTGGGTCACTAAATTCCCTACCTCCACAAACTGGTATGGCCAGCGCTTATCGGTAATGGGTATTGTTATTTTAACTGCGGCCATTAGCGCCATGTTCTATCTGTGGCAATTGTCTGCCTGGTGGTTGATGTATGTGTTCTTACTGGTCTGGTGTGCCGATAGTGGGGCGTACTTTGTGGGTCGTAAGTTCGGTAAACGTAAAATGTCTCCTAATGTTTCCCCCAACAAGAGTGTGGAAGGTCTAATGGGAGGGCTAGCAACCGGACTGGCCGTGGTAATAGGCATCAGCTTATTTAAGCTTGAATACACGGGTATGCAGCTGGTTTTATTTGTTCTACTGTCTTTGGTGACTATCTTAGCCTCAGTACTGGGTGACTTATTTGAGTCTATGCTGAAGCGTCGTGCAGGGGTCAAAGACTCTGGTACTATTTTACCAGGGCATGGTGGCGTATTAGATCGCATTGATTCTTTATTATCCGCCACGCCAATTTTTGCTTTGGGTTTTTGGGCCTTACAGTACTTTGGCTTTATAACGATATAGATTAAACCAATATCACTTAGAGCAGCATATATTTAGCTTTAAGTTATTAATTTTAAAAAATACCCATCCTCATTATTATTTTATATAAAAACTAGCAATGGTTTAAAAGGTAAGTTATGACCCAACGCATCGCTGTCCTCGGCGCCACCGGATCTATTGGCGACAGTACTTTATCAATATTGGCTGACCATCCCCAACATTATCAGGTTTATGCGCTATCAGGTCATGGTCGATTGGATAAGCTCTTTGAGCTGTGCCAGCAGTTTCAACCGAGTAGAGTGGCTGTGCCTGAAGACAAGGTGGATGAGTTTGCTTCACGATTACAGCAAGCCAACCTCGTCTGTGATGTGGTAGGGGGGCAAGCGGGTCTAGACGATATCGCAGCAGATGCTGAGGTTGATACCGTGGTGGCTGCCATTGTGGGTGCGGCAGGACTGGCCTCAACCCTAACCGCTGCCAAGGCGGGTAAGCGTATTTTGTTAGCGAACAAAGAGGCTTTGGTCATGGCCGGCAGTCTGATGATGCAGGCAGTTCGAGACAATGGAGCTACCTTATTGCCTTTAGATTCAGAACACAATGCCATCTTCCAGTGTCTGCCTGCTGAAGTACAGCAAAAAAATACCCATATTCATAATGCTTGCTACGGTATCAAAAAGCTGTGGCTGACGGCTTCTGGTGGCCCTTTTTTACACAAAAGCTGGGAGCAGATGCAGGCTGCTAGCGTCAGTGAGGCGGTTAAGCACCCTAACTGGTCTATGGGTCAGAAAATATCAGTAGACTCTGCAACCATGATGAATAAAGGACTTGAGCTGATTGAAGCCTGTCATTTATTTGATCTGGACGAGTCGCAAATTAATGTGGTTATCCATCCACAAAGTATCATCCATTCGATGGTTGAATACTGCGACGGCAGCTTCTTAGCGCAAATGGGCAGCCCCGATATGCGTACCCCAATTGCTCATGCTTTGGCCTATCCAAATCGTATTAGTGCTGGCGTTAAATCTTTAGATTTATATCAATTATCAGCACTGGAATTTATTAAGCCTGATTTACAGAAATTTGCTTGTCTAAAATTAGCCAGAGAAGCCATGCAGTCTGGGCAGGCAGCGACCATTGCCTTAAACGCGGCCAATGAAGTTGCAGTAGAGGCGTTTATAAAAGAGCAAGTTTCTTTAACCGATATTGCCTTGATTAATGGCCGAGTATTGGACACTATGCATCAGCAAGATTCTGTTACATCTAATAAAAAAGATGAGACAGATAGCTTTAGTGGTGGTATTAAAACCTTAGAGGATATTTTAACCATAGACAAATTAGCTAGGATTCAAGCTCAACGAGAGGTAGAAAAATGTCGCAGTTAATGACATTGGCTCTATTCCTCCTTGCTTTTGCGGCTATTTTAGGCCCATTAGTAGCACTACACGAGTGGGGGCACTATATTGTGGCCCGATTGTGTGGGGTTAAGGTGCTGACTTATTCCATCGGCTTTGGCCCTAAGCTTGCCAGTTGGACCAATAAAAAGACCGGCACCGATTATCGCATCTCCGCCTTACCGCTAGGCGGTTATGTGAAGATGCTTGATGAGCGAGAAGGGTCAGTGGCTGAAGAAGAGAAGCATCTGGCTTTTAACAATCAGCATCCCTTGAAGAAGATCGCCATTGTTGCCGCCGGCCCCTTGATGAACTTCGTCATTGCTATCGCCTTATTTTGGGTACTGTTTTTGGTGCCAAGCGAGCAGCTAAACACCCGTATTGGGTCAATTTTGCCTGAGACACCAGCAGCCACAGTGAATCTACCCAAAGGGGATAAAATTGTTGCGGTTGATGGTCATAAAGTACAGACCTGGGAAGAGATTAACTATCGTCTGGCTGATCGTATGGGAGAGACGGGTACCGTTTCTCTTGCGCTGCAAAAAGTAGCAGAAAACCCAGAAGACTCAGCCAACATTTCGGCCACTGAAAAAGGCTCGTCAGTTTATGCTCAGAGCAGTGAAGTGGCTGTTCCTATTAATAACTTCATGCAGGGCACACAATCTGGCAAAGACACCTTAACCAGCTTAGGAGTATTGCCTTGGCAACCCAAAGTTGAGCCGGTGATAGGTCAGTTATCAGAAGAAGGGGCTGCTATACGTCAGGGCATGAAGGTCGGTGATAAGATTGTTGCTATTAATGGTGAGCCGGTAGATGACTGGTTAATCGTCACGCGTATTATCAGGGACAATCCTGAAACCTTGCTTAATTTCACAGTGGTTAGAAAAAATGAGCAAGGTCAAAGCCGTGAAGTTCAGTTGCAAATTATGCCTCAGGGTAAAAAAGGTCCAGCGGGTCAGCAGTATGGTCAGATCGGGGTGGGGATTGCTCCTATTGAGATTGTGGTACCAGAAGACTACAAAACGATGGTATCCTACGACCCTATAACTGCTATCGGTAAAGCTTTTGCCAAAACCGGTCAACTGGCGACGATGACCCTGAACTCGATGGGTAAAATGATCACAGGTAAAGTGGGATTAGACAACCTATCAGGTCCGATCACAATTGCAGTTATCAGTAAGCAAAGCTTCGAGATTAGCTGGGAGCAAGTATTGGCCAATGCCGGTATTATTAGCTTAAGCCTTGCCGTATTGAACTTATTGCCCATTCCTGTTTTAGATGGGGGGCATTTATTATATTATTTTATAGAGTTGATTCGAGGCCGACCTGTCTCAGAAAGAATGCAGATTGTTGGCTTTAATATTGGCTTCCTGCTGCTTCTTGGTTTTATGATTTTGGCCATAACTAATGACTTTAGTCGTTATTTTTAAACAAAAATACTGGATTTTATTAATTTAATAGCTTTAAATAGTTGCTTGTATCTAAAAATAGGGGCGTCTCGTCCCCTAAGGTCAAGATTTTTTATAATAATCTTGATAATGACCTAAAATTATTTTGGATTAACCTAATAGGTTTAATCTGCTAATAGATTAAAAGTGAGGCGGTATTTCGGGTTGGTACTCGAGATAGGCATAACACCAAGCCCCGCCTTTTACTTTTATAAAATAGACATAAGCTCACTAATTCACTATAAGCATAGTGAAAGACAAATTATTAAACCCTCTTACTTTTAGCACGTTCTTTGAATCACGGATTGTATGTATGCAAACGTCTTTATTTAAAATGTCACAACTAATAGCAGTGCCTGCATTTGCAGCAATTATGGCCGTATCGGCGCAAGCAGCGGATGCTGTAGTAACCGACGTCCAATTTGTGGGTCTGCAACGTTTAACTCCGGAAAGCTTATATCCTTTGCTTACTACCAATGTGGGTGAGACGGCTACCGATCAAGATTTAGCTAACAGTATCCAAGCTTTATATGCCACTGGTGACTTCGCTAACATTCAAGCTAAAAACGAAAATGGGCGTTTGACTTATTATGTAGTAGAGCGCCCTATCGTTGCTGAAGTGAACTTCGAAGGCAACAAGCTTATTCCAAAAGAGGGCTTAGAAGAAGGTCTTAAATACGCCGGTATTTCTGTCGGTAGAGTTTTAAAGCAGTCAACGGTGCAAAACGTGGCTAACGAGCTCCAACAGCAGTATATAGGCCAAGGTTACTACAACAGTGATATCGAAGTGGATCAACAGCTGTTAGACGGTAACCGCGTGAAGCTGACAGTGCGCTTCATTGAAGGTAAAGCTGCTAAAGTGGTTGATATTAACGTTATCGGTAACAAGCATTTTAGTGATGAAGACATCAAAGATGTGTTTGCGGTGAAAGAAACTTCTTGGACCCGTCTGCTTTCTAAGTCAGACCGCTATGCGAAAGAGAAATTAGCAGCTAGCTTAGAGAACCTAAAGTCAATGTATATGAACGAAGGCTTCGTTAACTTTAGTGTTGATAATGCCATTTTGAATATCAATGACTCAAAAGACAAAGTGTTTATTGAAGTAAGCGTGACCGAGGGGGAGCAGTATAAGTTTGGTGAGACCAACTTCTTAGGTAACCCAAATTATGATAAACAACAGCTGGCACAAAGTATCTCCTTCAAGCCAGGTGAGCAGTTCTCTCAAGCCAAATTAGAAGCTTCTACTAGTGCCCTAAAAAATCAATATGGCGATGATGGCTATTATTTTGCCCAAGTTCGTCCTGTTCCTCGCATTAATGATGAGAGCAAAACGGTAGACATCGATTACTTTATCGATCCTGCCCGTCCTGTCTATGTGCGCCGTATTAACTTTACCGGCAACACGAAGACTGAAGATGAGGTGTTACGCCGTGAGATGCGTCAGTTGGAAGGGGCGTTGGCTTCTAGTGAGAAAATTCAAAACTCACGTGTGCGCCTAATGCGTACT
The DNA here is from genome assembly GCF_900162825.1 of Psychrobacter piechaudii. Lineage (GTDB taxonomy): Bacteria > Pseudomonadota > Gammaproteobacteria > Pseudomonadales > Moraxellaceae > Psychrobacter > Psychrobacter piechaudii. The sequence goes on from NZ_FUGE01000100.1 coordinate 13,173, forward strand.
GGTTTTTTCAAAGCGGTTAATGTTGATGTTAAGCCAGTTCCAAATACACCAGACCAAGTGGATGTCAACATCAGTGTTGAAGAGCAGCCTTCAGGGAGTTCAACCATCGCTGCCGGTTACTCGCAAAGTGGCGGGGTAACTTTCCAGCTTGATTTCAGCCAAAGAAACTTCATGGGAACGGGTAACCGCGTTAATGCCGCTTTAGCTCGTTCTCAAACTCGTGATTCATATAGTTTAGGTTTCACCGATCCTTACTTCACTGAAAATGGGGTATCACAAGGTATTAGTGGTTACTATAGAAAAACCAAACTTGATGATCGTAACGTTAGTGAATACGTTTTGGATTCTTATGGTGCTAATTTAAACTATAGTTATCCAATTGATGAAACCAAGCGTATTAGTGCGGGCTTTAACTACGACAATACAGAAGTAAAAGGCGGACGCTATTTAGGTCTTTCTAACGCCTATGACCTGTTAAAAGAAGATGGCACCTATGATAAGGACAACTCTTCTTATCAGTTCAATAATGACTACAATACCTATAACCTTGAATTAGGGTGGGAGTACAATACGCTAGATCGTCCCGTGTTCCCTACTAAAGGGATGAGCCATACGGTTAATGCTACTTTAGGGTTTGGTGATCAGACTTACCAGAAGCTAATCTATAGAGGTAACTATTACTATCCTTTAGCGAAAGATTTCGTTGCTCGTGGCTATGCTAAGCTGGGTTATGGTAATGACCTGCCTTTCTATGAAAACTTCTATGCTGGGGGTTATGGCTCGGTTCGAGGTTATGAGTCTTCTAGTCTAGGTCCTATTTCTCCATCTTTCTCAAACTTAGATGACGAAAATCAGTATAAGTTCTACGAAGAGGTGGGTGGTAACGCTTTGGCAACCGTTGGTGCGGAACTGATTCTACCTATGCCATTCAAAGGCGATTGGGCAGATCAAGTACGGCCGGTGTTATTCGTAGAAGGTGGTCAAGTATTTGATACCACCGATAAAGAAGACAAAGTAGTGAAGTTTGATAAAAACACTGGTAAGTTTACTGAGACTGCTGATGGTACGCCGTTATTAACTCAAGACAATGACTTCAGATACAGTGCCGGTGCGGGTATTACTTGGTTTACCCCGATTGGCCCTATCTCTTTAAGCTATGCTAAGCCATTTGGTGATAAAGAGGGTGATAAGACTGAAGAAGTACAATTCCAGATTGGTAGTACGTTCTAGTTTATCGCTAGTTAGTCGACAGCTAATATCTGTTTTGACATTATTCATTGTCACTGCTTTATACAGGCTCAAAGTTATTAACTTTGAGCTTTCTTTTAATTAAACCCTTAAATAAACTCTTAAAAGAGATCTGGCATTCCTATGAATTCTTCTGCTTCTACCGTAAGCCTTGCTGAAGTGTTGACAGCCATCGAGGCTCGTCAGCCCCTCTTAAATCAACAGCCGTTGACAGAGGCGCAGTTACAGATCCAGTTAACCGGTATTGGCAGTCTATATCAAGCCAGTGACAGTCAGCTAAGCTTTTTAGCAGACCAGGCCTATGTTTCAGCTTTATCAGAAACTAAAGCAGCGGTAGTTTTGGTGTCAGCAGCGCATGCGGACCAAGTACCTGAGGGTAGCACTGCGATAATTGTGTCCTCGCCTTACGTAGCTTATGCAAGTGCCACACATCTGTTTGACCGTTCGCACAGCTTTATGGCTACGCCTTCACAAACTTTTATCCATCCGACAGCTCAGGTGGCTGATTCTGCTGAACTGGGTGAGCAGGTATATGTCGGGCCTTTTTGTGTCATCGGTGAAGAAGTAAAAATTGGCTCAGGCAGTCGACTGCAGTCACAGGTGCATATTGAGCCATACTCTATAATCGGTAGAGACTGTACGCTATATCCAAACAGCTACATTGGTCATAGCTGTCAGTTAGGCGATAAGGTCAGGATTCACGCCGGTGCCAGCATTGGTTCTGAAGGCTTTGGTTTTGCGCCTATGTCTAATACTGCTACGGAAGGTTGGGAGCGTATCGTACAGCTGGGCCGTGTTATTATTGGTAATAATGTCCGTATTGGTAGCCAAACTTGTATTGATAGAGGTGCAGTTGACGATACGGTTATTGAAGACAACGTCATCATTGATAACTTAGTTCAAGTAGGCCACAACGTAAAAATTGGGGCAGGAACGGCCATAGCTGGAAAAGTAGGTATCGCCGGTAGTGCTATTATAGGTAAGAATTGTATGATTGGCGGCGGCGTTGGTATTGCCGGTCATTTACAGATTACAGATGGGGTAGTATTAACCGGCATGACCTTGGTTAGTAAGTCAATTAAAAAACCAGGCGTGTATTCTTCTGGAGTAAGCTCAATGCCAGCCATGGATTGGCGACGTGCTATGGTAAAAATAAGAGCGCTAGGTAAGAAATAACCAGCTGACTTGATTGTATTAAGTTTTTAAGCCTAGCTTTAGTAGGCATTGTTAAGGTTAAATAATAGCATTAAGATTTGTGTGCGTAAAATTTTGATAAGGACAACTCATGATACAGCAGAGTAAGGGTGCAAGCTCAGAAGCTAAAATAATTTCCGAACAAGACGAATGGCAAATGACCGCTGAAGATGCACAGCTATTGTTAGATAAATCAGTAAGCTTGCCGATGGGTTATGAGCAATTAAAACGCTATTTGCCCCACCGTTATCCTTTCATGCTTGTGGACCGCGTGACCGCTTGTGGCTCAAATTCTTGGATCACTGGTTATAAGAATGTCACCATCAATGAGCCCTTTTTTCAAGGTCACTTTCCGCAAGAGCCTATTATGCCTGGGGTGCTGATTATAGAAGCATTGGCTCAGATATCAGGCATTTTGGCTTTTATTAATGAAGGGGTTACTGCCGAAGAGGGCCATCTGTTTTTATTTGCCGGAGTAGATAAAGCTAGATTTAGAGCCCCCGTGGTTCCTGGTGATCAGTTGGTCTTAAAGTCTAAGCTTTTATTGCAGAAGCGGGATCTTTATAAATTTGATTGTAAAGCTTATGTAGACGATAAATTAGCAGCCAGTGCCCAATTAATGATTATGCGCCAAGATAGAATCGTTACGGCTTAGAATTAAGGCTCTCACATAATATAATTTTAAATTTTCTAAAAAAATAGGTTGTTCTTAATGACACAGATACACCACACTGCCATCGTCTCAAGTAAAGCTGAAATCCATGACAGCGTAGTGATTGGACCTTATTGCATTGTCGGCGATAATGTTTCTATTGATGAAGGAACTAAGCTGCTACGCCATGTGGTGGTGACTAAAAATACCCGCATTGGGAAAAATAATGAGATTTTCCAGTTTGCCAGTATTGGTGAAGACTGTCAGGACTTAAAGTATGCAGGTGAAGAGACTTGGCTCGAGATTGGTGATAATAACTCTATTCGAGAGGCCTGTAGCTTTCATAGAGGAACCGTCCAGGACAATAGCCTTACCAAGATAGGCAGCAATAACTTATTTATGGTGAATACCCATGTCGCTCATGACTGTATTATAGGTAATGGCAATGTCTTGGCCAACAACGTGGGAATCGCTGGTCATGTCCACATTGGTAATAATGTGATTGTTGGGGGTAACGCTGGGGTCCATCAGTTTTGTCAAATTGGTGACTATAGTCTTATCGGCGGAGGGAGTGTTATCCTAAAAGATGTCGCAGCAATGACTCTGGTTTCGGGGAATCCTGCAGCGGCACATGGTCTTAATGTTGAAGGTATGCGCCGTAAGCAGTGGTCAAAGAATACCATTAACACCCTCAGAGCCGCTTATAAGCTGATTTTTAAGTCTGGTAAAACTACCGAACAGGTGATTGCAGAATTGACTGCTGATTACTTGCCGCAAGAGCCAAAAATTCAATTATTAATAGATTCTTTGGTTAACAGTAACCGAGGAATTACCCGATAATTTTAGATAATTGAAAACTAGTTTAAGTAAAACTAACACCAAGCCATAACTTTTAGTTATGGCTTTTTTAGTTTTTAGTCGCTTGACTTTTAATCGCTTATGAAACAGACTTACTTTGTTAAATGATGTAAATACATATTGCTATAAAGCCAATTTATTGGCGGTAGTTAGTGACTTCAATAACTGTCTCATAAGGACATTAGACAGTTAAAGTATAAGCCTTGGATGGCTGGAGGATTAAAATGTCAAACAAACAGCATCACGCTCAATGGGGATCTCGCGTCGGCTTTATTATGGCCGCCGTTGGTTCTGCTGTGGGTTTAGGAAATATTTGGAAATTCCCATATATGGTTGGTGAAAGCGGAGGGTCTGCTTTTGTACTGGCTTATCTGGTGTGTATTGCCCTGATTGGCTTTCCAATCTTAGTAGCAGAATGGATGATTGGTCGTCGTGGGCAACGTAACCCAATGGATTCATACGCTACTGTGGCCGTTTCAGAAGGTAAGACTCGTAACTGGGCCATTGTGGGTGTGGTCGGAATTTTAGGGGCCTTTTTAATCCTGTCTTTTTACAGTGTTATTGGTGGCTGGGCTCTAAATTATATGACCAAGTTAGCCAGTGGTGATTTTAACGGGCTAGATGGAGCAGCTGTAGAAGGGGTATTCAATACCATGTTAGCGTCTCCTGCTACGCTAACTATTTGGCATACAGTCTTTATGGGTATTACAGCAGGTATTGTGGCCCTTGGGGTAACTGGCGGTATTGAAAGAGCCGCTAAGGTTATGATTCCATTACTGGCGTTAATTTTGTTGGTAATCGTGGGTTATAACGTGGTCAATGGTGGTTTTGCTGAAGCTGTTGATTACTTGTTTACACCAGATGTGGCTAAGTTATTTGGAGAAGGCGCGTCAGATATTTATTTATCTGCGTTAGGACACGCTTTCTTTACCTTATCACTGGGTATGGGCATCATGGTGACTTATGGCTCATATTTAGGTAAAAACATTAGCCTACTAAGTATGGCACGGGCAGTAGTAATCCTTGATACGGTTATCGCGCTTGCTGCTGGCTTGGCTATTTTCCCAATTATCTTCAGTCATGGCATGGACCCTGCAGCCGGACCTGGTCTAATCTTTGTCAGCTTGCCAATCGCCTTTGGTAGTATGACGGCGGGGGCATTGCTAGGTGCCTTGTTCTTCTTATTGATTACTTTTGCAGCCCTAACCTCTTCAATTTCTTTGATTGAGCCTTCTATTGAGTTTTTAGAAGAGCGTACGTCAATGAGTCGTAAGACAGCTGTTGTTGTAGCCAGTGTGGCTATTTGGTTGCTGGGTGTGGCGGCGTTATTGTCGTTCAATATGTGGTCAGAGGTAATGATTTTTGGTAATAATATCTTTGACTTCTTAGACAAGTTAACCAGTAAATTCATGTTGCCAATCGCAGGTTTAGCGGCCATCGTCTTTGCAGGTTGGGTCATGAATCAAGAGAGCGTGCGCCAAGAGCTTGGCTTATCAGGAGGCAGTTGGTCACTATGGCAGTTAATTGCTAAGTTTGTGGCCCCTATTGGTGTAATCATCGTATTTATTACGACTGTTCTAAGTTAATCCAAACGTTAAATTGAAGCAAAAATAAAAACCCCCAACTTTAAGTTGGGGGTTTTTTTATAGGTCATTTAACAGCATAAGGGTTAAAGAGTTAGACAGTTAGGCCTTAGACTGCTGAATGATGTTTAACATACGGCGTAAAGGCTCTGCTGCGCCCCATAACAGCTGATCGCCCACAGTAAAGGCACCTAGGTACTCTGGACCCATATTCAGTTTACGTAAGCGTCCTAAGGCCACGGTTAGGGTTCCGGTTACTGCCACAGGAGTTAGACGCTGCATGGTGGCTTCTTTATCGTCTTCTACCAAATCCAACCACTCGTTGCCGCTATCTCTTAACGCTGCTTCGATTTCCTCTAAAGGAATGTCTTTTTTTAGTTTGATGGTTAGACCTTGAGCATGACAGCGCATAGAGCCCACACGGACACACAGACCATCGATAGGGATGATATTTTCACCTTCATTGTTTAGAATCTTGTTGGTCTCTACACCGCCTTTCCATTCTTCACGAGATTGTTTATTCTCAAGTTGGCTGTCGATATAAGGGATTAAGCTTCCCGCTAAAGGCACACCGAAGTATTGGGTTGGGAAGTCACCACTGCGCTGAGTCTCAGCAATCTTTTTGTCGATGGCTAAAATAGCACTGGCAGGATCAGCCAATTGGTCAGCTACCGCATCACGCAACATGCCCATACCGCTGATCAGCTCACGCATATTATTAGCACCTGAGCCACTGGCTGCTTGATAAGTCATTGCTGATACCCATTCAACCCAACCGCGGTTAAATAGCTCGCCAATGGCCATAAGCATTAACGAGACAGTACAGTTACCGCCGATAAAGTCTTTAGTGCCGTTTTGTAGGGCATTGTCGATAACTGAGCGGTTTACTGGGTCTAAAACGATAACACTATTGTCTTCCATGCGTAAGCTACTGGCCGCATCAACCCAGTAACCCGTCCACCCAGAATCACGTAATGGGCCATGTACCGCTGTGGTATAGTCGCCGCCCTGACAGGTAATAATCACGTCACAGTTGCTAAGTGCTTCAATATCATGAGCATCTTTTAACTTGGCACTGGCTTCAGTGTGTTTAATGCCCTCAAAGGTAGGAGCATCACCGCCAGCATTACTGGTCGAAAAGAAAATAGGGGTGATATTAGCGAAATCTTTCTCTTCTACCATACGCTGCATTAGCACAGAACCTACCATGCCACGCCATCCAACAAGACCCACTTTTAATTGACTCATGAATATATCCTTTGTGTATCTAGCTAAAATTATTTGTTAGATTAAGAACGTTAAGCCCAGATAAGCTTAGCCCTGAATAAATAACCGACGCTGTATCTGAATTTGCAGTATTTGTATTCGTGCTGCAGATTGTGGGCAGCAAATTTACAATATGCAACCCTTTACATTGCCTTGATATGAGTGAAATTGCAAGAGTTGAGCTTTAATTTTTTAACATTTTTTTTGTTATAAATTATAAGATAGAACTATATTTACTAAATTTACCAATTTATTTATATATTGGTTAGAATCTCTGTATTATTGAGCGGACTTATAGAGATAGCTTTTACCTTGGCTTTATCATTATATAGGCTTTACTTTTCCTTATCCCAACCTGGTGGCTCTACTAAAAATTTACATTGGTGATTTATGCTCGACTCACTCTATTTTATTTTCCAAATATTGGCAGGCTTGGTGGTCTTCGTCAGTGTGTGGGGGTTATTGCCTTTAGATCATTGGTGGATAAGGGGCGTTGATTTTCCAAGGATACAAATTCTAGTTATCGGCTTGGTAAGTCTTATCGGTTTGTTGGTCTTAGCTCCACAGTGGGGAAGTTGGGGTATCCTCCTCTTGCTTGCTTTAATAGCAGCGGTAGGACTGCAATTACGCATGATTCTGCCTTATACCCGCCTTTGGAAAAAAGAGGTGCGTCAAGCCTTGCCAATAGATGATGCAGTGCAATTAAAGTTAATGGTATCAAATGTATTAACGCCTAATAATAATACCCAAGCCTTAGTGGATTTGGTTCAACAAAAGCGACCTGATGTGTTAATCACTCTTGAGTCGGACCAAAAATGGCAAGATGCTCTAACGGTTATTGAGCCCGACTATCCCTATACGGTGAAAGTGCCTTTAGATAATTTATACGGCATGCATCTGTACTCTAAATTTGAGCTGATTGATCCTGAGATAAAATATTTATTGATTGATGATATCCCCTCGATTCATACTCAGCTACGTCTGCCTAATGGCGAGGTTATTTGGCTTTACTGCCTGCATCCTATGCCCCCTAGTCCAACAGAGGCAGATAAGTCGACCACGCGCGATGCTGAACTGTTAATGGTAGGGAGACATATCAAAGAAAATAATCAGACGGCCATCTTAGCAGGTGATTTAAACGACGTTGCTTGGTCAAAAACAACGCTAATGTTCCAGCGGATATCAGGGTTGCTAGATCCTCGCATTGGTCGATTTTTTATCAATACCTTCCATGTGGACTATCCTTTTTTACGCTGGGCGTTAGATCATATTTTCCATAGCCCTTGTTTTACGTTAGTTGACATTGAGCGCTTACCTTCCATAGGCTCAGACCATTACCCAGTATTGACTACTTTGCAATATGAAGCCTGTGCCACAGCTGAACAGCAACAAAATGCTACGGAAGCCACGGCGAAAGACAAGCAGGAAACGGCAAAAAAAATTGAAGAGGGCAAAGAGGAAGGAGAGCGACTGTCGCAAGAGCATGCGGAAGCTGAACAAGAGAAAGCTGAGCAGGAAAAATCTGGCGCTCAGTGTCAGTAGCTTTAATAATAGCTAGAGCTGTCGCTATGAGTTAATACGAGCAAATAGAAAGAAGGAGCAACTGGCTGGCAGGTTGTAAGCATATGCTTACGTAAAAATGGGCTTTTGCCTGCTAGGCATAGATAGGGCAACCGCCTACAATAGACTCATCAACACAAGGATGCATGGATAGCAGTGTTGGGTTGCGTAGATGAGCTGTTAGGATTTGCAGCAGATAAAATTTGGTCTATTGCCCTGTAGATTAAGTCTTATCGAATTTACGTAGAAGTCTGGCTAAGGATTAGCCGTAAGGAAAATAATAATAACAATTAAATAGCGCCCCAAAACCCAAGTCTCTGCCCTAGACTTGGGTTTTTTCTTTTCTACTGTTATTTTAGAGTTATTCTTTGTCTTTTCTTAAGGCTCTCTTCCTATTTGCTTTTACAGAGCGGTTGGCCTCCTTTAATTGACTGTCCTGGGATAAAGAGCGATATACCTCTAAGGTTTCGTCAATCATTTGCTGCATGGTAAATTTGTCAGTAATAGGTGGACGCATCGCATTTTCTAATTGAATGCGAATGACTTTGCATAAGGCATAAGCGGTATCTTCTTTAACCAAGCCTTGTGGATAAAGTGGTTTTAAAATTTCATTAAAAGCCGCTTTGTTCCATCCCACCACAGGGGTTCCTAAATGAATGGCTTGTAGCACATTAATTCCAATGGACTCAGGCTGATTTGCCAAACCTAGCACTAAGTTTGAAGCGGCCAACCATTCCCGCATGTCATTGTGTTTGGTCCCGATAAAGGTGAACTTATCTCTTAACTCTAAAGCGTTAATTCGCTGCATAAATTCTTCATGCACCACTTCACGGCGTGAGTCGTCATCCATAATAATGATGTGCAGATTGGGGAAGTCCTCGCTTAGGTTGCCCAAGATATCAATTAGCCACTCTTGCCCGTACTCTTGTCCAATGACGGTCGGAAACAGTAACCATTTTTTGTGCTCAAGCTCAGGATATTCAGCAAAGGTTCTATGAATCCAATATACAGATGGGTTATAGCGATAAGGAAAATTGCGGGTATCTACGCCGCGATAAATACGTACGATAGATCGTGGCGGATTCTTAACCTCTTTCAATCCCTTTAATAAATAATCACTCACACTATCAGACACAGTAATCAGACAGTCGACGTTCAGTAAAGCTCGCGCATAACTATTTAACGGATAAAAGCCATACATGGTAGCGACCAGCATAGGTTTTTTAGCTACTTTGGCGCCTTTAAGTGCCCAATGTAGAATCCAAGCTGGGGTACGAGAGTGCAGGTGAATAATGTCGGGCTGATACTTCTCAATAAGCTGACGTAAAGGCCAAATCTGGCGTAGAGACAGCCAAGATTTCTTTTCTAGAGATAACTGATGATAGATATTACCATCGCGTTTAAGACGTTTTACCAGCTCATGCTCGGTGTCTGCTGATGAGATAATAATTGAGGTGTGGCCGCGTTTGACCAAAGCTCGTCCAAGATGAAAAATTCCGCGCTCGGATTCGTCGTGCTTTAAAGAGGAGAGCAGGCGCATGACTTTCATAATAGCAACTGGGCAGGTTAGTGGATAACAAAGCAATGGACTGCGCACATTGTCAGTGAAAATGAAGCAAAAAACAAGGTGCGTGTTAAATTTACGGAAGCGGTAAATTAGCGTGACTGACTAAGATGCTCAGCATTGGGCAAGACTTGTTTTTCCGTTAAATATTTCCAATAACGCTGGGGCAAGTATTGTCGGTGTAAACGAGGATTTTTACGCTCTTTGATATTAATATTGGCAAAATAGCCTTGCCAGAACTTTTGATATTGTTTTTCCTGCTCGCTATGCAGGCTACTAGGATTCAGTAATACCTCGTCTGCCACGTCGACAATGGTTTGTAGTTCGGCAGGCTTGTTATCGACGGCTTTGGACTGGTCATAAAAAAGACCATAACCCCGCTTAATATCATAGATGGCCCACTGCTGGTCTTGATAACGCTGGCGAAAGTGCTCTCCAATTAACGGCAGAACATTAAAGTCAGGCTCTACTCGGGCAAAATAGATATCTTCGGTAGTATGCTCAAAACGTACGAATGCCTCCATGCGGTGCTTCTCACGCCCCACTGATTTAACGGTTTGTGATAACTCCAGAACCGACAGATTACCTAAGTCTTGCAGCACTTGACGATTGGGATAGTCTAAAGCGTATTTAACCACTTCAAACAGGGTGCTACCAATCTCCGCTTTTTCAGATAAAAATCCCCAAAGTATTTGGCGCATTCCTGATCGGCCCAATAAAGTATTTAATTTGGTTAGCACTCTTTGGGCTTTATTTTCATCGACAGCGACATAAGTAGCCGTATCGATCAGAGAAGGCTGATAGTCATTGATGTCAATTAGCTGTAGATACGGCTGATTTTGCAGTTTACGCTCATAGACATAGAACACAGCACTGAGCCAGCCTTCAAAGCTCGATTCATAGACAATAACAGTGGGAGTAGTTAAGGCAGGAGTACTGTGTAAAGGCATTTGTTTATCCTCTTATAGGCTTGTAGCTTAACAGGACTAAGAATTAAAACAGAGCAAGTTGCCCACTGCGTTGGTCTTTAAACTTGGTTTGGGTTTGGGCCAATACATACTGTCTAAAATTATCCCGAGTTAAATGAGCCAGGTGCTCGTTTTTACCAGTAGTAGCAATAAAGTATTTGGCTCGATTCACCGCGGCTCCCATTTTCTTTAGATGCTCAAGCGTAATTTGATTAAAGCGCCTGGCTTTAACCACCTTTTTCGCAGTTTTAATCCCAATGCCAGGTATACGGACAATGGCTTCATACGGGGCGGTTTGAATATTAACTGGGAAATGTTCGCGATGACGAATGGCCCAAGCCAGTTTGGGGTCACATTCTAGGTCTAAGAAGGGGTCGTCAGGCTCTAAGATTTCATGAGCGCCGAAACCATAAAAGCGCATCAACCAATCCGCCTGATACAGGCGATTTTCACGGACCATAGGCACAGGGGTGCCCACAGCTGGTAAGCGGCTGTCTGATAGCATGGGGACATAGCCAGAGTAATAGACGCGCTTTAAATCGTATTTTTTATAAAAGTGACTAGAAAGCTGAATAACCTGTAGATCGGTCTCATTACTGGCGCCGACAATCATTTGGCTGGTTTGGCCAGCAGGGGCGAACTTAGGGGCCGACTTGTGCTTTTTACGGCTCTCTTTGATGGTAATAATCTCTTCTTTCACCGTTTGCAGTGGCGCTTGAAGTTGTTCATGGCTTTTTTCCGGGGCCAGTAGGGCAAGTCCGGACTTTGTGGGTATTTCAATATTGGCACTTAATCGGTCGGCATATAAGCCTGCCTGATACAGCAGCTCTTTGCTCGCACCTGGAATGGTTTTGAGATGAATATATCCATTGAAGCCTTCTCGAGTACGCAGCAGTTTGGCCACCTCTACCAGACGCTCCATAGTGTAATCACCATCTTTAAAAATACCCGAGCTTAAAAACAGACCTTCAATATAGTTGCGGCGATAAAATTGCATGGTAAGCTCTACCACTTCCTCGACAGTAAAAGCGGCACGCGGGGTATCGTTACTGCGTCTTGAGGTGCAGTAGGCACAGTCGTAAATACAGTGATTGGTAAGCAGTATTTTTAATAGACTGACACAACGGCCATCTTCAGTATAGCTGTGACAAATTCCGGATTTGGAAGCATCGCCTAAGCTACCGCCTTGGTTTTTTCGGGTGCTACCAGAAGAGGAGCAAGACACATCATATTTAGCCGCATCGGCTAGAATATTTAACTTGCCTTGTAACCTTTCATAATTAATTGAACCCATATTTTTATCCTATTAACTATAGAGAGTTATGATAACAAATATAAGGTTCAGACCCTATGTATTAAGGGGGTTGGTTATATTCTATACGACAAATAGTGTCGCTAATAACCGTCATGATTAAATTAAGGATTATTAATAAATAAACTAATTAACCTGGCTATAAAAAACTCCTATCCAGAGGAGCTGGCATAGGAGTCTAAGAAGTAGAGTTTAATAAGCAAAGGCAGAGTCTAGGATTACTTAGTTATCTAGTATTATGAGTATAGACGGACATCAAAAGCCCAAAGCCTGCCATTAAGGTAATAATGGCAGTTCCTCCATAGCTTACCAAAGGTAGAGGCACCCCAACCACAGGTAGAATGCCGCCCACCATACCGATATTGACAAAGACATAGACGAAGAAAGATAAGGCAATAGCACCAGCCAATAATCTACCAAAGGTATCAACATGGATAGCCGCGATGTATAACGAGCGTACCAAAATACAAGCGTAAATAAACATCAGCACGCTAACCCCTAACAGGCCGAATTCTTCAGAAAAAGCAGCGATAATAAAGTCAGTATGGCCTTCAGGGAGGAAGTGTAGGTGCGACTGAGTGCCCTCCAAATAGCCTTTACCGGTCAGACCTCCCGAGCCAATGGCTGTTTTTGACTGGGTAATGTTCCAACCTGCCCCTAACAAATCAGCTTCTGGATTAAATAAAGTTAATACCCGCTGTTTTTGATAATCGCGCATCAAAAAAGTCCAGCCCACCCATACTGTAGGGATCATCATCGCCACAGCTGAGCCAATCATCCACCAAGGCAATCCTGCCAAAAACAATACAAATATTCCGCTGGCGGCCACCAGTAGTGACGTGCCTAGGTCTGGTTGTTTGGCAATGAGTAATACTGGCAAAACGATTATAGCAAGGGTTGAGAATACGGTGACAATATTGGGCGGTAAATCGCGTCCAGACAGATACCAAGCACACATCATGGGCAGCCCCAGTTTTAAGAATTCAGAGGGCTGGACACTACCAAAGCCTGGAATGCCAATCCAGCGCTGCGCACCCATACGTACTTCACCAATCAGCTCTACCAAAATCAATAAAAAGAGACCGATAACATAAAAAAATGGGGTGAAGTTTCGATAAACACCGGGCGGAATCTGAGCCATACCAATCATAACGGTGAAGCCCAGTAAATAGCTGACCGATTGGCGAATAATCATGGACACATCTTGAGTGGACGCACTATATAAAATAGCCAAACCAATAAAGCTCAAGGTGAGCAGAAGCAGCATCAGCCAGGGGTCAATATGAATACGTTCCCAGATGCTAGTGCTATCATCCCGGCCAAAATGATGAGTTTGTCGAGAAAATCGATACTGTTGTTGCTTTGACATAAGGCAGCTTATCATTGAGTTCGCAGAGGGAGAGGGGTTCTAATCACCTGATATTATCACCAGAATTACTCATTTTACTAAGGGCAGTATTGCTTTAGACATCTAGATATCAAATTATCTAAATAGCAGCAATAGTTTGGTAAGAAGTGAGACGCTATAGTTTAGCGTGACTGTGGCAAATTTGATAGTATCAATACTCTATCTTTATCCCACATTTACAACCTATTCTACTGGCTAACTCTTGCGACTGCGTATTGACTACATTAACTATAATAATATGACTGGAAACTACCAAGCTATGAAAAGCACGATGAAATACTCTTTAGGCATCATTGCATCACTTGCTCTGTTAAGCACCAGCTGTTCCACAGCCCCAAAGTCGTCATCAGGGGCTAATATTAATGAGCAAAGACAGGTAAGGGTGGTTAATAACAATAATCGCTCTCAAAAAGTAGTGACCCGTCAGACCGCTAAAACCGATCGTTTGGGTAACTTAATTCGAGAATCCGATCAAGCGTATCAGTCGGATCGACTGACTATTGAGCAAAATACTAGTATTCGTCCTTATGGCGGCGCCCCTTCGCCAAACTATGACCAATCCTCAAACTTCGGTGAAACCAACTATTATTATGTGCAATGGTTAAATAGCAATAGCTATCGAGCCAATGAGGTTGCTCAATATAAGCGTTATTTAGCCAATTATTTGGGTGAGCCGGCTGTCCCCCCTTTTGATCAGCTGTTAACCACGGCCCGTAGTTGGGAGCGTTGTGGTTACGAGCAGTATCAGCTTCCCCCTAATGAGCTTTGGTCAAATATGGTAGCAACCTTGAGACTCTATGAGGATTTAAAGAAGCAAGGGATTCTACCTCCGACCGCTGAAATTAGATCCACTTATCGTTCACCCTCCTTGAATGCTTGTGCTGGAGGAGCCGCGGCCAGTAAGCATATGAGTAATGGGGCCATTGATATTTGGGTGCCCGAGTATGAAGGCCAACCTTGGTATATAAATAGTATGAAAGAAAGACTGTGTCAGTTTTGGTCGAGCCAAGGTCAGAGATATAACTTTGGTCTGGGTTTATATGCTACGGGCGCTATTCATTTAGACACCCAAGGATATCGATATTGGGGCGCGGAAAATTCTGACTCAGGCTCTTATTGTCGCTATTTAAATTAAGTCAATCTCTATTCTGATATTATTCTTAATACTTATGTAAAAATCGTGTATAATATGTGTTAAGCCAGTTGCTATTATCAATTTGCATTCAGAAAAAATGATGTCTTAGTTAAGACACCGTTATCGCTGGCTAAACTTTCCTTCATTAAATTGTCTGTAACTCATAACCTTAAATCCTTTATGTGAAATCATTCATTTTTAAGTCATTGTAAGACATAAGAAGGCATATACTATTTGAGGCATAAGATTTGAATATAAGATCGTCATCGTATCTGGCTATATTAAGTTGTTTCGTGGTAGTGACTACAGTTATGGCTTGTAAGCCTGCTGATAGCCTACTGCATACAGCCCAGACCAACGAAGAATGGCAAGACATAACAGATTCAGGATTACCTAGAATTGAAGGGCCTAGCTTGCCATCTTTAACGCAAAGAGCTCAGTTAGATCCTGTACAAGCAAAGCAGGAAGTAGAGAGTAGTGGCTCTGTTACTATTGATAAAGCCAAATTGGCGGCGACTAAGCAAGACACCTGCCCTAAGCTTGTTGAATTACCAGTAGGTTCAACAAAAGTAGTTCGTAAAAATGAAGTGATGCAAGATTCTTATTGTGATTACTACCTTTATCCGAAGAAAGGGCAGAGTATATCCATTGAGAGTTATCCAAAGCATATGGCTGCCAACTTAATCAGCCCTATTTATTACGACTTTGCTAATGGTAGTTATTTGGTTAATCAAGCGGATAAATATGTCATACGTTTGAGCTATGAAGGTATTGAGCAGAGGTATGAGCCGGTAGATTATGAAGTGACTATACAGATTCAATAATAAACCCCTTCATTTGCTTTTAATAAAAAAAGACACCTTGTTGGCTTTTTTTATCACCAGTCGCCGTAAAACCACCCACTTCAGGGGGTGGATATAAGGCGACACACACTGTCGTAAGAAGTCGTTAAAGGGTTGTAAGTCAAAATTAAACTTGCCATACTAAAGGCATGAAAACCCTCAAACTACGCATTAAAGACAAGCACATAAAAGAGCTGAATCAGCTAAGCGGTTCGGTAAACTTCGTGTGGAACTATGTCAATGCGTTAAGTTTTGAGCA
>NZ_FUGE01000045.1 GCF_900162825.1 Psychrobacter piechaudii
TTCTTTTTCCAACGCTGAATTGTCGTTGTACTGATTTGATATTCTTCGGCAAGCTCTCGATAACTGTAACCTTCGTCAAGCTTGTCTAATATCATTTGTCTGTAGTCTTTTGAATATGCCATCTTATCAGTGTATCTTATTTATGGGGCTATGACTATAAGGCTTTATTTAGGGTTAATACCGCATCAGCATCAGAGAAATTAATCGTCGCTTCACCACTAGGATTGGTGATAGTGTGCTTTGCAAGCTCAGGCAAAGCTTTGGTTAGCTTATCAAAATCGTAACGACCTTGATGCGGATTGCGAGGGTGCAGGGTACTGGCCGCTGGCTTACTGGTAGGAGTTTTATGCGGGGTATTTTTTGGGGTGATAGGTTGTGTCATAGGGATTAAAACTTATTCAGGTGATAGGGCGGATAATTGAAATAGGATGAGGGGTAAAAGAAAGGTTAAGGTAAGGTAAAAGAAGATACTGTCCATACCTTTGAACAAAATTGACCGTATTATTGATAATAACCGTTAATAAACCTCAATAACCGATAATACCCGGCAATACTCAACAATAACTAAAATTTAACTGTGCGTAATGTGTTTAAACCCTTCGAAGCCCTTTATTATCAAGGCTTGTAGAGGTTGCACATCCTGTGGATAACTATTTTTTAGGCATTATATCCACACTAAGAAAAAATAAAATATTGAATGAGATCAATAATTTATAGATTTTGTTTTTAATGATAACTTTGTTCGTCTGCCAAACTTTTTTAAAGGTTTTCAGCCATTTGGGGATAGTTTAACAGGTTTGTTGTAGCAACATAGATTGAAAATAAACAAATTGCCTATTTGCTAGGTTTGCTAAGCGTCTGGCATAGGATTATAGTTGACTTATAGGACACCGGTAGCGGCATGAGTCGCCACTGACTAACATATAAAAGGACAATAACAATGACCAGTAACAGTAACAATAGTGAGAGCAAGCAACCAAGCCGAATTAGCTACGCCACTGAGGGGTATATTGGCTTGATTGGCCTGAATCGTGCTGACAAGCGCAATGCCTTTGACAGTCATATGATTACCCAGTTATCACAAGCTTTAACCCGTTATGAGAACGACGAGACGCTGCGTTGTGCCCTTATATTTGCCCATGGTGAGCACTTCACTGCGGGGCTTGATCTAATGGAGTTACAAGACAAGCTAGACAAAGGGGTATTTGCTTTTGATAGTACCCAAATTGACCCATGGGGAATCAGTGGCAAGCTGCGTACCAAACCGGTGGTGGTTGCGGTACAAGGTATTTGCTTTACGGCGGGTATTGAGCTGATGTTGAATGCCGATGTGGTAGTCGCCAGTGAAGACTGTAACTTTGCACAGATGGAAGTACAGCGTGGCATCATGCCCTTTGGCGGGGCAACTGTCCGCTTTGTGCAGGCTGCTGGGTGGCAAAAAGCCATGCCTTATCTATTGACTGGAAAACCGTTTGATGCCGCTACAGCAGAGAAACTAAACCTAGTGAGTGAAGTAGTAGAGAAAGGTAAGCAGTATGATCGGGCTTACGAGTTGGCAGTTGAGATTAGCAAGGCCGCACCGCTAGGTGTTCAAGCCCTATTGGCTTCAGCACTTGATGGCGCTCGTAATGGGGCAGACAGTGCGCTGGGTAATATTCATAGCTTTTTACCGCCCCTGTTTTACTCTGAAGATGCCAAAGAGGGCGTAATGGCTATGGTCGAGCGCCGAGAAGCTCAGTTTAAGGGCCGTTAATCGAAGCCATATAATTATTAAAAAGCTGATTGATTATAATGGTTAGGTCAGTGGTTATTCGGTTTTAAAGACTCTGTGTTTCCTTTTTTTAAGCCCAGCTTTATTTATGCGAAGCTAATAAGCGTACCAAGCTGATTTCTCACCCTGATAACGAGCGGCAGTCTTATCTATGTTAGACATTCTCAATATTACCGCGCCGATTTTTATTATTATCGCACTGGGTTATCTAAGTGTTCGATTGCATCTGATTGACCCCAGCCATGCCAAAGGTATGGGCACTTTGGTGTTGTATATTGCCTTACCGGCACTGATGTTTAACGCCATTGCAGAAATGCCGTTTCAGCAAGTCATATCACCGAGCTATCTGCTTATCTATGCCGTAGGTTCAGTGTTGGCATTTGTGATAGGGGTTATGGTTACCAAAGGATTTTGGCGTCAAGATAATGTCTCTGCGGCCCTAAATTCTACGGCATTGGCGTATGCCAACAGTGCTTTTATTGGTTTTGCCGTATTATCTGCGGTTATCGGGCCGACGAAGGCAGCCACTTATTTATCCATGGTGGTGTTGATAGAGAGTTTTATCATGCTGCCGATGCTGTTTATCATGGCGGATATGAGCACTGATTCCGGTCAGTCTTTGGGTCAATTATTACTGCGTATTGCCAAAAACCTCTCTCGTAACCCGTTGATTATTGCCATTATCATCAGCGTGAGTTTCTCAATTTTTAGCATTCCTGTACCCCAAATCGCGGCCCAAACAGCACATATGCTTTCAGGCGTTGCCGCCCCTGTTGCCCTGTTTGTTATTGGTATGAGCCTATCTGGTCTAGAATTAAAAGGTGATTTACCTAAAATTACCACCATTGGCTTAGGGAAGCTTATTGTGCATCCCTTAATGATGTTAGTTGCCATTATGCTTGTCCCGAGCGCGTCAATAGAAGGCAAATATGTGGCCATGCTCTTTGCGTCTGCGCCGACCTTTTCAACCATTGCCATCATCGCTCAGCATTATGGTTTAGTTGAGCGAGTGTCGGCTATTGTTATTATCTCAACCATTGGCTCATTTTTTAGTATGAGTGCGGTGCTGATGTATTGGGAGAGGATGGTTGGGTTTTAGGGTAAACTGTGTTTTAAGCCATAATTGTGTATTTTAAAAAGTCATAGGCGTTGCTGAAAAATGTATTACACCAAATGACCCAATTATCAATATCGAAAGTAGAGTCATTTATCTTTAAAGCCAACCAAATCGGCAATGGTTTTTGCGATAAATTAGGCTTTACGGCTGGAGATGACCTCTATTACCGCTATTACGTATTGACTGAATTACAGCGAATCGATACCTAGTCGATAACGACACTAAACCTTTTTGGTTACCCAACTTTAAAAGAAAATCTCCCAAGTTATTAGGAACAATCCATGCAATATAATTTTGATGAAGTCATAGACAGAAGCAATACTGGATCAATCAAGTGGCATTATACAGATGACACCATCCCGCTCTGGGTAGCAGACATGGACTTCAAAGCGGCTCAGCCTATTTTAGACAGCTTACAGCGTGTTGTGGAACACGGTATCTTAGGGTATACCAAGCAAACCGATGGCTTATATCAAGCCATTATTAACTGGCACAGTAGCCGCTATGGCTTGTCGCTAACCGCAGAGCAAATTGTATTTTCGCCTGGGGTGGTGCCCAGCATTTCTTTAATGCTCAATCTGTTCACCGAAGTGGGCGATGCGGTGTTAATTAATGACCCGATTTATGCCCCATTTGTGACCAAGACCAAGTTGAATGGCTGTAAGGTTATCAGCTCAGCCCTGGTAGAAAAGCAAGGGCGTTATGAGTTTGATTTAGCGGACATGGAAGTCAAGATTAAGAAAAATAGAGTCAAGGTTTTCTTGCTTTGTAATCCGCATAATCCTGGGGGACGAGTGTGGACGGCTGATGAGCTACAGGCGGTATTAGAGCTGTGCAAAAAGTATCAAGTAGCAGTGGTCAGTGATGAGATTCATCAGGATTTGACTCTGAGAAGTCATACTTTCACCCCATTTTTAAGCCTAGCTAAGGGCTATGAGCACATGACTGTGGGCTTAACCTCGATGACCAAAACCTTTAACGTGGCCGGTATTAAAGGGTCGATGATCTTTGT
Organism: Psychrobacter piechaudii; assembly: GCF_900162825.1. GTDB lineage: Bacteria > Pseudomonadota > Gammaproteobacteria > Pseudomonadales > Moraxellaceae > Psychrobacter > Psychrobacter piechaudii. Next base: position 3,901 of record NZ_FUGE01000045.1, read on the forward strand.
TAAAGATAAGGCATTAGCCACGCAAATCAAACAGCAACAGCAATTAAATGATGAATATGAACTGAACTTATTTGCTTATACAGTAATGCAAAGTGCGTACGAGCAGGGCGGTGAATGGCTCGAGCAGGCGTTAGTTTATATCGAGAAAAACATCGACTTTACCCTACAGTATTTGGCCACTCATTTGCCAGATATTAAAGTCATGCGCCCTGAAGCTTCTTATTTAGTTTGGCTAGATTGTTCTGCGTATGCCGACGATGATAAAGCGCTGTACGATGCGCTGCGTGATGCTAAAGTAGAGCTGAATTCTGGTATTCAGTATGGTGAGGAAGGTCACTTAAAGTTGCGCATTAATGTGGCTTGCCCCCAGTCTATATTGGCTGAAGGATTAAGTAGAGTGAAGCAGGCTTTGGCTTAGCCTATAGGTCGTAAAAGGCTGTTTCAATTATAAAAAGCTAAGCATTAAAAAAGCTAAGCATTAAAAAAGCTAAACAAAAAAAGGTTGGATTAGTTTGCTAATCCAACCTTTTTACTGCTTTATTTTATGGTTAGGTGTTGAGAGCACTAACTGTCGTGTTTATTGAGTGCTTCTGCGTTTTCTTCTTCCTCATTTTCCTCACGCATCTGCTCCCACTCATCTTGTAGCGCCAAGATTGAGCCTTCAGGGGCTTCTGAAGTTACCCCTTCTTCCCAAGGGGCACTGTCTGCCAGCTCTTCAATATGAATCGTTTTTAAATAATAATCAGGCTGATAATGTAGGTCATAACGCGCCGCTTTTATCACCGATAGCATCATTAAAGACAGAATAATAATCAGTGGGGCACCAGCGATAATAGAGGCGGTTTGTAGCGTCGCTAAATCACCTAAGAACATTAAAATGGCGGGTAATAAGCAAAGAGTAAAGGCCCAGAACAAACGGTTCCAACGGTGCGGTTCATCGTCTACTTCTACTTGTACCACAGACGCCAAGATATAAGAGATCGAGTCGAAAGTGGTTGCGGTGAAAATAACCGCTAAGAAAGTAAATACTGCCACCACACCATAGGACATGGGTAGGCTATTTAAAATACTAAAAATAGCAGCAGTGGCCGATTCATTATTTAGGATATTAACCACATCCACGGTACCGGTCAGCTGTAAGTACAAGCCATAATTACCTAAGATAATCATGAACATTGCACAGCCTAACGAGCCATAAAACATCGAGCCTACCACCATGTTTTGAATGGTGCGGCCACGTGAGATTTTGGCGATAAACAGACCAATGGTAGGGGCAAATACCAGCCACCATGCCCAGTAGAATACGGTCCAATCTTGGGGGAAAGTAGTGTGCTTAAATCCAAAGCTTCCAAAGTCTTTGAAAGGCTCAACATAAGTCATCATCCGCGGCATTTCAGCAATCGAGCGGCCCAAAGCCTCAAGCCCAGTATTGAAAATAAAGACAGTTGGTCCTGCAATAAGGATGAATAATAGCAGCGCCACGGCTAAGTAGAAGTTGATATTCGATAGTTTTTGAATCCCGCCTTTTAGACCTTGATAGGCACTATAAGCGAAAATTAAGGTGGTCACAAACAGCACCACCAATTGCATGGTAATGTTGCGCGGTAAGCCAAATAAGTTATATAGACCTTCGTTAATTAACGGAGAGGCTAGACCTAATGTCGTTGCGCCACCGCCCACCATACCGAATACAAATAGCACATCGAGCATCTTCGCCCAATTGCTTCCTGCCAACTTCTCACCCAATAAAGGCATTAGGGTTTGACTTACCTTTAGTACTGGAGTTTGACGCACATAATAAAAATAGGCAATGGGGACAGCGGGCACTAGATAAATGGCCCAAGCCACCGGTCCCCAGTGGAAAATGCCGTAGGTCGTGGCCCAACGGATGGCATCCGTTGATTCAGCAGCAATACCAAACGGGGGCGCTTGGTAGTAATAGGCCCATTCAATAAGGCCCCAATATAGAATACTGGCCCCAATACCGCCACAGAACAGCATCGCTGCCCAGGAAGTATCTTTAAACTCTGGGGTGTCCTCGGGGCGACCGAGTTTGATATTACCAATGTCAGAGAAGACGATGTAAATCACAAATATCATCGCCAAAATACCAAAGGCCAAATAGGCAAAGCCGAAGTTGGTGGTGACAAAGCTACGGGCAATTTCCACCCAGTCTTTACCTTGCTCTGGGAAGAAAATTAAGGGAATACAGATGCCTAATAAAATCACCAAAACCATGCCGAAGGTAAACTTATCGATACGAGTATCGGGCTCGTGATCGGGACGGCGCTGAGTGATGTTCATTGGCGCATTGAAGGTGCCTAGACGAGGCGGTCGTCTATGCTCGTAACTGCTTCGAATAAAATCGGGAAGATACTCTTTTGATGAGCTATATTGCGAGTGGCTGCTTGAGCTGAGGTTCTTTTTGACCCCACGCTCTGTGTCGTTACTCCGGTTATTACTACTGGAGTTAGTCATATTGCCTCTCCTGAATGGTTATTAGCGCTAAGGCTCTTTAATAAAACTTAATAGGTAGCGCTATATTAACACAGTCTATTAATTTTATAGGAATGCCCAAACGACTGATAAACAATGGCTGGATAACAGGAGAGGAGAGAAGCGGTAGTCAGCTTATCTATTATTTTGACCACCGATTACGCATAAAGGTTAGTAAATAAAATAACACAGTGGTAATAAGGCTGAGTATGGCTATATAAGACAGGTCTTGTCCCAACTTTAATAGCATATTAAGCAAATAGTTGAGAATAAAGACGACAATAAAAAACACAATTAAATGGGTAATTTTCATGAGTAGGGTCTTATGGTAAAAGGGGGTATTTTTTTGGATAGCCGGTAATGTCCTGAATGCTATGATATAAGGGCTTTAAGCGCTCATACATCTTCAGATAAACCTCATTGTACAGGCGTTTATAAAGCGCAACATTTTCAGGGATGGGCAAAAACTCATCGCCCAAATGGGTCATTGCGTCAACTGCGGTAGCATAATCTGGATAAACGCCGAGGCCGACGGCACAGTTTATGGCAGCCCCCAATCCGGAAGCCTCATAAGTATGAGGGCGGTAGGCGGGCATGGCAAAAATATCTGCGGTTAGCTGCATCGCTGCATCGCTTTGAGACCCACCTCCAGAGACACGAAGGTGCTTAATGGTTTGGCGAGTGCGCTTCTCAATGGTATCAAACCCAAGTTTTAGCTCATAAGCCAACCCTTCCAAAATAGCCCGGTAAACATGGGCTCGGGTATGCACATCACCAAAACCAATCAAGGCGCCTTTGCCTTCAAGTCCAGGGTGACGCACGCCAGGTGACCAGTACGGCTGCAGCATCAATCCCATGGAGCCGGCAGGAATGCCTTTAACCGCTTGATCCAATAAGTGTTCAGTATCAATGCCTTGGGTCTTCGCCAGCTGTGCCTCGTAATGGGCAAACTGCTCTTTAAACCAGCTGACCATCCAAAATCCGCGGTAAATCATATACTCATGGTTATAGTAATTTGGGGCTGCTGCCGTATACGCGGGCATGTGTTTTATCACCTCGATATAACGGGTTGAGGTGGTATTAATGGTGGCCGTGGTGCCAAAACTTAGGCATGCGGTATCAGTGGATAAGCCGGCGCTTCCCAAGGCTTCACAAGCCTTGTCACTGGCCGCTGCAATCATCGGAGTGCCCTCAGGAATACCCGTGGCTGCCGCCGCTTCGGCAGTAATATGACCTAATTTCTGCCCAGGTGAAACCAGTCTTGGCATATGCTCAATGCGGCAGCTGAATAAGCGCCACTTAAAATTACTGGGCTTCATCCACTGTTGTGCCTTGTAGTCATAAGGCAAGTAGCCGGTGTTCTGACCCGATGAGTCGACCAAATCATCGGTCAGCTTATAAGTCAAATAGGCCGATAAGTTGACATAATGAGCAGTCTTAGCCCAAATCTCAGGCTCATGACGAGATAACCAGTTACAGCGTGCTTTTTTCTGAGCCTCTTCTGCCAACTCCCCCATACCCACCATTTTGATGAGGGGGTCAAAAACCCCCAAATCATTGGTCTCTCCTTGGCGAAAATCTATCCAAACGATGGCTGGGCGTAGGGGCTGTTTGTCCTTATCCAGACAAATCATGGTATAGCGTTGAGTAGTCAGACTAACCCCGGCAATTTGCGAGGGCTTGATATCACAGTTTTGCCATAATTGTTGACAGGCCTCACTAAGCTTTTGCCAATAGTAGGAAGCATGTTGCTCAGCAAAGTTGGCTTCAGTAGAAAAGTAAGGCTCAATAGGAACACGCACCTTAGCAATTTCAGTACCAAATTGATCAAAGATTAATGCTCTAACGCTTTGGGTACCATTGTCTATGGCCAATAAATAAATCGGGGTTTCGTCTGTAACGCTCATAATGTGCCACTCGGTCATTAATTAGAAAATTGGCTTTGGGATATTGAAATAAAAAATATCCCCTGGCTAGCCTACATTTCTGGATAGAGTCATCATAGGGTTTAGCTAGGATTGAGGGCAGGGAGAAGGTAGGGGAGCCTCGTTATTAGGTTAAAACATCAACCTGTCAGGTTAAAAGGCGGATAATGCTTATTGCTAACCTTAAAGGTCCCTAAGTACTCAATCCTTTGAGAAACTTTATCCTTTATGACTATAGTTATAAATTAGGGCGGTCAGAGAGTCAACGACTTACTACATAATATAAGTTACTGTAAATTATGACTCTAAGCCCGCCTATCACTCACTGTCAAAGTTTTTAATATTGACGGGTTAAGCTGCCGGTAAATGGTAGTAATTTTGCCAAAGGGCTTTATAACGGTCGACTTCTTGTTGCCATTTTTGTTGATCCCAGCCAAGCTCCGTCTGACAAATTTGTTGCAGTTTGTCGGTTACGGAATCTATCATGGCTCCTTGCGGTAGGATAAGACCTAGACGGGTACGACGCAGTAATAAATCATCAAGATGAATAACTTGCTCATAACGTGCCGCAAATCTGAGCTCTGCCCACAACGTATTGCTGTCAGCGACAGGGACAAGCTCTTGAGGATCGGCAAGCTCAAGCAACTGATCTAGTTGACGGCCATAAAAACCTTGCAAGCGATGCTGTAATGGCGCCGGTAATTGAGCAAATTTGTCATTGCTCGGCAGCGGATTGCCAAAGACGGCATCATCTATGGCCACATTATTGTCGATAGGTAACACCTGTTGACAGATTTCAAGCACATCTAAGGCGATAAGACGGAAGGTAGTTAATTTACCGCCACTGACTGTTACTAAATTGTTGTCTAACCACACGCTGTGATCACGTTTTTCTTTACTGGGACTAACCCGTTTACCATCACCGCCTTCAGAAATCAAGGGACGAACCCCTGCCCAAGTACTGATGATGTCTTCGCGGCTCAACTCGGTATGATCAAACAGCCCATTGACTGCTTGTAATAGATAATCGACTTCTTCATTGGTGATACCGACTTCTTGCTCATCAAGAGGTGGGTGATCTAAGTCCGTGGTACCAATGACGGTTCTGTTTTCCCAGGGAAAAACAAAAAGCGCTCGCTTATCAACCGGATGCAGTAAAGTAAAGGCCTGTTCAATCGGCAGTCGCTCTTGGCTAATAACCAAATGGCTGCCCCGAGACGGACGAATTTGTTTATGAAAGTCGCTGGATGTCTTAGATAAGGCTTTCAGACGCAAATCATCAGCCCAAGCGCCCGTAGCGCTAACCACCACTTTGGCATAAACTTCATAAGTTTCACTGCGCTGTGGGGTAGAAGTATCCACCAACCTTGCGCCGACTACTAAACCTTGGTCATTTTTTAACAATTCCTCAGCTTTAAGATAGTTGATGGCCTGTGCCCCATCGTGTATCGCCTCAGCGAGTACTCGCATTACCAAGCGTGAGTCATCAGTAACCGCATCACTAAATTGACTGGCACCCAGTAATTTATCTTGTTTAATGCCAGGATTTAACGGCGAAAAAGCGTCTTTTTTAAAGTATCTAAAATAATGCTTTCCGGCTAATTTATCATAGACCCTAAGCAGACTATTAAACATCCAAGGTGGCGGAAACTTACCTTTATAATGCGGCATCATGTAATGCATTTCATTAACCAGGCCCCCCGCTTCTTTCAGCATACGTTCGCGCTCACGGACACTGAGGACCGTGGTCTTGTAATCTCCGGAAGCAATATAGCGTAGCCCACCATGAACCATTTTACTAGAGCGACTCGAGGTGCCCCAAGAGAAGTCTTTTTGTTCAATCAACAGCACCTGCAGGCCACGTTTGGCGGCTTCTCGAGCAATACCTGCCCCCGTAATACCACCGCCAATAATTAACATATCCCACGGCTCAGTACGCGAAAGGGGCGTTAAAGCGTGTTGACGTTGCTGTGTCTGGGTCATGAGGGCTCCTCGTCAGTGTTTGGCAAATGGTATTACTGGTTATTTATGCCGCTAGTGCAGGCTTTAGTCTTGCAACTTAGTCCTCTAACAAGCATCCTGGATTCATACGCTGCTCAGGGTCTAAGCTCTGCAACATGTCTTGGGTAACCTGTAGACCTAGCTCGCCTTTTTCAGCTATTAAATAGGGGGCATGGTCACGGCCTACACCATGTTGATGCGAAATAGTGGCTTTGCCGTTGGCGACACTGGTGCTGGCGTCGTGCTTAATCTTCTGCCAACGCTGTAGCGTCTCATCATGGTTTTTAGCGGCTCTAAAGAAATAGGTGGTGTATAAGCTTGCACCCTGTTTATAAACATGCGAGATATGGGTGAATGCCATGACTTGTTCGCCGCGATCTTTTAGCGATTCACGAACCGCCTTTTCCATAGCAGCCATCTGCTGGTCAATGTTGGTCCAGTTGGTCGAGGTCTCAAAGGTATCAACCATGATGCCTTTTTCCCATAAAGTGCCCCGCAAATACGGGAATTTAAAGCGGCCATGAGCCCATATTGACCCCATTAATTCTGCTAACTTGCCACTAACACCGCCATTTTGTTTTAACAGTTTTTTAAACTGAGCCAATGCCAGTGCATTTTGGTCTTTGTTACCGGTTACGCCATAAGTTAGCATCACTTTATCAGAGCCTAAGCCTTTAGATCTTAGGTAGGCAGTAATGGCTAAAAACTGACTGCGCGTGGGGCCTAAATGCAGATGCGCATTGGTCTCAGTGGCATTACTTAGGCGTAGCATAGATAGGCCAACGTTGTTTTGAACCGCTTGTTTTAATACCGCTTTCCCAGCTTCCCAGTTGGGCAAAAAGGCCACTTTAAAGAGCTCTTGCTCAGGCTGAGGCTGTACCCGCATTTTGACTTCGGTAAAGATACCGGCACGGCCTTCGGTGCCCATCATCATCTCACGCAAATCAGGACCGGCAGAGGAGGCAGGAATATCGAGTATGGTGAGCTTACCTTGAGGGGTAACCAAGGTACCGCCAGCGAACATTTGTTCGATACGGCCATAGCCTAAAGACTGCTGACCGCTTGAACGGGACGCAATCCAGCCCCCTAAGGTAGACAATTCCCAAGACTGTGGATAATGTCCCAATCGGTAGCCGCGATTATTGAGCTGCGCTTCCACAGCAGGCCCTTGGGCACCGGCTCCAAAGGTAGCAATTTGGCTTTCTTCATCTAAATCAATCAGTTTGTCCATATGGCCGGTGGCAATCGTTAATACCGGACGAGGGTCTTTTGGTGGATTGATGTGACCAGCCACAGAAGTTCCGCCACCGTAAGGGATAACTACTAGGTCGTGTTCACTGGCTAAGGCCAATAGCTTTGCGACATCTTCGGTGGTTTTTGGCATGGCGACCCCATCTGGGAAAACACCAAAGTCACCACTGTGCATGGCGATCCAATCGGCGAAGCTTTGGCCACGCGCATGTCTGACACGCACTTCGTTGTCAGTAGAGACCATTGCTAATTCGGTTAAGGCCGTAGGCAGGCGTGAGGGAGGAACTGTGTTTAATACCGACTCTAGGCTAACAGAGGACAGTTTTTGAGTTTTACCAATATGGGATTTAATCAGCTTAGCCCCATGAGGTGAGACCGCTTTATTGATATTAATATTGCCCCAACCATTCCATCGGGTCTGTTCTTTGGGGGTGTTGCTTGTAGTAGGAAAGTCTAAAGCAGGTTGATCGGTCTTGCTTGCAGTTGACGTATCAGAAGCGGTGACTTTACGAAGAAGGGAGGTGATTTTACTCATAGGGATATAACCTTTCCATTTGTTATAGGCATGATTTAAATAATATATTTCTAATTGTTTGTAATCAATACAACACAATAAACTATTTATCACCAGTCGCCGTAAAACCACCCACTTCAGGGGGTGGATATAAGGCGACACACACTGTCGTAAGAAGCCGTTAAAGGGTTGTAAGCTAAAATTAATCTTGCCATACTAAGCATATGAAAACCCTCAAGCTACGCATTAAAGACAAGCACATAAAAGAGCTGAATCGTCTAAGCGGTTCGGTAAACTTCGTGTGGAACTATGTCAATGCGTTAAGTTTTGAGCATCTAAAACGTACCGGTAAGTTTTTTAGTGCTTATGATCTAAGTGAGTACACCAAAGGAAGTGGCGAGTATTTAGGATTACACAGTCAGACCTTACAGGCTATCAATGAGACTCACGCTAAATCACGTAAACAATTTAAAAAAGCCAAACTTA
>NZ_FUGE01000101.1 GCF_900162825.1 Psychrobacter piechaudii
AACTTCCTTGAGCAGGTAAAGCAAGTTCTACCTGATGGTGTTGATATCAAGCAAGTTGATATATGGTTTCAGGATGAAACACGTATTGGCCAACAAGGCTCTATCACAAGGGTTTGGCACTATAAAGGACAAAGACCTCGAGTAGTCAGGCAGCAGCAGTTTGAATCGACTTATCTATTTGGTGCCTTTAATCCGGCGACAGGTGAGAGTGTTGGACTTGTTCTACCCTATGTGAATAAGCAAGCCATGGCATTGCATATGGAGGAAATCAGTAAAGCTGTTCCTGAAGGTCGGCATGCCGTGGTGGTCATGGATGGGGCGCTATGGCACCAACCAAGTTTGGATCAAAACAATGTGATCATGCTTAAATTGCCTCCCTACTCACCTGAGCTTAACCCTGCTGAACAGGTATGGCAGTACCTTAAACAGCATTGGTTGTCTAATCGCTGTTTTGAGAGTTATGATGCGATTGTCGATGCGGCATGTGACGCTTGGAATGCAGTGTGTAATGAGACTAACTTAATTAGGTCTATCACTCAGCGGGAGTGGTGTGATTTGAGTGTTATTTTTTAGAATTTGTATAATTTATTGTTGCTCATCTAGATGCAGTAACTGCTCACTAATTCCTACGGTATTAAACCCTGCATCGACAAATAAAATTTCACCGGTAATGCCTGAAGCCCAAGGCGATAATAAGAATAAGGCCGCATTACCTACCTCCATTTGATCTACGTTACGCTGTAGAGGGGCAATCTTAGCATTCACATCTAGCATTATACGAAATGACTTAATACCACTGGCCGCTAAAGTACGAATTGGGCCTGCAGAAATGGCATTGACTCTGATGCCTTCACCCCCTAAAGAGGTTGCTAAATAGCGAACGCTGGCTTCTAGGCTCGCCTTGGCCATACCCATCACATTATAATTCGGAATAACAGCCGTGCTGCCTTGGTAAGTCAATGTTAACAAAGAGCCTTGACGCTTTGCCAATAATTCACGTGAGGCACGCGCTAAGGCCACAAAGCTATAGGCTGAAATATCATGGGCAATGGCGCTGCCCTCTCTACTGGTAACCTCAGTAAAATCACCGTTTAGCTCTCCAGCAGGGGCAAAACCGATAGCATGTACTACCCCATCAATCCCTTCTGCCCAATGTTCAGCAACTGCTGTAAAGCAAGCCTCAATCTCTGCATCAGAACCGACATCGCAAGGCAAAATCATATCTGCTGAAAACTGCTCAGCAGCCATCTCTACCCGCTTTTTCATCTTGTCATTGGGGTAAGTTAAAATCAATGATGCCCCTTCTCTGTGCAATGCTTCTGCAATTGCCCAAGCAATGGATAGCTTGCTGGCAATACCTGTCACTACAAAACGTTTACCTTGTAATAATTTCACGAACCACTCCCTTATTTTAATTTTAAGTTGGCTTAGCCCAAATGTTTTTGAGGGGCATTTTTTTGAATTCAATGACAACAATAGAATAATAATACAAAAATCTAGAGTTAGATGGCATTATGAGATTTTTTTGTGCCAAACTGAGAAATACTCAGCTATTTTTTGACAAAGACCTTTACAATTTATTTGTAGCCGTTAAGCTATAGCATTCTTCTAATTTGCTACTAATAACTATGTGTGATTCTAATTCAAACGCTTCAAATTCAAATCTAGATCCTAGACTACCCAGTCCTGATCTTTACGCTAAATTAATTGCTTCAACCGGTGAGGATTTAAACCGTCCTGGCTTAATTGATACACCCACTCGTGCCGCAAAAGCATTCGGTTATTTAACTCAAGGTTATCATCAAACCCTGGAAGAAGTCACCAATAATGCTGTATTTCCGACCGATAATCCAGAATTGGTTCTTATTCACAATATTGAGTTCTACTCGCTCTGTGAACACCACTTACTCCCCTTCCATGGCGTGGCTCATGTGGGCTATTTACCGGACGGCAAAGTCATCGGTCTGTCTAAAGTGGCCCGTATCATTGATATGTATGCCCGCCGCTTACAAATTCAAGAGAATTTAAGCAAACAAGTTGCTGAGGCTATCATGGAAGTGACTAACTGCCGTGGTGTTGCTGTGGTAATGGATGCATCTCATATGTGTATGATGATGCGTGGTGTTAACAAACAACTGTCTAGCACGCGCACAACCGCTATGCTTGGTGAGTTTAAGACAGACATTCAGGCCCGTAATGAATTTCTTGCAGCGGTTCCTGCCTCAAAAATCTAACTGCTGTAGTTATTGATTTTCATAAAATCCGCTTAATCTCATTAGATCAGCCAAAGTCTTTACTTCGCACACTCGTATCGATAAGCAGTTTTGAATACGGGTGCTGCGGAGCTTCAAATAATTTTTCAGTTGCGGCAAACTCTACACACTCCCCCGCTTTAAGTACCATTATATTGTGACACAAAGCTTGTACCACATTTAAATCATGGCTGATAAAAATGTAGCTAATTTGGTACTGCTGCTGAATATCTCGAAGTAACTGTACCACCTCAACTTGGGTACTACTGTCTAAGGCTGAGGTAGGCTCATCAAGAATAATAACCTTGGGCCGCATAATCAGCGCCCTAGCCAAAGCCACCCGTTGACGTTGGCCTCCTGATAACTCATGGGGATAACGATAAGCAAAACTGTGCGGTAAGTTTACTGTGACTAGTGCCTCTAAAACTGCCTGCTCTCGCTGTGTCTTGCTCTCTCCTCTTATCAACAGCCCTTCTTCGACGATTTGCATCACATTAAATCTGGGGTTGATGCTCGCAAACGGATCTTGAAACACCATTTGAATGTTGGAACGAAATTGACGTAGTTCTTTTCTGCTTAGGCTATTTATATCTACGTTATCAATAATAATGTCACCGCTTACTTTGGCTTGCTGACTCAATAACCTAGCAAGAGCCAAAGCAATGGTGGTTTTGCCAGAACCTGATTCCCCGACAATCCCTAATGACGTACCTTGATTAAGATCGAAGCTTAAGTCTTTGACTGCAGGCATCCACTGACTTACCCCGCCCAGAAGTGACTTTTTCTGTGGAAAAGCAACAGACAGCTGTTTTACCGCAACAACTGCAGAGATGTCTTCACTGGCATTAATTTTAAGCGGAGAACCAAAATTCTGACTGATTAACAATTTAGTATAAGCCGTTTGGGGGTTATGAAATAGTGTGTCGCTGTCTCCGCGCTCAATCACCTTCCCTTGCTGCATTACAATTATTTTATCGCTATAACGGCGTACTAAGTTTAAATCATGACTGATTAGCAACATTGCCATTCCATGCTGCTGCTTTAAGCGATTCAATAACTCTAAGATTTCATGTTGTAGGCTAACATCTAATGCTGTGGTAGGCTCGTCAGCAATAAGCACTTCTGGGTTTTGTGCCAACGTCATGGCAATCATCACCCGTTGGCGCTGGCCACCTGATAGTTCATGCGGATAGCGGTTTAGCTTAGACTCAGGGTCATTGATATTGACGTCATTTAATAACTCAATAATGCGCGGCTTAATTTCAGACTTTGGCGTGCCGGCCATACGCAAGCTTTCAGCAATTTGCTTGCCTACGGTGTGTAAGGGGTTCAGCGCCGTCATAGGCTCTTGAAATACCATCGCAATTTTTGTACCGCGTACCGCTTTCAGCTGTTTATCGCGGACGGCCTGCTTTTTCATGGATTGATTTGAGTTTTGATTGATAGGCAGTAAGCCCATAGATTGCAGCTCGACTTGAGCCTCAACCTGCAAATCCTGTGGCAACAATCCGAGTAAAGCTAAGCTAGATAACGACTTACCTGATCCCGACTCACCCACAATAGCCAGCGTTTCACCCCGATTTATCTGATAAGACAAGTCATGAACCAATACTTCATGATCAGTATAAATACTAAGACCATTGACCATTAATACTGGGTTTGATGATACCTCTGAGGAGCGAGCTAAGGACTCAGATTGAGTATTATTTAACGTATCAAGCATAGAATCACTCTCAAATGAATGGCTTAGAGTTAATGTAACTCAATTTAGGACAGAAACCTAGCCGCACTTAGACAGTATGACTTAATTGAGCCCCTTCTCTAAGCTTCTGAGAAGACAAAAACTTATCAACGACTTTGTACTGTCCTGCCGTCGTCTCTTCACTATACATGGCTTGTCGAAAAGCGTTCGAGTCTTCAATACCAGAAGTATACCAAGCAATATGTTTGCGTGAGATGCGGCATCCTGGGTACTCACCATAAAAGGCATACAGCTCCTCAAGGTGGGTCAGCACAATCTCTCGCAGCTCATCAATAGTTGGCTCTGGCAATTTTTCACCTGTTTGCAAATAATGAGCGATATCTCGGAATAACCAAGGCTGACCTTGGGCCGCTCGACCAATCATAATCGCATCACAGCCCGTTTGCTCATATACTTCAATCGCCTTCTCTGGGCTGTCGATATCACCATTAGCAATCACTGGAATACTGACTATTTCTTTGACTTCACGAATCAAGTCGTAGCGTGCCTTTCCGCCATACTTATCCTCACGAGTACGGCCATGAATAGCAATAGCAGCAATGCCCGCCTCTTCTGCTCTTTTGGCTACTCGTAAGATATTTTCTTGACCATTCTCATAACCCAAACGAGTTTTTAAAGTAACAGGCGCATCGACAGCGGCCACAGTAGCATCAAGCAATCTGGCCACCAACTCTTCATCTTTCAACAAGGCTGAGCCTGCCAGCTTACGACATACTTTCTTAGCCGGGCAGCCCATATTGATATCAATAATTTGCGCCCCGTTATTAACTTGATACTGAGCAGCTTCAGCAATTTTATCCACGTCAGCGCCTGCAATTTGCGCTGAGATTGGTGCAATCTCTCCCTCAAAATTAGCTCGGAACAATGATTTTTTATGGGCATATAAAGTGGCGTCTGCGGTCATCATTTCGCTGACAGCATGACCTGCCCCAAACGACTTACATAAGCGTCGAAATGGGTTGTCTGTTACCCCCGCCATTGGAGCTACCATCAGTCGGTTTTGAATCTCTAGCCCACCAATATACAGGGGCTGTAGCAAAGGGTGCGTATCGTTTTCGGTAATAAAAGTCATTTTTAGGCCATTTACAAGCTTAGGAGAATGAGAGTGTCACTTAACTTAATATATCGGATCATTTAACGATTTAATGTCCCCATAAAAAAGAGCTTGCCCTCATTAGGAGCAAGCTCGTATTGTAAAGACTCAGTATTAAAACTCAAGTTTTAAAAGGTTAATCAGACTATTTGTCAAACTCGCTACTAGACTCAACCACCAGTCCTTCATCATGCATCTCCATGCGCCATGGTAAGCTGTCAGGAGAAACATTCAAGAAGTGTAGGTACTTTTCAAACTGATCAATAATATCATTAATGACCGCATCCGGCTGATAGCCATATAAGTCATAGGTCAGGCCTCCGCGGCGCAGATAAACCTCAGCACGATAATAATGATGCAGCTGTCCTACTTGGGATCCACTTTGCTCATAGTAGTCTGGAATATCATGTTCACTCAGTCGCACCTCGTAGCTAAAGTCTACTTCTTCCCCACGCTGTAATTGCAAGATGGCTCGACTATTCACCTCATCAAACTCTACCTTAGCTTGCCAGCCAGAATCCATGAACTTATCAGCGACTTGATGCATCGCTACTTCTACTACCTCTTGAATATAGCTTAACACCTCATGGCGTGTCGGCTGCTTAGTCAGATAATCGATACGCTCTCGCCAAGCACTAGGAGTTAGTAAATGAGGCGGCAAGCGATTATCCTGCTCCAAACTTTCAGTGCGGTGCTCCTCAATAATTAACGCTCGCCACATCCCTCCCATTGAAATAAGCAAAATAATGGCAAATGGTAAGGCACTAACGATGGCTACTGTTTGTAAAGCCGTTAAGCCGCCTGCCAGTAATAATACAGAAGCCACTACCCCTTGAATAACTACCCAAAATGTCCGCTGCCATGCGGGCGTAGGACGACCTCCTGAAGCAATAGAATCAATGACCAATGAGCCAGAGTCTGACGAGGTCACAAAGAAAGTCATGATTAATAACACTGTTAAATACGAAGCGACTTGGGTAAATGGTAAAGCTTCAAACAGCTTAAATAAAGCAACCGACTTATCGGCTTGTACATCGCCAATTAAGGTATCAAGTCCTTCAACCATGATTAGGTTAAGCGCAGTATCGCCAAATACAGCGAACCAGAAGAAGGTGAAGATAACCGGAACAAACAACACCCCTAAGACAAACTGGCGAATGGTACGGCCACGGCTAATATTGGCAATAAACGTGCCCACGAATGGCGACCAAGCAATGGTCCATGCAAAAATAAACAGCGTCCAGCTCGCAATCCAATCACCATGCACATAGGCTTGTAAGCTAAATGTTCGCTCAACAATGTTACTTAAGTAGCTTCCAGTATTTTCCATAAACGCGTTTAGGATAAATACACTCGGACCGGCAATAAATACAAACAGCATCAATGCCGTTGCTAAGATCACGTTAAGCATGGATAGGCGCTTAATCCCCTTATCCATACCTGACAGCACTGAAATGAGAGCCGCTAAAGTAATTACTGCAATGGTAATGATCTGAACACCGGTGCCTATCGGAATTAAATCAGGCATTAAATAGTTCAAACCTGAGTTGATTTGTGACACCGATAAACCGAGGGTCGTTGCCACCCCAAAAATGGTTGCCAACAAGGCAATAACATCCACCCCATGACCGATAGGGCCATAAACCTTATCGCCAATCAACGGGAATAATGTGGAGCGCATAGATAGCGGTAAGCCATGCCTAAAGCCAAAGTAGGCCAAAACAAGACCGGTAAAAGTATAAATAGCCCAGGTATGAAGTCCCCAGTGAAAATAAGCAATCTGCATTGCTTCTTTGGCAGCCGCAATGGTCTGCGGAGTCGAGTTTGGCGGTTCAGCAAAATGCACTACCGGCTCGGATACGCCGTAAAATAGCAACGCAATACCGTATCCCGCTGAAAAAAGCATGGCGAACCATTCACTAAACTTATAATCCGGCTCTGCATGATCAGGGCCAAGTTTAATATTACCGTAGGAGGAAAACGCCAATACCAAAATAAAGATTAAAAATAGCGCCACCGCTAACATGTAGAACCAACCGAAAGTGGTGGTGGTATAGTTGAGAACTTGATTGAACAGCTCTCCAGCAGCATCAGGATTTGAAATAGTGCCTACCACTAACAGCACCAACACAATCACAGCTGGTGCAAAGACAGGCATTAAAATTGTAGACCTAGAGGGCTTTTTTAGCATAAGCTTTATTTTCCTTTTAGTAAATTAATCCTGATGAGATATGAAATTGAAAAAAATATAGCAAGCAGTAATTTCACTTTAACTTAAAAATAAAAAAGGGCTTGCCTTTATTTTTTAAAGACAAACCCGTATTCTAAAGATTCGTGTTCAAATCTCAAGTTTAAATAAGTTTGATAATGCAATTGCGTTATTACGCAAACTTATTGTTATTCTTCTCAAATTGAGCACAGTACCTTATATCTCTATTTAGCGCTGTATCTATTAATCTAACTATTAAATGAAGTTTAAGCGGCTTCAATAGCCTCTTTCAGCTGCTTGGCTTGCTCTGCTAACTCAGCCATATCAGCCTGCGTAGTAGCATGCTGGCCCAATTCGTGAAAGTTAGAGGGAATTAGATGTACGTGGTAGTGAAATACGGTTTGACCCGCCTCAGCCCCATTTAACTGCATCTGAATAATACCTTCACGTTGAAACACTTTACGCTGCGCCGCCATGACTTTTTTAGCCGTCATTAATACCGCACTGGCATACTCAGGCTCTAGCTGCGATAGTTCGACTGCTTTTTGTTTTGGGATAACCAACACATGACCTTTGGCCTGAGGCATAATATCCATAAATGCCAAAGTCTTATCATCTTCATATATTTTATGGCAAGGCAAATCACCCGCTATAATTTTTGCAAAAATATTATCATCTTCATAAGCTTTTATGGTCATTTTATAAGTCCTTATATTGTTTTGATTGTTTTTTAACCCAACAAGTAGCCTTGTAAGTTATTAAGCTTAACTTGTTTGTATTTATTCAACACTAACTAATGACAAGTTGCAACCTTAATTGCCTCAACATTGCCGCCTTGGCCTAGCTTACCGATATTGTTCAAGCTTGCCGATATTATCCTAGCCTACTAATATAAATAAAAAAAGAGACCGCATTGCAGTCTCTTTTTTTGTCGAGCTTCAGAGGATTAGAATACTCGGTTCAAACCATTCAAGGCCGCAACACGATACGCTTCCGCCATAGTCGGATAGTTGAAAGTAGTATTGACGAAGTACTCAAGTGTACCGTGAAGTTTCATCACTGCCTGACCAATGTGAATAATCTCTGAGGCATGGTTGCCATAACAGTGAATACCTAAGATTTCTAAAGTCTCACGGTGGAATAAAATCTTCAAGACACCCGAGCGCTCACCAATAATTTGAGCACGCGCTAGATGTTTAAAGAAGGCCTGGCCCACTTCATAAGGTACTTTCTCATCGGTTAACTCTTGTTCCGTTTTACCAATACTTGAAATCTCTGGAATGGTATAAATACCAGTTGGAACACTTGAGACTGGCTCAGCATCTTTATCACCCACCATAAACGCAGCTGCACAACGGCCTTGGTCATAGGCTGCTGATGCCAATGATGGCCAACCAATCACGTCCCCTGCAGCATAGATATTATCAACCTCAGTACGATAGGTGTCATCTACTTTTAGCTGACCACGGTTGTTGGCTTTTAAACCAACCGCTTCAAGATTCAAGCTTTCAGTATTACCTGAGCGACCGTTACACCATAGGATGGCGTCAGACTTAATGCGTTTACCACTCTTCAGGTGTAGTACCACATAATCGTCATGAGTTTCTAACTTCTCAATCTCTTCATTGTGGCGAACCAATACCCCAAATTGTCTAAAGTCGTGAGCCAAAGCATCACTAATCTCTTTATCCAAGTAGCTTAAAAGCCCATCATGGTTATTGATTAAGTCCACTTTGTAGCCAAGACCAGTAAAGATCGACGCATACTCACAGCCGATTACTCCGGCTCCATAAATGATAATCTTTTTGACCACATAATCCATTTGTAAGATTTTGTCAGAATCAAACACGCGAGGATGATCAAAGTCTAATAAGTCCGGGCGGTATGGGCGGCTACCTACAGTAATGATGGCTTTATTAAAAGTGATGGTTTCATAGCCTGTACCATCTCCTAATTCGATATGTAAGGTATGCTTATCCTCGAAGCTGGCCCATCCATGACGCAGTTCAATTTGGTTGCGCTCATAGAAGCGGGTATGGGTGTCTACCTGAGTACGAATAACTTTACGCGCGTTGGTCAACACCTTATTTAAAGGGACTTGATAATAATCCAAGCCTTGTGAGAATAAAGGATCACGGCGGTAGTTAATCAGGTTAAATACCGACTGACGCAGGGCTTTACTAGGGATGGTACCGACGTGTGCTGAGTTGCCTCCCACTTGATTGCGAGGATCGACTACCACCACTTTTTTACCAGATTTAGCCAACTTCATCGCAGCCGCTTCACCCGCTGGGCCAGCACCGATCACTACAGCATCGTACTCAAAATCGTGTTTATCTCGTTTGATACGCTCTGAGTCACGAGTAAAGCCTGAGTTAATACGGATACGGTCATTGTCTAACGGACTAATTAAGCTAGGATGAAAAAGATGATCTTCTCCTGAGTCTATTTGATTTTCTGACTCGCGACTTGCCTCAGAAGATGCAACACTTGGAGCACTGCCACTGCTTTGATTGGATACCTCAATATCTTTTTTATCATCATTGATATTGCTAGTTTCATCACCTTTATGTTTTTTTGACATATCATCCTCTTGTTATGTATTTCTTTAATTTTTAGACCTAGTTTTTAGACCTAATTATAGTTGCTGCAGCATATTGGCTATATTATAGCAACTTCGCCTGTTAACTTCATGGCGAAATCACTATCCAATGCGACGCTTCAACCCAGTTATTTGTAGAATTCGAGTAGCAATCTCTTCCACTGACATTTCTGAAACATTTAGGCTAGGAATATTTTGTGTCATATATATCGCCTGAATCGCACGCTGCTCTTCTTCGCACTGCTTAAAGCTAGCGTAACGACTGCCCGCTCTTCGTTCTTGGCGAATTTTTTGTAGCCGCTCTGTATCAATAATTAATCCAAATAACTTCTCACGATGAGGTTGAAGTGCTTTTGGCAGCTGATTATCAAATAAGTCATCTTCAGTTAGTGGGTAGTTGGCCGCCCGAATACCAAACTGTAAAGCTAAGTATAAAGAGGTAGGGGTTTTACCGGAGCGAGATACCCCGATTAAGATAATATCAGCCATGTCATAATGACGAGTTCTCGCTCCATCATCATTGTCTAAAGCAAAGTGTACCGCATCGATTCGAGATTTATAAGTCTCCGAATCTACATCATCATGAGCATGACCTGAGTGAGCATCAGGCTCTACCCCAATTTCATCAGTGATACGTCCAATTAATCCTTCATACATATCAAGATTACAAGCCTGAGCTGAATTAATAATCTCTCTGATATCCGGATCAACAATAGTGTCAAATACTAGAGGTAATATGCCTGTGGTTTGATAAGCTTTATTGATGTGCTCAACCGCTGCTTGTGCCATCTCTATGGTATCCACATAAGGGATCACTCTGGTCTCAAAAGGCACACTGGCAAATTGGCTTAATATTGAACGTCCTAGGGTCTCTGCAGTAATAGCCGTACCATCAGATATAAAAAAAGCCACACGAATGACTTGTGGCTTGTCTACTGCCAAAGCACTACGGTTTTGAATGGTAGCTTTTGCAGATAATGAGTTCATTAAATTTTCCATAAAATTCCTTAGCAGGAGTGCATCTTCCTACAAAAATATAGACAAAATGCCTTATTAAAAATATTTCGCGATATTTTAACAAATATTAAGCCAATAAAGTATTTGAGAAGCTTAGCATTTATGCAAATACAAATCCTTGCTACTTGCTTTGATTAAAGTTACTTTACTTACTGAAATAGTTGTTGTTAAAATCTAACTTCATATGCAACCGAACTTTGTGCATGTTTAACCATTGGTATGATAAGTTGATTGATAATTTTTATGTATATCATCATCGAGTTATAAAATATAAATTTAAATTCGCCATAAACCAAAGAAATACCTCGTATTTAGTAAATAAATAACTTATATATATCAATACATCAACCCCTGTAAAACAAACCCTCCCTATATTCCTTCGTGGACTCCTAATAACTATAAATGTTATAGTTCGCCCACATCACATTACCGTAGATGACAAGCGTTAAGATTTCACTCTTAATCAAAAATATTTGACTGAAAAGACCCTTTCGAGCTCCCTGTTAACCACACAGTCGATTCTTGTTGACTCAGTCAGTTATTTAAAGAGTGCTAGTCCATACACAATTTAGATAAATAGCGGTATAATTTAAAAAAATAACCTTATTTCCTGGAGTTATCATGACAGCACCGCAAGTTATTACCCTTGACAAGTTAGGCAAAAACGACGTCGAAATCGTAGGCGGTAAAAACGCTTCATTAGGCGAAATGATTAGCCACCTATCAGATCTAGGGGTGAGTGTTCCTGGCGGTTTCGCGACCACAGCTGCAGCATTCAATAACTTCCTGACTGAAACTGGTCTTTTAGACAAAATCAACAACGAACTAAAAGAGTTAGATGTTGATGATGTTAAAAAGCTAACTGAAACTGGTGAAAAGATTCGCAACTGGATCATCGAGCAAGAATTACCAAAATCACTGGAACAAGAAATCCGTGATGCATTTGAAGTGATGAGTGATGGTGAAGATATTGCCGTTGCTGTTCGCTCTTCTGCGACTGCCGAAGATTTACCAGACGCCTCTTTCGCAGGTCAGCAAGAAACTTATCTAAACATCCGTGGTATCGAAAACGTTCTAATCGCTATCAAAGAAGTTTTCTCATCACTATATAATGACCGTGCTATTGCTTACCGTGTTCACCAGGGTTTTGAGCATGCTGGTGTTGCCCTATCAGCGGGTATTCAGCGTATGGTTCGCTCAGAAACAGGCGCAGCCGGTGTTATGTTTACTCTAGACACTGAAAGTGGCTTCGATGAAGTAGTATTCATCACCTCAAGCTATGGTCTTGGTGAAATGGTAGTACAGGGTGCGGTTAACCCAGATGAATTCTATCTATCAAAAGCTTTATTGGCAGACAACAAACCTGCGGTTATTCGCCGTAACTTAGGTAGTAAGCACCAGAAAATGATTTATGGTGACGAAGGTAGTACTACCCGTTCAGTGAAGACTGTAGAAGTGGACAAAGAAGAGCGTAACCAGTTCTCTTTAACTACTGAAGAATTAACTGAACTGGCCACACAAGCCATCACTATCGAAAAACACTACGGCCAACCAATGGATATCGAGTGGGCTAAAGATGGTGATTCAGGCAAGTTATTCATTGTTCAAGCTCGTCCAGAAACCGTTAAGAGCCGTCAAGACCGTAACGTTATGGAACGCTACATTATCCAGAGCAAAGACGCTAAAGTACTTTGTGAAGGTCGTTCAATCGGTCAACGCGTAGGTTCAGGTAAAGTACGTATCGTAAACGACTTGAATGAAATGGACAAAGTTCAAGTAGGTGATGTTCTAGTATCAGATATGACTGACCCAGACTGGGAACCAGTTATGAAGCGTGCTTCAGCGATTATCACTAACCGTGGTGGTCGTACTTGTCACGCTGCTATTATCGCTCGTGAATTAGGTGTACCAGCCATTGTTGGTTGTGGTAACGCCACTGAAGTATTGACTGATGGTCAAGAAGTTACCGCTTCTTGTGCTGAAGGTGATACAGGCTTTATCTATGAAGGTCTATTAGATTTTGAAGTTCAAAGCAACTCTATTGATGCTATGCCAGAGCTGCCTTTCAAAGTTATGATGAACGTCGGTAACCCTGACCGTGCTTTCTCGTTTGCTCAAATTCCAAACGCTGGTGTTGGTCTAGCTCGTCTAGAGTTCATTATCAACCGTATGATTGGTGTGCATCCAAAAGCTCTGCTTAACATGAACACTTTACCTCGTGAAATCTCCCAGGCTATTAAAGAGCGTATCGCAGGTTATGCTTCTCCAGTGGATTTCTACGTTGATAAACTAGTTGAGGGTATTGCTACCCTAGCTGTAGCGTTCAGAGAACAGCCAGTTATCGTTCGTATGTCTGACTTTAAATCGAACGAATACGCCAACTTAATTGGTGGTAAGCTGTACGAGCCTTCAGAAGAAAACCCAATGCTTGGTTTCCGTGGTGCTAGCCGCTACGTTTCAGACAACTTCCGCGACTGCTTCGAGTTAGAGTGTCGTGCTCTAAAACGTGTTCGTGACGAAATGGGCTTAACCAACGTTAAGATTATGATTCCATTCGTACGTACTACCAAAGAAGCTGCTGAAGTGGTCGAGGTTTTAGCCAAAAATGGCTTAAAGCGTGGCGAAAATGGTCTTGAGTTAATCATGATGTGTGAGCTTCCAACCAACGCCTTATTGGCTGAAGAGTTCCTAGAGCATTTCGATGGTTTTTCAATTGGTTCTAATGACTTAACTCAGTTAACCTTAGGTCTAGACCGTGACTCAGGTATCGTATCTCACTTATTTGATGAGCGTGATGAAGCGGTTAAGAAGCTATTATCAATGGCTATCGCTGAGTGCCGTAAGCAAGGTAAATATGTGGGTATCTGTGGCCAAGGTCCATCAGACCATCCTGACCTAGCCTACTGGTTAATGGAACAAGGCATTAGCTCTGTCTCATTAAACCCAGACTCAGTATTAGATACTTGGATGTTCTTAGCCAATGATGACAATGCCAACGCTAATGTTACAGCTAAATAATCTGTAAATACACACTGTCATATTCTGTGGGTTATTGGTATCAATAGCCCTCATAGCGACCACAAAAATCAACTCTTATTGATTATTGTGGTCGTTTTCATTTAATATTCTAAATAAATATTAAAATTAATAATATTAATGATCCCAATGCGGACTTTAATTTTATAAAAGGTTGTTATATTAATGCAGATTTATCTAGCTAGAAATCAAGTTCAAGCAGGTCCTTATACCTTAGAAGAGCTTAATAAGATGCTGTCTAATCGGCAGGTAGAGCTCAGTGATCTTATGTGGCATGTTGGCATGGATCAGTGGAAACAAGTGGGTGAAATGACTAAGGGTCAGTTTTACTATGATCCCAATGCCACCACTTCGGTTAATATCCCGCCTAGACGGGTAACTGTGGCTGATCTTTATGGTAATAAACAGCCCGAATCTACTCAAAGTCCAGTAAATCAACACCCCCCCTTTGCAAATAACCCAATCCATAATAAAAGCCCGATTAATAAAAATCATAATTTACAGTCAGCCCCGTCTAGCTCGACTAATGAGCTAGCGACTATTGGTAATCGCGTAATTGCAGTTTCTATTGACGCTCTATTGCTGATGGCGTGCTATATCCCTTTTTTATCTGGATTAAATTACGACTTCGCAGCAATCTCCGAAACTGCTGGCGATATGGAGAAAATGACTCAGCTGGTGCAATCTGTTCCTGAGCATTTAAGTTCGCTAACCTCGGTACTGTTTTTAGTTTTATTCTTTTTGCAGCTTATGCTTCTAATTAAAAGAGGACAAACTATCGGTAAAACAGTGATGGGGATCCGAATTGTTGATGTTAAAACCCAAAAACCCGCCTCAATTACCAATGTCATTTTATTGCGTAGTCTGGTGACTTCAGCTTTGTATGCCCTACCAGGTATTGGTACGCTATTTTTAATCGCTGACTTTGTGGTTATGGTTATTAACAAACAGCGCCTTAGTATTCACGATAAACTTGCTAAAACTATGGTAGTTAAAGCCGATCCAAAACAGCTAGATAAATAAACAGCTAAATAATTGGTGGTGGTTCAAAAAGTAGGCTGAAAAAAACAGGCTGAGAAATTGATAAAATAGTGAAATGCACATCACACTATACATCAAATGCCCAGCCTGTCTAAGTGACAATATAAAGAAAAATGGCT
>NZ_FUGE01000102.1 GCF_900162825.1 Psychrobacter piechaudii
TAAGTTTGGCTTTTTTAAATTGTTTACGTGATTTAGCGTGTGTCTCATTGATAGCCTGTAAGGTCTGACTGTGTAATCCTAAATACTCACCGCTACCTTTGGTGTACTCACTTAGATCATAAGCACTAAAAAACTTACCGGTACGTTTTAGATGCTCAAAACTTAACGCATTGACATAGTTCCACACGAAGTTTACCGAACCGCTTAGACGATTCAGCTCTTTTATGTGTTTGTCTTTAATGCGTAGCTTGAGTGTTTTCATATATTCAGTATGGCAAGATTAATTTTAGCTTACAACCCTTTAACGGCTTCTTACGACAGTGTGTGTCGCCTTATATCCACCCCCTGAAGTGGGTGGTTTTACGGCGACTGGTGATAACCCGAATCTCAATTCTTTTCCCTAACCCATTGATTATAGAAGGCTTAAGAATTCATCTTATCAGTTCGAATCTTCCTAAGCCTTTATTTTTGGCAAGTTACAAAGAGTTGAAAGTGGAATATCAACAATAAATGACAGTTGTTGTCGCCTTATATCCGGTTTTTGGGCAACTCATGATAAAATCGTCGATTATATCATCACTAACACAAAAGGAATGCCATGAAAAACTCAAAAAATCTTAAAAACAATACTTCTAAAGACAAGAAAACCTCATTAAAGCAGAGTTCTAGCACATCACTAACCAGTAACTCGTTGCTAAAATCCACTGACACTAATTCCCAAAAACACAAAATAAACCAATTATGGGAGAAAATATTAAAGCAAAAACAGCGTAATCAAGACTATATTTCCAAAATGGATAGCCACCTAGGGTTATACCACCAAGCGATTGCTCCTACAAAAGTAGAATATTTATTACCTTCTTTGGTCTCTCTCATTACACGATTAATAGAGCTTTTTGAACGTAAGACCATTAGTGATTGGCAACGAACGTTTATAATTGATTGGATAGGAGATCTACTTGAAGATGTAATGGATATCAGCCCTGATATAGGAATGCAGCTACAATTAAAAGCTTCAAATGCTACTCAAAAAGTCATCAAGTACAAACTATCTGATGAGGAGTCCGAAGAATTCGAACAGCATATGCAAAACACCTTTAAAACCTTGGTTGAAGACATGTATGGAGGACCAGTTCCCACACCAGAAGAGGGCTGGGATTTTGAGAATATAACCCATATACTTGAAGGTTTTAGTGAAGCTCAGTTTTTTGAACAAAATGAGGGTAGTATTGATGAAGAAAAACCTATTATCAATAACCATTCAACTGCTGACGCCGACTCTGATTTTAGAAAGTGGTTCAATCAAATGTTTCGTCGTACAGCTAAAGCCTTACACCCTGACAAACAAAGTAATGACACTGTACGAGAACGAAATCAAGCTATTATGGCAGAATTAAGTCATGCAAAAGCAACAGGGGATATTGTTACTATCATTCAGTTATATATGACTCATGTTGGAGACAATCAGTTTAATGCTTTCTCGGAGCTTGATGAAGCTCGCCTTATTAATGCTCTCAATCAGCAACTCACCAAACTCAAAGTGGAGTTTATTGAGCTAAAAGATGAAACGGTATTAACTGATTATGCTATTAAGCGTTTGAAAAAATGTGCTAAAAATCCGAAAAAACTCCAAGAGTGGATTGATGAAATCAAAGCACAAGCAGTCAAGTTAGATGAAACCCGAGCCAAGTTGAAAAGCCTTAAGGCACTAAAGCAAGAAATAGAAGTCATGATTCAAGAACAAGAATCTTATTACTTACAAGCACAGTTCAAACAGCTATTTGACTGATCTTTGGGCCGTGCTTCAAAAAGTATGCTGTCAATAGTCTGCTAGCAAATTCGTGTAGATACCTATGCCTCTATTCATAGTGGATTTCTTCCAAGTTCTGTTAAAATAATTATTGCTATCTCTATATGACGGCTGTAAACTAAAAAACAAGCAGTAACTATTTTGATACGATCTCGGTTACTTTAAAAGGGTTGTTGACACAATCCTTACACTATATTTTGCAACTGCAGGAAGCAGTTTTCCCTTAAGGGGGCTCCCTCCCCCTTTCATTGACAAAAGGAGTTTGTCTTATGAGTCCCTCACAAGATTCTTCAGGCTACTGGAAAGCCAACATCCGTTTGATCCTCATCTGTCTATTTATCTGGGCTTTTTGCTCTTATGGTATGGGTATTTTATTCCGTCCTTTATTGTCAGGCATAACCTTCGGTGGTGCTGATCTTGGTTTCTGGTTTGCCCAACAAGGCTCAATTATTACCTTTATTATTTTGATCTTCTTCTACGCTTGGCGTATGAATAAGCTAGATAAACAATACGGCTTAGATGAGGAGTAGATTATGAGTCAATTCACCATTAATATTTTATTTGTTGGAGCCTCTTTTCTACTCTACTTTGCTATCGCTATTTGGGCTAGAGCTGGCTCTACCAAAGAATTCTACGTGGCTGGGGGTGGTGTTCACCCCGTATTAAACGGTATGGCAACTGGTGCTGACTGGATGAGTGCCGCCTCTTTTATCTCCATGGCAGGAATGTTGGCCGCTGGCGGTTATGGAGCTTCCACCTATCTAATGGGCTGGACTGGTGGCTATGTTCTTTTGGCTATGTTACTAGCGCCTTACTTACGTAAATTTGGTAAGTACACAGTGCCAGATTTCATCGGCGATCGCTTCTATTCTAAGGGTGCAGCTTTAGTCGCTGTGGCCTGTTTAATTATTGCCTCTACTACGTATGTTATCGGTCAGATGACAGGCGCTGGTGTGGCCTTCTCACGCTTTTTAGAAGTAGACAATACCACGGGGCTGATGATTGCCGCTGTGGTGGTCTTCTTCTATGCCGTATTGGGCGGTATGAAAGGTATTACCTATACTCAGGTTGCTCAGTATGTGGTCCTAATTATTGCTTATACCATTCCTGCCGTATTCATCTCTCTTGAATTAACCGGCAACCCTATCCCAGGCTTAGGGATGTTCTCAACCCATACTGAATCGGGTATCCCATTACTTACTAAGCTTGACCAAGTAGTTACCGATTTAGGATTTACGGCTTATACTGCTGATGTGCCTAATAAATTAAATATGGTGCTATTCACCTTATCGTTAATGATTGGTACTGCCGGTCTACCGCACGTTATCATTCGCTTCTTTACGGTCCCTAAAGTAGCGGATGCGCGCTGGTCTGCAGGTTGGGCATTGGTATTTATTGCCCTGCTATATTTTACCGCGCCTGCTGTGGGCGCTATGGCCCGCTTAAACCTTATGAATACTGTTTATCCTCAAGGTGCGGATGCCCCTGCCCTACGTTATGAAGATCGTCCAAGTTGGATGCAGACTTGGGAAGAAACAGGTCTTATCAAATATAATGACTTAAACGGCGATGGTCGTATCCAAATGTATAGTGATAGTGGCTTAGGTGCAGCGCAAGTAGCGTTGGCTACTGCTCAAAATGAAGGGGGCGATGTTGCCGCTGCTACAGCTGCTGTTGAAGAAGCGAAAGTGGCGCATGCTGCAGAGCTCGAAGGTAAATTTACTAATGCAGGCTGGGCAGGTAACGAGCTAGATGTGAACAATGACATCATGGTACTGGCCAACCCTGAGATTGCCAATTTACCACCTTGGGTCATTGGTTTAATTGCAGCAGGCGGCTTGGCCGCGGCTTTATCTACCGCAGCAGGTCTGCTATTGGCCATCTCTTCTGCCATCAGCCATGACTTAGTCAAGCGTAACTTTAATCCTGATATTACTGATAAAGGTGAGCTATTGGTAGCCCGTATCTCAATGG
Organism: Psychrobacter piechaudii; assembly: GCF_900162825.1. GTDB lineage: Bacteria > Pseudomonadota > Gammaproteobacteria > Pseudomonadales > Moraxellaceae > Psychrobacter > Psychrobacter piechaudii. The sequence continues at coordinate 3,785 of NZ_FUGE01000102.1, forward strand.
CAGTTGCTATTGTAGTTGCGACCTACTTAGGCATTAATCCACCAGGTTTTGCGGCGCAAGTGGTGGCTCTGGCCTTTGGTATCGCTGGTGCTTCGCTGTTCCCTGCGTTAATGATGGGTATTTTCTCAAAACGCATTAATAACTATGGGGCTATCGTAGGCATGTTAGCCGGTTTAATCACTACTTTGGTCTATATCTTTGTGTATAAAGGTTGGTTCTTTATCCCAGATACTGCCAACTTCCCTGATACCGCTGAGTACTGGTTATTTGGCATCTCGCCAATGTCGTTTGGTGCCGTTGGTGCTCTAATTAACTTTATCTTAGCCTTCTTGGTGTCTTCAATGACTGAAGCTCCTCCAGTACATATTCAGCAACTGGTTGAAAGCGTCCGCTCTCCTCGCGGTGCTGGGGCAGCTATTGATCATTGATATTAAAAGAATGACCGTCTATTTTTCTTAACTGCAAAATAACTCAGTGGCCCACCCACTGAGTTACCCAAAAAGATGAATAGGTCACTTAAGCGGCTTATTCATCTTTTGTTTATTAATACTAGCCATTTTTTGACTCACTGACCTCGGACTCCTGCCCATGATTTATGAATTTATTGCCACGATAACTGCAGGCTTTGGTATGGCTGGTATCGCCATGATTATCCGCCATCTTACTAAGTTTGCGGGCAAACAGGCCCCAAAATGGCTCATTCCCATTTTTGCAGCGATCGGCATTTTAGGCTTTCAAATTCATCAAGAATACAATTGGCAACAGCAGCAGATAGACAGGCTACCTGAACAAGTAAAAGTGGTAAAGACAGTTGAAGGACAGGCTTGGTATCGCCCTTGGAGCTACCTAAAACCGCAAGTAATTCGCTTTATGGCGGTTGAGGCAGGCGAGCCGCTTGGCTCTGATATTAATCCGACCACAGCAGATATTAGACGCAGTAATATCTACTTGTTTGAAAGACGCATTAGCACCAAAATCATTCCACAGCTGGTCAACTGCCAACAACCTGCCATCACCAGCTTAACCACCAAAGCCCCTTTGTCTGCCGCTACTTTTAAACAGCTGCAATGGCAACCTTTAGCCGCTGACGATGAGATTTTGCAAGTAGTTTGTCAGTAATCCGCTTTTGGTACTGGCGCAGCCTATGACTACTCCACACTCATCCGAGCTCTATTTTTGGCCACAGTTCTATCACCAATGCCTTTCACTTTTGTCAGCTCATCAATAGAAGCAAATGGCCCAAAGGCCTCTCTATATAACATGATCTGCTGCGCCTTACTGCTACCGATGCCTTTTAATTGTGTTAATTCGCCCTCAGCTGCAGTATTTAAATTAATAACCCCACTTTGCTTAACCAGTTGTTTATTCTGCTGCTGATTTATTAAATACGTATAGGCTTGATTTGCATCGGCAAAGCATTGCTGCGCCCAAGCATTTGAGGTTAAGACTAACTGAAGTATCAATAATATCCCGAGAACTACTGCTCTAATGGGATTATTCATGCTGTTTGGCCAGCTCCCACAATGCATCCATTTCCTCTAAGCTACTTTCTTCAGCCGTTTTACCTTGCTTCGCCAATTCTGCTTCTATGAAACCAAAGCGTGAGCGAAACTTATGCACGCAGGTCAAGGTGGCCGCTTCGGCATCTAGGTTCAGCTTGCGTGCCACATTCACTAAGCCAAAGATACAATCGCCAAGCTCTTTTTCCAGCTCCTGTTTCTGAGTGGCATCTACCTTCTCGCCGGCTTGGGGCAAGATTTGCTTTAATTCGGCGATTTCCTCCTCTAGCTTCTCTATCGCGCCGGCCACTCCTTCCCAATCAAAGCCCAGCTTACTAGCGGCTTGTTGTAAGCTTTGCGCCTGCATCAGCGCACTACCGGCTTTAACAGCATCTAAACTGCGTTTGGGCTTACCGCGACGCTCTCGCTCGGCATTTTCTATAGCCTTAATCTCATCCCAACGTTTTTTTACTGCGGCTTCATCAGGCAGCTTATCAGCTTCAAACACATGCGGATGACGGCGAATCAGTTTACTTTGCAGGACATAAATCACATCGCCCAAATCAAACTGATGCTGCTCGGCATAGATTTGACAATGAAAAATCACTTGTAATAGTACATCGCCAAGCTCGCCTTTGATGTCTTCAATATCGCCCTCTTGAATCGCTTCAGCGAGCTCGTATGCTTCTTCTATCGCATAAGGAATCAAGCTGTGATTGGTCTGCTTAATATCCCAAGGACAGTCGGCCCGCAGTCTGGCCATCAAAGCCAATAAGTCGCTCATATCAGAGCTGGGCTCTGGAGTTCCGGTCACTGGGGCTGGTGCTGTTATTGATGCATCGTTTGATGAATAGTTTAATGCGCTGGTTGGTGCGGATTTTGGTGATTGAGACATGGCCCTATTACCTTTGTAAAATTAAAAATTACTGTATATAGATATAGTTAAGCTAGCTACTACTTTGAGTGTGATACCTGAAGTGTATCATTTTACAATTGTAATTACGGTTTCATCAGCATATAGTAAACTTCATAATAACAGCTCAGTAATACACTTTTTAAATAAGAAGAAAAAAGACATGACCGATAAAATAATTCACCCTGCTCCTCTGGATAATGCAACAAACATAACTTCAAATGATACTTCACCTAACCACGATACTTTACCCTCTTTAACCAACATTGTGGTTATTGGCGCAGGCTACGTGGGCTTATCCAATGCCGTTTTATTGGCCCAGAAACATCTAAATACCCAAGTCACGCTGTTTGACATCGACCAAAATAAGATAGAGCTGTTACAACAAAATAAATCTCCGCTACAAGACACTGAGATTTGTGATTATCTGGCCAATAAACCGCTTAATTTAACCGCCACGTCGCAATCAGAATCAGTGATAGATAATCAGGGCATTTATCAAAATAGTGATCTAGTAATTATTGCCACCCCGACTAACTATGATGTGGCTTCAGGAAAATTTGATACCTCCTCGGTTGAAGCTAGTATTGCTGCGGTCCGAGAGCAAAACGCTATTGTGCCCATCGTCATTAAGTCGACCATTCCCATTGGCTTTACCGACAGCATGCGTCAGCAATTTGACAGCCAAATTCTATTTATGCCGGAGTTTTTACGTGAAGGCCAAGCCCTGTATGACAACTTATATCCGTCACGTATCATTGTTGGCGCAACCAAGCAGCAAGCCTTAGCAACGGCCTTAATGCGCTTATATCAACAAGCCAGCCTAACACCTGAGGTGGCGACCCTTATGATGCCACCGACTGAAGCTGAAGCGGTGAAGCTATTTGCCAACAGCTATCTGGCTACCCGAATTGCTTTTTTTAATGAATTAGACAGCTTTGCTGAGAAGCATGAGTTAAACAGCCAATCAATTATTACAGGCGTTGGCTTAGATCCCCGTATTGGTCAGCATTATAACAACCCGTCATTTGGTTATGGCGGCTATTGCCTCCCTAAAGATACACAGCAACTTAAAGCCAATTACGCCGGTATTCCCGCCAACTTAATCCATGCTGTGGTCGATGCCAATAATACGCGTAAGCGCTTTATCGCCCGTCAAATTATTGATAAAAACCCCAATCAAGTAGGGATTTATCGACTAAGCATGAAAAAAGATGCTGACAATTTTAGAGATTCGGCAGTGCTTGACGTAATTAATACCCTCAAGCAGCATGGTATGAGTATCACTATCTATGAGCCGGCTTTAGACACCGACAGCTTTGAAGGTTGCCAGGTGATTAATGAGTTAGACCGCTTTAAACAGCAAAACGACTTGATTGTTGCCAACCGCTGGCACGATGAGTTATCTGATGTCAAAGCTAAGGTTTACTCAAGAGATGTGTTTGGCTATAGTTAGCCCCGACATCCAAGCTTGTTTATGGCTTAAGAGTTTTAGCTATTTTATCGCTGATTATTTAATATTTTTTATTGCTAATCGATTTTACAAAAAAGGCTGCACATGACCACACCTAGTATTTCTGACACTCTTAATAAAAATAATGATACTTTAACCCATCGCCCCATTACTTCCTTTAAAGCTTATGACATTCGCGGTGAGCTCGGCGTTAATCTAGATGAAGACATTGCTTATCGTATCGGCCGTGCTTTTGCTCAGATTTTAGCCTGTCAAAAAGCGGACAGTGAAGGTGATGAGAGCTTAGAGAACAGCATTGTTATCGGCTGCGACATCCGTGACTCAAGTGAAACATTAAAGCAGGCGACCATTCGCGGTATTGTTGATGCAGGCGTTGATGTGATTGATCTAGGCATGACCGGTACCGAAGAGGTGTATTTTGCCACCAGCCATTATAATGCGTTAGGTGGTATTGAAGTCACCGCCAGTCACAACCCCATCAATTACAATGGGCTAAAACTGGTGCGTGAAGGTTCAAGGCCGATTAGTGCGGACTCTGGTCTGGCAGAGATTCAAGCTTTGGCAGAACAAGGTAGCTTTGCTGCCTCTGATCAATTAGGTAAAGTAGTAGAGAAGTTTGATAAAACTGCCTATGTCGATCACTTAATGAGCTTTATCGATACCGATAAGCTAGTACCGTTAAAGATTGTCATTAACTCAGGTAATGGCAGTGCTGGACCGACCGTAGATCTGTTACAGCAGCGTTTACAACAAAAAAATGCCCCCATTGAGATTATTAAAGTACACCACACCCCAGATGGCAGTTTCCCCAATGGCATCCCCAATCCTATGATTTTGGCCAACCGTGACTCTACCAAACAAGCGGTTATTGATAATAAAGCCGACTTAGGTATCGCCTTCGATGGCGACTTTGATCGCTGCTTCTTATTTGATGCTCAAGGTGAGTTTGTCGAAGGCAGTTATGTGGTTGGGATGCTCGCCCAAGCCTTCTTACAAAAGCATCCCGGTGCGGCCATCGTTTATGACCCTCGCGTGCTTTATAACACCGAAGCACTTATCGCAGAGGGTGATGGTGAGGCAGTGATTAGCAAATCAGGCCACTCTTTTATTAAGCAAGTCATGCGTGAATCAGGAGCCGTCTATGGCGGTGAAATGAGTGCTCACCACTACTTCCGTGACTTCTTTTATTGCGACAGCGGTATGATTCCTTGGCTACTAACCATTGAGCTGTTATCGACCACCGGCAAATCATTAGGTCAATTGGTCAATGAGCGTATCAGCGCCTACCCAAGCTCAGGCGAGATTAACTTTAAACTGACCCAAGCCAGCAGCGATGAAATCATTAGCGCCATTGAAGACTACTTTAGTACGCAAAACCCCGATAAAAACACTTTGGATGGGCTGAGTCTAGACTTTGGCCAGTGGCGTTTTAATATTCGTGCCTCCAACACTGAACCCTTAATTCGTCTCAATATCGAGACCAAGGGTGATGAAGCTTTATTGACTGAAAAAACTGCCCAAATTAAGCAGTGGTTGGCCACACAAGGGGCTAAGCTTGCTTAGATCTGATTTTTAAGTTGTCAGGTAAAGCTTTATTCACTAAAAACTGGCTTGAAAAATCCCGTTAACCAATTTTGGATTAACGGGATTTTTGCTTTTTGCTTGCACCCTAAAGCCTGAAACAAAAACTGCCTACTTACTGCGGCCAATACCTTGATAATCACCAGTCAGTGACTGTATTTGATCCTTAGTAAACGCATTTTGGGCATCAAATACCGGTATCACCACCTCATTAAGGGCACTGATTGGTAGACGCTTGGTCTCTGGCCATGACAATACAAATAAGGCATCACAATCCGCCAACTGCTCGGTTGGACTCTCAATGAACTGCAATAAAGGCTGATCAGGATATAGTCCTGCCAACTCGCTTTTCGCCTCTGATGCATAAACCTGAGTGGTAATGTTATAAGACCACAGCAAAGTTAATAACGGGTGAATAGCCGCTTCAGAGGTGCGACCTGAACCTGATTTATAGCTTGCACCCCAAATAGAGACCTGTTTATTCTCAATAGCCCCATCAAAATACTGCCAAAATTTACGGAAAATAAGCTCCTTTTGATCATTATTGATAAGATCCACCGCTTGCATTAAACGGTGATCTACTTGAGTGTGCGCCAAGGTTTGCTGTAATGCGTTAATCTCAGCCGGCAAGGTTGTGCCACCAAAGCCCCACCCTGCCTTCAGGTAGCTACTACCAATACGAGTGTCTAACCCCATAATGTCAGCCACTTCTTGAATATCTACCCCTTGATGATCAGCGAGTCTGGACCACTCGTTCATAAAGCTAACCCGAGTGGCAAGCATACTCATGATGGCACTACGCGAGAATTCGATAGTCGCAATATCACTGATATAACTGCGCTGAGCTTGAGCAATTAAGGGTTGTAATATCGCCACTTTATCTATTGAGTCGGCTGTCTTTTCTCCCATCAGCCATAGCTTAGGCGAAAGCATTGAAAGGTAGGCGCTACCGTCTTGTAAAAATACAAAGGGTACGTAATAAACCCAAGGACGTTGACAATAATCAGCAATATTGGCAAAAACTCCCAAAGTGCTAATACCACTTATGATCACTGGAGTTTGACTGGGAACTTGGCTTTCATTCATCTGAGTTACCCAAGCCGGCTTATTGTCACTACTCTGACACCAAGTCTCAGGCAAGTCACTATGAAACAGCCAGTATAAACTCGCAACTTGCTGAGTAAATACTTCAGTCGCTTGTTCTGGAATAGGCTGTACCACGATATTTTTTTGGTTTAGATACAGCTGCCATAAAGCTTGCTGCTGATACTCGAATTTATAGTTGGTCAAGGTATGTTCTAGCTGTTGTTGATTGGTATACAAGCTGACCTTATTTCCCAAACTCACCATCACTGTAGCAGTGGTAATGGCATCAATTGAGTGACCCACAATTACGCACGGGTTGTCTTCTGAGCTTTTACTGGTCTTAACATAGGCGGGCATGTTCATCAAATATCATCCTTTTTATTGTTTTTCATAACTTTATTATTGTTAATGCTCACGCTTACTTTTCTTCAATTTGTTTATTAATATGCTGTAATAAAGCCTGAGTAGAGCTGTCAAAAGTGGCTTGTTCTTCTACAGCTGCACTTGACTCAGGTTTTACTAAATGAATATGAGCAAAGACTTCATCAGCCACTTTTTTACCCATCTCCACACCCCATTGATCAAATGGATTAATGTCCCAAAGACTGGCCATGACAAACACTTTATGTTCATACAAAGCAATTAAGGCACCAAAGCTAGTTGGCGTCAGCTCATCCAATAAAATAGTGGTCGATGGCTGATTGCCGCGATAGCGTTTGAATTTGTCCAATTCTGATACTTCTTGCCCAGGTTTAGCAGCAAGCGCCTCGTTACCAAAAGCTAGAACGCGACTTTGCGCCAAGCAGTTGGCCAACGACAAAGCATGTTGACGCTTTAGTTCACTAGATTCAGAATCTTGATAATAATTGACGCAGGCAATGAAATCACAAGATACTTTTTGGGTGCCTTGATGCAGCAGTTGATAAAAAGCATGCTGCGCATTAGAGCCAATTTCTCCCCATAAAATTGGGCAGGTGGCATAGGTTACAGGCTGACCGTCATGGGTCACTGACTTACCATTACTCTCCATTTCAAGCTGGGTTAAGTAGCTTGGAAAGTATTTAAGACGACCATCATAAGGTAGCACGGTATGGGCATTAATATCTAAAAAGGTACTGTTCCAGACCCCAATCAATCCCAATAACACCGGTAAATTCTGATCAAAGTCAGCATGTAAAAAATGCTGATCCATCGCATAGGAGCCTTGCAGCATTTCATTGAAGCGCTCAGTACCGATGCGAATAGCCACTGCTAAGCCAATGGCCGACCACATTGAGAAACGGCCTCCAACCCAGTCCCAGAGCTTCAATTGGTGCTCTGGGGCAATTCCCCAAGCACTGACTCTCTCAGGATTAGCAGAAATACCAATAAAATGTCGGCGCAGTAAGGTGGTTTTACTGGCTCCTGTGCTCAGCAGCCACGCTCGAGCCGTCTCCGCGTTAGATAAGGTATCCACAGTACCAAAGGACTTAGAGGAGATGATAAATAACGTCGTTTCTGGATTAAGGCGCTCCAACAAGCTACCCAATTGAGTGCCATCCATATTAGACACAAAGTGGACTTCAATGTCACTGTCTGCCCACTCATCGAGCGCAGTATTGGCCATAACCGGGCCCAAATCTGAGCCACCTACCCCAATATTAACCACATCGGTAATGGCTTTACCCGAGTAACCGCGCCAGATACCATTGCGGATTCGGCTCACCAAGTCTGCTGCTTTATCTAGGCTATCATGGACCTCTGCCACCACATCTACACCTTGGTGGGATAGGTTGGCGGTCTTTGGCAGACGCAGGGCAGTGTGTAGCGCCGCTCTATCCTCACTACTGTTTACCTTGTCGCCTTGATACAGGCTGTGGATTCTTTGCTGCAAGCCACAAGCTTCCGCTAACTGAATCAGTTGATTCTTGACGGATTCATCTAACAACTGCTTGGAGTAATCAAAATAAACCCCTGCCGCCTGGACGCTAAACTTTTGTGCTCTATCTTGCTGCTGATCAAATAGCTGCGTTAAAGACCAAGGCTTTTGTGCTAACTGTTGTAGCTGTTGCCACTCAGGCAATTGAGTGGGTAAAGAATTATTTCTGCTGGCGTTCATCATAGTAAAGGGACTCGATAGGGCTAAGGTTAGGCTTGTAACTGCTGCTCAGCAAAGTAGATAAAGGCCTTCATATAGCTGGTCATATCGCCTGCATCAAAGCTTTCGCCCAGCATAGTGGTGATATCTACCCCTTGAGTACTGATTAGCGCATCAATGGCATCGGTCAGCTGAATCTCACCGCCCACTGAAGGCTTTGTCTCGGCTAAATAATCAAAAATAGAAGCGGTAAAGACATAACGCCCCACCACGGCCAAGTTAGAAGGCGCATCCGCTAACTGTGGTTTTTCGACAAAGCCTGCTACTGCAAAGTTGGCATTTTTATCATCAGATAATTGTTCCAGTTGATCGGCCTCTTTTAGCTTAGCAATACCATATTTATGCACGTCTTCGTCAGCCACAGCACTCACTAAGATTTGAGAATGGTTACTTTGCTCAAAGCTCTGAATCATATAGGCCAGGTTGTCTTTGTCCATATCGGTAGTGAATGGGTTAAGCACCACGTCAGGCAGCAATACCGCAAAAGGATTGTCGCCTACGATAGGACGCGCCTTTAATACCGCATGGCCTAGGCCTAAGGGCTTGCCCTGACGAATCATAGATACTGACACATCCTCTGGTAACCAGTTTAAGCTATCAGCAAGCTCCTCTTTACCCTTAGCCCGTAGCTGATTGTCTAGCTCAGCATTGACATCAAAGTAGTTCTCGATGGCGCTTTTTTGGGCATGACCCACCAACACAATGTGCTTAATACCTGCAGCAATGGCCTCTTCAATGACGTAATGAATGGCCGGACGATTGCCTAGTGGTAACAGCTCTTTGGGCACAGACTTTGATAAAGGCAACATACGGGTACCGAAGCCGGCAACAGGGATAACAGCATGAGTAACTTGAGTGGTCATAAGCATCCAACTTTGATAAATTTAGAATTTATATTTGGTATAAGGTTCATCTCATATTGTAGCAAACTTTAGCCCTTATTCAGTGAACAAGGGTCAATTATTACGATATCCACCCAAGCTAAAAAAAACAAAAGCTAAAAATAAAGCCAAAAAAAAGAGCATCCCGAAGGATGCCCTTTTTCATTCAAAGACAGGGGTTAATCTGTCTGAGAGATAAAGCAAATTACCAACCAGTAACTTCTTTAACTGTCTCACCAATCTTAGATGGGTCACGAGTATACGCGATGCCCGCTTCTTCGAATGCTTTGAATTTTTCTTCAGCAGTACCTTTACCACCAGAGATAATCGCACCAGCATGGCCCATACGCTTACCTTTAGGGGCAGTAACACCAGCGATGTAACCGATAACTGGCTTAGTTACATGATCTTTGATGTAAGCGGCTGCTTCTTCTTCAGCAGTACCACCGATTTCACCGATTAGTACGATAGCTTCAGTTTGTGGATCTTCTTCAAACATCTTCAAGCAATCGATTTGGTTCATACCTGGGATTGGGTCACCACCAATACCGATACAAGTTGACTGACCGAAGCCTAGTTTAGTGGTTTGAGCCACAGCTTCATAAGTCAAAGTACCTGAACGTGAGATGATGCCCACTTTACCTGGTAAGTGGATGTGGCCTGGCATAATACCGATTTTGCACTGGCCTGGAGTGATAACGCCTGGGCAGTTTGGACCAACCATTTTCACGTCGCCAGCTTGCTCGATGTAACGTTTTGCTTTTAGCATATCTAGAGTTGGAACACCTTCAGTGATCACAACAATTAGCTTAACGCCTGCGTCTACCGCTTCGATGATTGAATCTAGTACGAAAGGAGCTGGAACATAGATAACTGACGCATCAGCGTTAGTTGCTTCCATAGCTTCCGCCATAGTGTTGAATACTGGCAGACCTAGGTGAGTTTGACCACCTTTACCTGGGGTTACACCACCAACAACTTTAGTACCGTATTCGATAGCTTGTTCTGAATGGAAAGTACCGTTTTTACCAGTAAAACCTTGCACCAATACTTTGGTGTCTTTATCAATTAATACACTCATTATTTACTCCTAATTATGGTCACTTATTTGGGATTATGCAGTTTTTACAGCATCAACAATTTTTTGCGCAGCGTCTGATAAGCCTTGAGCTGAAATGATTTCAACGTCAGATTCATCCAGTAGCTTAGCACCTAACTCAGCATTGTTACCTTCTAAGCGAACCACTACAGGTACAGTTACATTCACTTCTTTAACCGCTGCAATAATTGCTTCAGCAATCATGTCACAACGTACGATACCACCGAAGATGTTGATTAGAACGCCTTGTACGCTGTCATCTTCTAAGATGATTTTGAACGCTTCTACAACGCGATCTTTAGTAGCACCACCACCAACGTCTAGGAAGTTAGCTGGCTTACCGCCGTATAGTTTGATGATGTCCATTGTTGCCATAGCAAGACCGGCACCATTAACCATACAACCAATGTTACCTTCTAGAGCAACATAGTTTAGGTCAAATTCAGCCGCTTTAAGCTCACGCTCGTTTTCTTGTGATGGGTCATGCAATTCAGCGATTTTTGGCTGACGGAATAAAGCGTTCGAATCCACACCGATTTTGCCATCAACACAAGCCAATTCACCGTTTTCACGAACAGCTAGTGGGTTGATTTCAATCATATCGAAATCGTTTTCGATGAATGCTTGATAAGCACCAGTCATTAGTTTAACGAACTGGTTGATTTGCTTGCCTTCTAGACCTAGTTTGAAACCTACTTCACGAGCTTGGAAAGGCAATAAACCTACTAAAGGATCTACTGTGATGCTGAAGATTTTCTCTGGTGTTTCTTCTGCAACTTTTTCAATCTCAACACCACCTTCCGTTGAAGCCATGAAAGTTACACGACGAGTAGCGCGGTCAACTACCGCACCTAGGTATAGCTCAGTTTGTACTGGGTACATGTCTTCTGCAACTAGTACGAAGTTTACTGGCTGACCTTCAGCGTCTGTTTGATAAGTAACTAAGTTAGTACCAATTAGGCTATCAGCAATTTCTTTGGCTTCTTCACGAGTTTTAACAAGCTTAACACCACCTGCTTTACCACGGCCACCAGCGTGAACCTGTGCTTTAATTACAGCAACGTCAGTTGGCGTTTTGTCAAAAGCTTCTGCAGCTTCGTCACCAGAGTATGCAATGATACCTTTCTGGATTGGTAAGCCGTAGCTCTCTAGCAATAGTTTTGCTTGATACTCATGTAAATTCATAAAGTTATCCTTTAGTTTTTTATTTAACAGGTAAAGCTGACACCAGATGCCTAAATCTTTCTAGTGTCAGCAACTTAATTAGTAACAGACTTTTATATCAATACTGATTAGCACTTCACTAAGTCTATAACTGTTTCTTATTTACGTTTTTTACGTTGGATTGCGTGGATAGCACGACCATCAGCTGAAAGAGCTGCTTCATGAACAGCTTCACTGATAGTTGGGTGAGCAAAGGTCATTAACTGTAGGTCTTCAATGCTTGAAACGAATTCCATAGCAATCATACCTTGGTGAACGATATCGCCTGCGCCTGCACAAATAGCGTGCATACCTAATAAGCGGTCAGTTTTGGCATCAGCAACGACTTTAATAGAGCCTTGACCTTCACTTTGTGCCAAAGCACGGCCGTTAGCAGCTAGGTTAAATGACCCGGTCTTAACGTCATAGCCTTGCTCTTTCGCCGCTTGCTCAGTTAAGCCCACCCAAGCAATTTCTGGGTGAGTATAGATGACGTTGATGATGGTGTCATAGTTAACTTGCGCTTTTTCACCATGGATACGCTCAACGGCCATCATGCCCTCTTCCATTGCTTTGTGAGCAAGCATTGGACCACGTACCAAGTCACCGATAGCGTATACGCCATCTAGGTTAGTCTTACACTGATCATCTACTTCAACCAAACCACGGTCAGTTAGAGTGATACCTGAATCTTCACCTAGAAGTTTTTCAGAGTAAGCACGGCGACCCACACAAACGATTAGCTTGTCGAAAGTCTCTTCAGAAGACTCGCCACCTTTTTCGCTGGTCACAACCACTTGGCCGTCTTTAACTTCAGCGTTGGTTACTTTGGTATCAACACGGATGTCTAGACCTTGTTTCTTAAGCAGTTTGCCCGCTTCTTTAGAGATGTCTTTGTCCGCAGCTGCTAAGAACTCAGGTAGGGCTTCATATACCACTACTTCAGCACCTAGACGACGCCATACTGAACCTAGCTCAAGACCGATAACACCAGCACCGATTACGCCTAAACGCTTAGGAGTTTCAGTGAAATCTAGAGCGCCTGTTGAATCAACGATAATACCTTCTTCGTTGTTAACTGGAGCAACAGGGATATCGATAGGCACAGAACCGGCTGCTAAGATCACGTTTTTAGCAGTGATAACCGTTTCTGACTCATCTTCTAGAGCAGTAAACTTAACTTTTTTCTCGTCGCCTTTACCGTCAACTAAAGTACCCCAGCCTTGTAACCAGTCAACGCCGTTGCCTTTAAGAAGCATAGCAACACCGCCAGTTAATTGCTTAACGATACCTTCTTTGCGCTCGATCATTTTAGCAACGTCGATTTCAACGTCACCCGTTGTGATGCCATGCTCTTCTAGATCATGCTTAGTGGCTTCATAACGATGTGATGAATCAAGTAACGCTTTTGATGGGATACAACCTACGTTTAAGCAAGTACCGCCCAATGCCGGCTCACCTTTATAAACGCGTTTTTCGATACAAGCAACGCTCATACCCAATTGACCGGCACGAATAGCGGCTTCATAACCACCTGGACCACCGCCAATAACGACTAAATCATAATTGTCTTTCATAGTATATTCCGTCTTTTAATCAAAGAATTTTACAAGCTCTTTTATTTATAGTTTGAATTATGAAATGACCTATTCATTTATTCTTATGTGACTAATTAGCACAGGGTTCGCTGTTTAGGCTTGCCTATATTCAAAAAAACTATGTGCTAAATAACTTAATAATCAATCAATCCATAACGAAAAAGCTTGTACCAGAATCTCTCTGATACAAGCCCGTTGACCCTATAGGTCAAGTAATAGTCTTGCTGGATCTTCGATCAGCTCTTTGATCGTTACTAAGAACTGTACCGCGTCTTTACCATCAATCATACGGTGGTCATAAGATAGCGCTAGGTACATCATAGGTAGAATTTCAACTTGACCATTAACCGCCATAGGACGATCGTTGATCGCATGCATACCTAGGATAGCTGTTTGTGGTGGGTTCAAGATTGGCGTTGACATGAGTGAACCAAATACACCACCGTTAGTGATAGTGAAAGTACCACCAGTCATTTCTTGTAGTGATAATTTACCATCACGTGCTTTACCAGCAAACTCACGAATACCCGCTTCAACATCTGCCATGCTCATACGGTCTGTATCACGTAATACAGGAACCACAAGACCACGGTCTGAAGATACCGCAACACCTACGTCATAGTAACCATGATAAACGATGTCATCACCGTCGATTGAAGCGTTAACAGCTGGGAAACGTTTTAGCGCTTCAGTAGCGGCTTTAACGAACAATGACATAAAGCCTAGACGCGTACCATGGCGTTTTTCGAACTGATCTTTGTACTTAGCACGAAGATCCATTAATGGCTTCATGTTAACTTCGTTGAACGTGGTTAACATAGCGGTTTCTTGAGTCGCTGATAACAGACGGTTCGCAACAGTCTTACGTAGACGCGTCATTGGAACACGCTTCTCAGTACGCTCACCTACTGATTCAGCTACAGGGCGGCCACTGTCAGACTTGATAGAGCTGTCCGCTTTAAGTGTTGGGTTAGCCATGTCTTGCTTAGTCACACGACCACCACGGCCTGAACCTTCAACATTTTTTGGATCAACACCAGACTCTTTCGCTGCTTTACGAACCGCTGGGCTTTGATCTTTGTGTTCTGCTTCGTCAGCTGCGCTTGCTTCAGGCTTAGCTTCTGCTTTATCTTCAGCTTTCTCTTCTGCTTTGCTTTCTTCAGCAGCGTCATCACCGCCAGTTGTGCCAGTAGCACCAGCTTCAAACTCAGCGATTAGCTCGTCCGAAAGTACGATGTCATCTACTTGCTTAACAATTTTAGTAACCACACCATCATCTGGAGCCACTACTTCTAAAACCACTTTATCGGTTTCGATTTCAGCTAAGATGTCATCACGGTTTACTTGTTCGCCTTCGCTTACGTGCCATTCAACGATAGTACCGTCAGCTACTGACTCTGGAAATACGGGCGCTTTAATTTCTGCCATGGGAACTGCTCCTGTTATAAATATAAAATGATTAATGACTTATTTTAATTCACACAACAAACAACCTCAGGGTTAACTTTACAGTCTTTAGCTATGAATTAGAGTTGTCTATTGTTAAAAGTTGGTTAAGTATTTAAAAGCCAATTAGGATTATAAAACTCGATAAAATCAGTTTGGACAAACACTGAAAGTCTAAGCGACTGATGTGCCGCTTAGACCTCATTAGGATTTATTTAAGTTGATCTACTTCGATACCTAGGCCACCAGCAACCAGCTCTCTTTGC
Source organism: Psychrobacter piechaudii (assembly GCF_900162825.1). GTDB lineage: Bacteria > Pseudomonadota > Gammaproteobacteria > Pseudomonadales > Moraxellaceae > Psychrobacter > Psychrobacter piechaudii. Next base: position 18,968 of record NZ_FUGE01000102.1, read on the forward strand.
TGACGAACGTGAATCGCCGGCAGACCCGTTGCAGGTGCTGCAGAAGCAGGACGGGCAACAGGCTCAACGATATGTGCTTTAGTAACACGTGGCTGATCGCCTTGTGGGCCAAAGATACGGAACATATGAGGGGCTAAATAGTACCAAGCGCCTTGGTTTAATGGTTCTTCTTGACACCATACAATTTCTTCAAGGTTGGCATATTTTTGCACTTCTTCGACCATTCTTTCTTCAGGCAGTGGGTATAACTGTTCAATACGAACAATAGCCACATGGTCTAGGCCCAGTTCACGGCGCTGCTCAAGCAAGTCGTAGTAAACCTTACCTCCACACATTACCATACGAGTTACTTTATCATTATCTAACTGATCAATCTCAGGTAGAACGGTTTCAAACTTACCGTTTGCCAGCTCTTCTAATTCTGAAGTAGCCAGCTTATGACGCAATAAGCTCTTTGGAGACATCACTACCAATGGCTTACGAATTGGACGTACCGCTTGACGACGTAAGGCATGGAAGATCTGAGCCGGTGTGGTCGGGGTGATTACTTGCATGTTGTCTTCAGCACATAGCTGTAAGAAGCGCTCTAAACGGGCGGAGGAATGCTCAGGACCCTGACCCTCAAAGCCGTGTGGTAATAACATAGTTAAACCACATACACGTTGCCACTTAGTTTCACCACTCGAGATGAACTGGTCGATAACTACTTGGGCACCGTTTACAAAGTCACCGAACTGAGCTTCCCAAATGATTAAGGCATTAGGCACAGTGGTTGCGTAACCGTATTCGAATGCCAATACCGCTTCTTCTGACAACAATGAGTTGTAAGTTGCGAAACGGGCCTGAGTATCATTCAAATGTGCTAATGGTACATACATCTCACCATTTTCAACGTTGAAGATTTCAGAGTGACGGTGTGAGAACGTACCACGACCCACGTCTTCACCAGTAATACGAACTAGAAAACCTTCATCTACTAGTGACGCATAAGCTAAAGTCTCAGCTGCACCCCAGTTTAAGGGCTCTTCACCGGTTTGCATCGCTAAGCGCTGCTCAACCATTTTTTGAACTTGGCGCTGTAGCTTAAAGCCTTCTGGCATGGCTGCCATACGGCGACCATATTCTTTTAGTTTCTCGATATCCACACTAGTATCCCAGTCATCTTCTAACTCATGACCTAGGTACGGACTCCAGTCGACATAAAGCTCTTCGTTTGGTTCTTGTACCAACGAGTTGGCTACATATTCGCCTTTGTCTAGCGCTTCACGGTACTCGTCATCAAGCCTCTTGTCATCTCCTTCGGAGATCACACCTTCCGCCAACAGTCTTTGTGCATACTGAGTACGAGTAGTCGGTAGCTTCTTGATGATGGCATACATTAACGGCTGAGTGGCTGATGGCTCATCGGCTTCGTTGTGACCGTTACGGCGGTAGCAGAATAGATCGATTACAATGTCTTTATGGAACTCGTGACGATAATCTAGTGCCATTTGTGCCGCGAATACCACCGCTTCAGGATCATCACCATTAACGTGAATGATTGGGGCGTGAACCATCTTGGCAATGTCAGTACAGTATTCAGTAGAGCGCGCGTCTTCTTGACGGCTTGTGGTAAAGCCCACTTGGTTGTTGATAACGATGTGAACCGTACCGCCTGTGGTATAAGCTCGAGTCTGTGACATCTGGAACGTTTCTTGAACCACACCCTGAGCGGCAATGGCGGCATCACCATGTACTACTAGCGGCAATACTAAATTACCATCGGTATCGTTACGACGAACTTGACGTGCCCGTACTGAGCCTTCTAGTACTGGTGAGACAATTTCAAGATGTGAGGGGTTGAACGCTAGGGCTAAGTGAGCTTCACCACCTGGTGTCATAACGTTTGATGAATAACCATTGTGATACTTAACATCACCTGACCCTTTTTCAGGCATCACTTTACCATCGAACTCATCAAATAAGTCCGCTGGATTTTTACCTAAAATGTTCACTAATAAGTTTAGACGACCACGGTGAGCCATACCCATAACTATTTCTTTGGTACCGTAGCCACCCGCACGCTGAATGATTTCATGCACTGCTGGAATAAAGCTTTCACCGCCTTCAAGACCAAAACGCTTAACCCCAGTATATTTACGAGCTAAGTATTTTTCTAAGCCTTCAGCAGCGGTTAAACGCTCAAGGATTTCTTTTTTCTTCTCTTTATCGAACTTGATGTAACCTAAGTTGGTTTCCATGTAGTTTTCAAACCAACGCTTCTCAGTGCTGGTAGTTACATGCATATACTCAAGGCCAATATGACCACAGTAAATACGCTCAGCCACTTCAATAATTTCACGAAGCGTCGCTTCAGGCTTACCGATATTAAAGTCACTGGTTGGGAAAACTGTATCTAAATCTGCTTCAGACAAGCCATGATATTCTAAAGTTAAATCTTCTACTGGAGCGCGGGCTTGTAGCTGTAATGGGTCAAGCTTCGCACGGCGGTGACCTCGACGACGGTAAGCAGAAATTAATTTCTGTACGCCCATCTGACGAGGATCCATGCAGTTGGTATCAGAGCCAGAACCGGCGGGAGCTGCCCCACCTTTATTGGCTGTTTGATTGCGGGCCAACAGTAAGAACTGATCCTGGATAGCATGGTGCAAAGCATCATTACCCGTTTCATATTCTTTAAAGTAAGCCTGCCAATCAGCATCTACACTGTCTGGGTCTTGTAGGTATTGCTCATATAGCGACTCGATATAAGTTGCGTTGTCGCCTGCAAGTTCTGTCGCACTTGCTGCTTTTAAAGCATCTTCATTAGTCATAGTATTCATAGTCTTTTCTTATTTACATTAAGGTTTAATTTAAATAAAACGTATTTAGATCAAGCTATTGGTGTCAGTAACTTATTTTATCAATTAAAATCATTAATCTTGTTAAAGTCTGTAGTCAGTTTACTCAATCGATAATGAGTAATGTTTCCCAATGATCCGTGATACTTACCATCACCTGGCCAAAAGTTAGACCATACAATTTTTTATAGGCCAATATTTCTAATGCCAAAAGATAGTCATGTGCAATTAACCAGTTTTAAGGCTTCACTTTGGAATATAGGCTAAAAATAATTATTTACAAAGCTAGTTGCTTGAAACTTAGTTTTTTAAACCCACCTGGTGCCTTAGGTACTTTAAGATTTCAGTAAGCAATCTGCTTAGCACTTTGATCTTTTTTGCTAATCTTAATTGGCTTAATTTATTATACAGTCACTAGTCACCGTGACCCGACAGCTAACCTCACGAACCTAGCTATTGCTGCACTTATTAACCACTATGGGGACATTTTAGTCGATTACTACCTTTAAACTCTTTCTAATATCAGCCTTGTACACGCTAGGAGAAATTAAAATCTTGGTGTTCCACTACAAAACAGCGTCTCTTTCAATCAATAGATTCGCAATCAAAACACCCATATTCAAAATAGCTAACCTCATTTAGGTACGACTCTGTTCTAACTAAACCCCGATTCTTATCGTGGCTTTCATTACCTTCAACCTGTGCCATATTCTACCTCGAAATGAAATAAGAATACAGTTGAACACTCAAAGTAAGGGTAACCTGTAACCAAAAGGCTCTGATTTTGTTTGTTTAATACTAGGTATTTAGAAACTAAATGTTCATCATTTGGGCACTGCTAATTTTAACAAAAAAAGACCCCTATCAACAAATAGAGGTCTGTGGTATTCACGTAAAGGGTTGCTAATCGATAGTGATACCTTTTTTCTAAATTAATATTATCACAGTCTTAATTAACTAAACCAACTAATTAAGGATTAGCCGGCTTGTTCTAGTAACAAGTTACGTAGATGACCAATCGCGCGCGTTGGGTTCAAGCCTTTAGGGCAAACTGCTACACAGTTCATAATACCACGGCAACGGAATAAGCTGAATGGGTCATCCATACGGGCTAAACGTGCTTGAGTATCTGTATCACGGCTATCTGCTACAAAGCGATAAGCATGAAGTAAAGCAGAAGGACCTAAGAACTTATCTGGGTTCCACCAGAAAGATGGGCAGCTGGTTGAACAGCAAGCACATAAAATACACTCATACAGTCCGTTTAGCTTCTCACGTTGTTCAGGAGACTGTAGACGCTCTGTTGGCGGTGCTGGCTGATCGTTAATTAAGAAAGGATGAACTTTTTCATACTGCTCATAGAATTGGTTCATGTCCACAACCAAATCACGTACCACAGGCAGACCTGGTAGAGGACGTACTGTGATTTTCTCTGGTAAGGTGTTCATGTTAACCAAACATGCCAAGCCGTTTTTACCATTGATGTTCACACCATCAGAACCACAAATACCTTCACGGCAAGAGCGTCTAAACGTGATGCTTTCATCTTGTTTTTTCAAACGTAGTAAAACGTCAAGCAACATACGATCAGAGTCTAAAAGCTCAATCGTATAAGTTTGCATGTAAGGGGCTGCGTCCTTATCAGGATCGTAGCGGTATATCTCAATGGTGCGAGTACCTCGGCTCATAGTGCTAACTCCACACGGCGTAAAGCTGCTTTACATTCTCCCAACTTGGGTCAGGCTCCACAGCTTTACTAATTCAAAAAATTAAATTCAAATAGGTTGCGTTAATCAAGCTTGGCTTAGTAAACGCGTACTTTTGGCTCAACGTAATCAACAGTCAATGGTACTTTACGAACTGGCTTATAAATAATCTTATTGCCTTCAGAGTACCAAATAGTGTGCTTCATCCATTCGTTGTCGTTACGACCGTTTGGCGCAACAGCATCATCTTCTGGACGCTCATAGTCAAGCACGGTATGGGCACCACGACACTCATGACGCTTAGAAGCTGAAAGCATAGTTGCTTTGGCTACTTCATAAAGGTTAGCAACTTCTAAAGCTTCAATACGCGCAGTGTTGAACACTTGCGATTTGTCAGCTAAGTGAATGTTGTCCACTTTTTCTTGAAGCGCTAATAACTTCTCAACCCCTTCGTCCATCAATGCTTGAGTACGGAATACACTGGCGTGCTTCTGCATCGTTGCACGAATTTCATCCGCCACGTCTTGAGCATTATAACCCTGAGTAGACTGCTGTAGCTTATTCAAGCGGTTCATAGTGAAGTCTAGAACACGAGGGTTCATTGGATGATAGTTGTGGTCAGAACTGCTGAAATTATCAATGATATGCTTACCTGCAGCACGGCCGAATACAACCAAGTCAAGTAGTGAGTTAGTACCTAAACGGTTGGCACCGTGAACACTCACACAAGCACACTCACCAATGGCATATAGACCTTTAACGATCTTACCTTCAGTGTATAGACCTTCTTCGTCTACTGGACCTTCTAAATCTGGAACAATAACCTGACCGTTAATCGTGGTTGGGATACCGCCCATCATATAGTGAATGGTTGGAATAACTGGGATTGGCTCTTTGGTAATATCAACGTTAGCAAAGTTTTTACCAATCTCAAATACTGAAGGCAGACGCTTCATGATGGTGTCCACACCTAAGTGAGTCATGTCCATCACGATATGGTCACCATTTGGACCACAACCACGGCCTTCTTTGATCTCTTGGTCCATTGAACGTGATACTAGGTCACGAGGAGCCAAGTCTTTAACTGTTGGCGCGTAACGCTCCATGAAAGCTTCACCATCTTTGTTACGTAAGATAGCGCCTTCACCACGGCACCCTTCGGTTAGTAGTACACCAGCACCGAATACACCCGTTGGGTGGAACTGCCAGAACTCCATATCTTGTAATGGAATACCAGCACGTACTGCCATACCTAGGCCGTCACCAGTGTTAATGTAAGCGTTGGTAGAAGCGGCGAAAATACGACCTGCACCACCTGTTGCTAATATAGTGTTGGTGGCTTGGAATACGGCCACAGTACCGGTTTCTTGGTCAATAGCCACTACGCCATTGATGTCGCCTTTTTCATCTTTAATAAGGTCAAGTGCGATCCACTCGATAAAGAATTCAGTACCCGCTTCTAAGTTCTTTTGGTATAGCGTGTGTAGTAGCGCGTGGCCAGTACGGTCAGCGGCAGCACAAGCACGTTGTACCGCTTTTTCACCATAGTTTGAAGTGTGACCACCGAATGGACGCTGATAGATAGTTCCGTCTGGGTTACGGTCAAACGGCATACCCATGTGCTCAAGCTCATACACTACTTTTGGTGCTTCGCGGCACATAAATTCGATAGCGTCTTGGTCACCCAACCAGTCTGACCCTTTTACGGTGTCATAGAAGTGGAAGTGCCAGTTATCATCACTCATGTTACCTAAACTAGCTCCAATTCCCCCTTGAGCCGCAACAGTGTGCGAACGGGTTGGGAATACTTTGGTAATGACAGCTACGTTCATGCCGCCTTCTGCTAATTGCAGAGCTGCACGCATACCTGAGCCGCCACCGCCAACGATAACAGAGTCGTAATTTAGGGTTTTAATATTGCTAATTGTATTGTCTTGTCTAGTTGCCATTACGTTTTCCTAATGAATACGTTAGTCGTCATATTAGCTGGCGATGGGTGCTATAAGGTAACTTCAATTAAAACTCAGTTACGATATAGCCTCACATTACCAGACAGGCTCGCTTTAATCTAAATTGGTTTGGTTCATGTAATTAACTAAAGAATGCTTTAGTTAATTACATAATACCGCGGCCCCAAAAAATCATGACGCCCCAGAATAGGTATACCAAAATTGCGATAATCATAGCAGCCTGTAGCACGATGCGTAAGCCAGTAGATTTGATATAGTCGGTGAATACCGTCCACATACCTACCCAAGCGTGTACTGCTAAGGCAACGACTGCCAATAAGCTTAACAAACGCATTGGCATACTCATCATGAAGTCGCGCCACTGATCATAGTGAAGATCACCATTGAACAAGAAAAAGCCTACCATGACAACTGAGTATACGGCTAATACAACAGCGCTAATACGCTGCATAATCCAATCGCGCGAACCTGAGCCAGTTAGCCCTGTCGCACTTTTAATTCCAGAATCATTTCTCATTAGAACATCACCCATATAAATGACAGCACTATCAATATAGCGGCAATAACAAAGCTCACAATTGACGCTGTTCTACCAGACTGAAGGTCTTCATTGAAGCCCATGTCGGCAAATAAATGTTTGATACCCATAACAAAGTGGTAAGCAGTCGCGGCAACAAAGATCCACGCAATAAAGCGTAGCACCATGTTGTCAAAAACAGCGTCAAAGTGTTGAGGAGAATATAAAGAAGTTTGCAAAAGCCACAGCATCACTGGAATTAAGATGAAAAGAATAATTCCTGAGATACGATGTAAAATCGAAGCTCTGGCCGTCGGTGAACTGTTAACGCTTATCACTTGGCTAAGTGGCAGATTAATCGGTCGGTTGCTTTTCACAGCGGGCGTCCTTTTGCGGTTGACACTCGTGGTTGCGTTTTTAAGGCTCAGCGATTTATAGAGTAATGGAATAAAAAGTCAGACCAACTTTACAAGCAGTCAAATCTTAATTCATTACCACAGTTCGAAGGCCTAAAACGGACACGAGACGGATAAGTTAAGGAGTTGCTAACTGGCTAAATTCATACCTAGCCGTACTGTAAAGCTACAGCACTCTAAATATATTTCTTAATATAAATAAGTATAAAAATGACTTAGAGCATATAGATTCGATGCTAAAGCTTACGCCTTTATGCTAAGGCGTTGGCGACCAACACTTAGTTAAATTATTGTTTTTGCAAGAAAATGTACTCGAAAATTTATAATTAATACTGTTGTATACCATACTAAATGGGGACTTGCCCCGGATACCAATTATATATAAATCCACGTCTATTTCTGCACTCACAATCAATTAAATAAATGGTAAGCCAGCATCTATAACGCAGTAATTATAGAGTTTGTTGCTATCAATTACAAATAAAATACCAAATTAGCTTTTATATTCACTTTATTTATTAACAGAATATAAGAAAAAGATCATAGTTGACTGTGTCTAAGCTGACTTTATGACAGCGATTCTTACTAAAGCGTAACTAAATATTACCAAAAAAATCCTATGTCAATCCTAACTAAGCAGGCTCAACCACTTGCCTATACCCCATTCTACTTTAAGGCTTAGCTTTATAATTAAGCGGTTAATGAGTTTATGCTGTGAGGTAAAAAATGTTTTGCCCGTTAAAACAAGAGTGGCTTAAAAACGCTTGAGAAGTTATCAAGTTGGCGGTCATAGATTGACTAAAGAGGGGATTTTGCGTTATAAATGTTTTTTCAATTCAATAGACTTACTGCTAGTATATAATCGGTATGTGCCAATACCTTTCCCATATTGGGTCTAAAACTGCTAATATGACTTTATAAACCACTCTAAACCTAGAGGCTTTTAACTCTGAGCTTAGAGAAGTGATATAAGCTAGCAATCATGACCTTTTTCAGTCATCCTTGCCAGGCAAATAGGCATAAATAACAACCCCAAAGTTAACCTAGCTGACTTTCAGCTATTGGCAGCTAGGGGAGTGTTATACCGAATAAAAGCAAATTAAAAAATATTTTTTAATGGTTTTTTAGGCTAATTAAATTATTTGAGGTAAGCCCCTTCCAAGACGTGAGTTTTTAAGTAACGCGCGCTTTAAATAAAGTAATTAGCAAATGTGTTTTTTAAGTGTCATACCCCGATAGCCTGCTTAATTTAGCAAGCAAGTAGATTTGTCTTAAGACAGACTAACTGTTTTCTATATTATCGTGGATGTTATCGACCCAAACTTACTGTTTATTCCAATAATTAAGAGGATTTTATGGCTAACGAAACTGCATATCTAAAGGTAGATGGACAGGAATACGAATTACCAATCATCAAGGGCACTCTTGGTCCGTCAGTAGTTGACGTTTCAGCTTTCCAAACTGCAGGCTACTGGACTTACGATCCAGGCTTTAAAGTAACGGCTCCTGTTGAGTCAGAAATTACTTACATCGATGGTGACAAAGGTGAATTGTTGCACCGTGGCTACCCAATCGATCAATTAGCTGAAAACGCTGAATATCTAGAAGTTTGCTACGCTCTACTACATGGCGATTTACCAAACGCTGAGCAAAAAGAAGACTTCTACAAAAAAGTAAGAGAGCATACTGGAGTTCATGACCAGTTACGTAAATTCTTCGAAGGTTTCCGTCGTGATGCGCACCCAATGGCCATCATGGTAGGTGTTGTGGGCGCTCTATCTGCGTTCTATCATGACAACCTAGACGTTACTGATGAAAAACAGCGTGAAATCACTGCTATTCGCCTAATCTCAAAAATGCCAACTATCGCGGCAATGAGCTATAAGTACACCAAAGGCGAACCATTCATGTACCCACGTAACGACTTCAGTTACGCAGAAAACTTCTTATACATGATGTTTGCAACGCCAGCTGATACAGATTATAAAGTAGATCCAGTTCTAGTTAGAGCTATGGACAAGATCTTCACTCTACACGCTGACCACGAACAAAACGCTTCTACTTCTACTGTCCGTTTAACCGCTTCTACTGGTGCAAACCCATACGCTTGTATCGCTGCTGGTATCGTAGCTCTATGGGGCCCATCACACGGTGGTGCTAACGAAGCTGTACTACAGATGCTAGATGAAATCGGTACTGTTGAGAACGTTGACGAGTTCATGGAAAAAGTAAAACGCAAAGAAGTGAAGCTAATGGGCTTCGGTCACCGCGTTTACAAAAACTTCGACCCACGTGCTAAAGTTATGAAAGAAACTTGTGACGAAGTTTTAGGTGCTTTAGGTATCAACGATCCTAAGCTTGAACTGGCTATGAAACTTGAGAAAATCGCTCTAGAAGACGAGTACTTCGTAAAACGTAACCTATATCCAAACGTTGACTTCTACTCAGGTATCATCCTAAAAGCGATCGGTATCCCAACTTCAATGTTCACCGTTATCTTCGCTCTAGCGCGTACTTCTGGTTGGATCAGCCACTTGTTAGAAATGCACTCAGCACCATTCAAGATTGGTCGTCCACGTCAGTTATACACTGGTGAAACTAAGCGTGACTTCGTAAAAGTTGAAGACCGAAAATAAGAAATCCTATAGCTTATAAGCTACTTATAAGACTAAAAAAAGCGTCCGATATATATATCGGACGCTTTTTTAATGTCTGTAACCATGGCTGCAACTTAGCTATTAAAGCTACTTAATCCTAGCTATTTAAAATGGGCTATTTAAACTTTTTTAACCTTTCCTCATAACTTTTGATTTGCTCATCATAAGCAGCTATCTTCTCATTGAACTCTTTTGCTAAGGCATCAAATTCAGCAGACTGTAATTGCTTTAGGGCTTCCAGCTCAGCGCTTTGCTGGCGCTCTATCTGCTCCCACGTTTGATATTGCTTTAACAGTCGTGCCAAAGAGGGACTCTTGAGGACCAGTCGCTGTGCTAGCTCAGCATTATTAAACACGGCCGGCGTTAACATAGCTACGCTCAATAAGGTATCAATGGCTTGAGCCGGTAGCGGTGTCTCATCATCAAAGTACAGCGCTTGCATCGCCACATTGTAGCGCTCTTGAATCTCTACTGCGGTCAGCTCCTCTGGTGGCACCATGGCTAGATTAATCAGTGGCAACTCTTGTAGCGTCAATTGCCCCATCTCCACATCTGATATGCCCTGCTCTTCTTCTTTGGCTTGAGCAGCCTCTGCTGTCTCGCCAGCTTGCTGATTGGCTGTGGTAGAAGCTGAAGTTTCCGGATCAGTTTCTTCTACCTCTACTGTCGCATCAGTTAATTCAGAACCCACTGTATTTTGGTTTTGGGTGCTTTTAGCCGATTCTGTATTTTCAGTATTTCTTTTTTGATCAATTAACTTTTGTCCGACTGTCTTTTTCTCTGGAACTGCATTTGTCGAATTATCAGCAGCTTCCGCAGCTTCAAATAAAGCCTTATTGTCCTCTGGGCTGTCTGCCGCTTGTAGGGCTTCATATTCAGCCAGCTGACTTTGCTGCAGATTAAGCTTACGCTTCACGTACTCTTCTTCAAAACGGGCTATCTGAGCTTTGGCCGACTCGCTCATCACCACACTTAGTGTACTTTCTTGCGAGGTTTGGGTCGCACTGTCCGTAGTAACCTCTTCAGAGGTAGGCTGACACCCTGCCAAACCTATGGTTGCCCCTAAGGCTATCACCATCAAGCCTTTGCGGCTTTTCATTACCGTTAAGCCAGATTTGGAAGCAAAGGTGGTCTTGGATTTGTGGTTCATCATGCTTGATATTCCTTATTATTATTGTCCTTGTTTTTATAATCTGGATGTTGCTGCAAAAAAGGGATACAGGCCTGCCACGCTCCGCAATCCTTGCCCTGTTCACGGCGCACAAAGTAATCTTGCACCATACGTGCCTGCTGCTCAATACCATAAGTGAAAAAAGGCTTACCTTCTTGCAAGATATAGTCATAGCGGCGATTCCTCATTGCCCCACTCACCACTTTTAGACCTTGTTGCAGCTGCCAGACATGAGTGAGCTCATGAATCAACCAACTTTTTTTACCTAGCGACTGTTTACTGAAGTCCTCTACCCAATCTTTGGGATTAAAATAAATATTGCCATTGGGACTGACCGCATAATTTTTTAGCACCCACCAGGCTGTCTTTAGACGCACCTGACTGACATCAAAGTCTGGCCCAAACACCGAATGTGCCATTTTTATTTCCGCCTCAGTTAAGGGACGGCTTTTTTGTTGTGTTGTTGGTACAGCTAAGGCTTTGGCCGATAAGCGGCCCATAGGCTTTGGTAGTTTTTTCAGCTGTTTTTTTAGCTTCTTTTTTAGTTGGGATCGCATGATTCTGACTCTGGCAATAGGCTATTTATATTTGATAACAAAATACTAAATTAGGGAGCGCCAATTATAGATAATAAACTAATAATGAGTGCGGCCGCTAGTAACTGCAAGGGTCGGTCACATCAGCGCACATTTAAGACACAACCCATTGACTTAGCCATTACAAAAATCATATCTAGTTACCTGAGCTTAACTTGCATTTTGGCCAGTTTTGAGCTGTAATCAGGGGCTTACATCCTTCTATTTAGCTAAGGTATTCACTGTTTATTATGTTCAATACCCGTAACCCTTCTTATTCTGATACACCTTTAGCGCAGCGTATGCGTCCCAAATCTTTGCAGCAGGTTATTGGACAGACTCACCTTCTGGCACCGGGAGCACCCATCCGCCGCTTTGTCGATCATGGTCACCTGCCCTCCCTGATTTTGCATGGCGAGGCTGGGATTGGCAAGACCACCATTGCTATGCTGTTGGCCGATGCAGTGGGCCGCCCTTTTTACCCATTATCGGCGATTAATACTGGGGTCAAGCAGTTACGCGAAGTCCTCGATGCGGGCAGTAAATCAGGTCAAGCCGGATTGGACTTTGTCGCTCCTGTGGTATTTATCGATGAGATTCACCGCTTTAATAAAGCGCAGCAAGATGCCCTACTTGGCGCTGTCGAGTCAGGCGATATTACCTTAATTGGGGCCACTACCGAAAACCCTTCATTTAGTGTTAATAACGCTCTACTCTCCCGCTGTCAGGTTTATCGTTTAGAGCCGTTAACTGAAGAGCAGATTGAACAGCTGCTACAACGGGCCATAGTAGAAGATGAGTTTTTATCTAAATTAGATATTCAACTACAAGCGATTCCGCAGATTGCCAAATTGGCACAAGGTGATGCTCGTAAATCACTAAATTTATTAGAGCTTGCGGTTCAAGCTTCAGACCATAGTCAGCAGCCGATAGTCATTGATGACACCCTACTTGCCAGTGTGGCGCAAACTGCCCTGCAGCGCTATGACAAAGATGGCGATCAGCATTACGATATTATCTCGGCCATGATTAAGTCGGTACGTGGCTCAGACCCTGATGCGGCTTTATATTGGATGGCACGAATGTTGGTAGCAGGCGAGCCACCAGAGTTTATTGCCAGACGTTTGGTTATCTTAGCCAGTGAAGATATTGGTAATGCCAATCCCAATGCGCTGCTACTCGCTGATGCTGCTCTACGTTCGGTAAAAATGATTGGTATGCCCGAAGCGCGTATTATCTTAGGTCAAGTGGTGGTGTATTTGGCCACGTCAGCCAAAAGTAACAGCACTTATTTGGCGATTAATAAAGCGATGCAACTGGCACAAAAAGATCAGTCTCCGGTACCACTCCATCTGCGTAACGGGGTAACCAAACTGATGCAAACCCAAGGTTATGGCGAAGGGTATATTTATCCTCATGATTATCCCAATCATTATCAGCATCAGCAATATCTGCCTGATAATTTAGTCGGTACCCAGTTTTATCAGTATGCCGATAACCAACGTGAGCAACACAGCCTACAATTTATGCAGTGGTTAAAATCTCAGCCTAATACAAATCAATAGCTAACCCAATAATTAGCCCAATAAGCAGTCTATTAAAGGGATAAAGTAGCAATAAAAAGGCATTTAATACGCCTTAACTTCCCTTTCATAGCTTGTTTTAATAACTTTTTGACACCATTGATTCATGGCAGTTAATGGCACTCAGACCCAGTTACAGGTACAATGGTCACCATATTCATAGCTTATAATCTGATAAACAATAAAAGAGAAACCTTTCATGGCATTAGACAATATTAAAGACATCATTGAAGACATTCGCGCCGGTAAAATGGTCATCTTAATGGATGATGAAGACCGCGAAAATGAGGGCGACCTAATTATGGCCGCTACTCATATCAACCCTGAGGCCATTAACTTCATGATTACTCACGCCCGCGGCTTGGTGTGCTTAACCTTGACCGAAGAGCGCTGCCGTCGTCTTGAGTTGCCACTAATGAGTGACAACAACGAAGCCAAATTCAGCACCAACTTCACTGTATCTATTGAAGCGGCTGAAGGGGTAACCACAGGTATTTCTGCTGCGGACCGTGCGCGTACCGTACAAGCGGCCGTTTCTGCGACTGCCAAAGCTGAAGACATCGTGCAGCCCGGTCACATCTTCCCTATTATGGCCAAAAAAGGCGGCGTGCTACACCGTGCCGGTCATACAGAAGCCGGTTGTGATTTAGCCCGTCTAGCAGGTCTTGAGCCTGCAGCAGTAATCGTAGAGATTATTAATCCAGACGGCACCATGGCCCGCCGTGATGACTTAGAGAAATTTGCTGCTGAGCATGATTTAAAAATCGGTACCATCGCTGATCTAATTAACTATCGTATTGCCAATGAGCAAACGGTTAATGAAGTTAGCAAGCAGCCTTTTGAAACCGACTTTGGTACTTTTACCCTGTATCAGTTCAAAGAATACGGCGCTACAGAAACTCATTTAGCGTTAGTAAAAGGTGACCCAAGCGAAGGCGTAAGCACCGTACGTGTGCATGGCTTCCATCCGCTACGTGACTTATTCTCGGCTAAACGTGATGCTACCGGCCGCAGTGGTTGGAGCGTACAAAGCTCATTGCAAGAGATTAGCCAGTCTGAGCGCGGTGTATTAGTATGGATTGGCAACGACGAGCCAGTAGATTTGGGCGAAGCACTTGAGCGTGCTAACAACAATCAATCTGTATCTACTTTAGCGAATCAGCCTTACCGCAGTATCGGTGTGGGCGCGCAAATCTTACGTCACTTAGGCGTGCGTGACATGCGCTTACTGTCAACACCGCTTAAGTTTAATGCGCTATCAGGCTTTGATCTAAACGTAGTGGAATGTATCGACTCTCCTGATGCGTCCAACCGTTAAGTCTTTCAAACCGCTGTTAAGTAATACCCTTACAGCCACCAAAGATAAAACCTCTACTCTGCTGCAGCCGTATACCCCAAGGCTGCAGCAGTTGGTCAGCTGTGATGGAGTATCTCTGCCCATTACGGTAGTCGGTCACCCTGAAGCCGAGCCGGTAGTATTGCTACACGCCTTTGGTATGGACGCGCGTCAGTTTTTGCCTTTTGTGTTACCGCTGTTGGGGCAGTATTGCTTTTATCTGCCTCATTTTCGCGGCTTTGGCTTAGCGGCCAATACTCCGAGCAGTGAATTTAATTTCATCGAGCAATATGCCGATGATCTAGAAGTTATCCTGACCCATATCTGTGCCGAGCATCAGGTAGAGTCTGTGGATGTCGCGGCTATTTCTATGGGAGCGCTGGTAGTTTGGGCTCATTTTAATCGTTATGCACATAGCGAGCCTCAGTCTACTACTACCACTTCTAACAATAGAAATAGCACTACCTCTGCTAATAACCAGTCCTCTACCACAAATTCTTCTAAAAACCATTCAAAAATTACGCGCTATCTAAACATTGACCAATCTCCCATCGTGCACAATCAGCCCGATTGGCAAGGCGGTGTGTTTGGTGAGGAACAAGCGCAAATCTTTGAGCAGTTTAGTGAAGTATTGCAAGCCACGCTACCGTATTTCCAGCAGCAAAATATTACCGATTTTAGTCACCTGCCTTTTGCTGTAAAGCGTCAGATTACACAGGTGGAAACGGCATTTTCATTAATGTCAGCCGGTCGCCTACCCTCACAGTTGTTTATTAAAAGTAGCAGCTACCTGCCCGATTATAAATTGGCGGTGTATCAGCATCCCACGTGGCAACAAAAGCTAAAAGGATTAAACGCTTATCTTGAGCTGCCTTATGATTATCGAGAGGCGCTCACTCACACTCAGACTCCAGTAACCATGTTAATTGGTGCCCAATCGCAGCTTTATGATCCCACATGGCAACGCCAAGTAGCGGATATCCTGCCCAATGCCGATGTGATTGAAATCGCTGAGTCTGGTCATGCCATTCCTTTGGATGCGCCGATCCAATTTGCTCAGGTTTTAAAGCGTTTTTTACAGGCCAGTTAAGATTGACAGGTATTAGCTAGGTCGCCTTTCTATTATTGCCACAACACCCATTAATATCTTGGCCAAATAGAGTCTAAACGTCATTGCTTGTGTCACCGCGTGGTATTGCCTATACTTGAGGCACACTTTCACATACCTAAACGGACTTAAGTATGGATACGCTCTCTGTGGCCTTACTGCCGCTTATTTTGGCTTTTATCATGTTTGCATTGGGTTTATCCATGCAAATCGCTGACATCAAGTACATCGCAAAAGAGCCCAAGCCATTTATTATTGGCTTTATCGCTCAGCTGGTGCTGTTACCCGTGGTCACCTTTGTACTGATACTATTGCTAAAACCTGCTCCGGCTTTCGCCTTTGGCTTTATGCTGCTCAGCTTCTGCCCAGGCGGGGTCACCAGTAATATGCTGTGTACTTTATTAAAAGGAAATCTACCGCTATCGGTGGCTCTGACCTCAGTGATGAGCTTGGTGTCTATTTTTACCGTGCCGGTGTTGACTGCTTGGGCTTATGGCCACTTTTTAGGCACTGAAGGCGGTTCGATTAACTTGGTGAGCATGGGGATTAAGATGTTTTTAATCACTGCCTTACCGGTCGGACTGGGAATTTTTGTTCATGAAAAAAGGCCGGCTTTCACCAGAGCGCACCGTGACAAGTTTATGAAAGTGGCCTTTGTGTTATTTGCCCTCTTAGTGGTTGTGGCCATCTTTAGTAACCGCGAAGTGCTGTTTAATGAGTCTGGGCAAATCACAATCATGATTGTGACCTTGTTACTCGCCTTATTCATCATAGGCTTAGGCATACCCAAACTGCTGGGCTTATCTTGGAAAGATGCTAAAACCATTGGTATGGAGGTGGGCATTCAAAACAGTTCAATGGCCTTGGCGCTATCTGGTATTTTGGCGGTATCGAGCGAATCAGTATTGCCTGCTTTTGCCCTACCTGCTGGCGTGTATAGTGTGGTGATGTATTTGGTTGCTATCCCTTATATTTGGCTGTTTCGTAGATTTAATGACTGATATTCTTTTAACCTAACTCTAACTGTAATCGACGCTTATGACCGACTCTTTATTTTCAACTCGCTATTATAGTTATCCCAAGCTGGATGAAGACATTCGCGACAAGATGCAGCATTTGCGTCAGTCGATTGCCAAGCTTGAGGCCAATCTGATTACTCCAGACTCGGTTGATAAAGCGTCAAAACAGACAGAAGGTCATAAAGATAACTCCGCCCTAGAGAATACAGTACTAGCAGAAAGTGAGGTCGATTATGCTGGCGAGTTAAATCCCAGTCAGTTGTTGGCAGCTACTACCATCGAAGGAAAGGTGTTGGTCATCGCTGGTGCCGGCTCTGGGAAGACTAAAACTCTGACCTACCGCACCAGTTATTTGATAGAAAGTGGCGCTTCTCCCAATAGTATTCTACTGTTAACTTTCACCCGAAAAGCGGCTAATGAAATTAAAGGCCGAGTCAAAAGCTTATTGGCTGAAAGTCTGGCGGACAATAGAGCGTTAAGCGGCCTAGATTTAAATGCCATTACCAGTGGTACTTTCCACTCGTTTTGTAATATGCTACTGCGTCGCTATTCTGGGCTTTTAGGGATTAATCCAAAGTTCACCATCTTAGATACTGGCGATAGTGAAGATGCGCTGGATATGATTTGTAAAGATCAGGGCGTTGTCCGCAAAAACATGAAGCAGGCTTTCCCACGCAAAAAGACCTTACAAAAACTGATTTCCACCTCGCGCAACCGGCACATCCTACTGCGGGATTTAATTGAAAATGACTATCCGGATATCGCCATTCATATTCCGGTCATTGAGCAGTTGGCGATGGAATATCACAGATATAAGCGCGCCAATCACTTATATGATTTTGACGATATTATCAGTCAGGTAGTTTATCATCTAAAAAACAACCTACAATTTCGTAAGCTGATTCAAGACACTTACCGCCATGTGATGGTCGATGAGTATCAAGACACTAATATTCCTCAAAAGCAGTTAATCGACTATATCTGTAAGCCTGATAATGTGTCACTCATGGTGGTGGGTGATGATAACCAAAGCATTTATGCTTTCCGTGGGGCCAATTACGAAAACATTCTGTTATTTGGTGACAGCTATCCTGAAGCCAAACTGATTAAGCTTGAGCAAAACTATCGCAGTACCCCGGCTATCTTAGATTACGTCAATGCGCTGTCTGAGCAAATCACTTTGGGCTATCAAAAAAAGCTGTATTCCAGCTTAGCTGTTGATGGGTCAAAACCGGTATTATCGCGTCGCAGTAATGACAAAGAGGAAGCCAAATACATTGCTGATAAAATCATCAACTTAAAGCCAGAGCATGACTATAATGATTTTGCGGTATTAAGCCGGACCTCTTTTCAATCCAACGAGATTCAACTGCAGTTTATGCAGCGTAATATCCCATTTATCGTGGTGGGCGGTATTAAATTTATTGAAAAGCGCCATATCAAAGACATCTTGGCATTGGTGAAAATCTTATACAATCCTAACGATACCATTGCTTGGCACCGTATCTTAACTTTATTTAGTGGCGTTGGTGAGGTGACTGCGACTAAGATTACCAACGCCATTACCAGCAGAAATAACTCGTTTGAGCCGCTACTTGACCCTAAACTAACCAAAAATAAAGAACACATCAAAGAGCTGTATCAAGTGTTGACCAAAGCTGAGCAACAAGAAACTGTGGCCGATATCTTGCAGACCTTAATAGATTTTTATCTGCCTATGTTAAAAATGCTTGAGGACAACTGGCGTGAACGCTCGGAGGACTTCCGAGTATTGATTAACTTAGCGCGGGAGCACAGCAGCTTAGATAACTTTTTGGAAAACTTAGCCCTCGATCCACCCAATGATTCAGTGGCGGTCATGGGTGATCCGGAGAAAAAAGAGCCCGATGCGGTAACCATCTCTACCATTCACAGTGCTAAGGGGCTTGAATGGCCGGTGGTCTTTGTCAACTCCTTGGTTGATGGATTGACACCCCACCACCGCTCACTGCATGAGTTTGAAGAGTTAGAAGAAGAACGTAAACTGTTTTATGTGGCCTGTAGTCGTGCCAAAACCCATCTATACTTAACCGCTCCCGATTACTATTCAAGTTTCGCTGGTTACTTTGATAAGGTTTCACGTTTTATCGCCGAGGTTCCAGAAGATACAGTACTAGTAGATAGCCACGCCTCTAAGGCTCGAGCTGAAAAACCTGAATCTAATGAGCCGGAATGGTGGTAGCAATATTCCTGGTTAGAAAGTAGCCCTATAATTCCTTACTTTTATAGTATATATTCTGGTTTTTTATAGTAAGATAGCCCCATAATTGGGCAGCACTCTTAATTTAATGTTAAAATACTCAGAATAATGGGTTTACTTTATCCTGATACTTTTTATCCAAAATTAGAGTTACACCCTAACCCTATTTGCTCTTAACTTAATTGGCTCTTAATTTTAACGATTAAGGGACTGAGTCGGTCGAAATAAAGGTAGAGAAGTTAGCATGAATTTTTTAAAACACCGCAAATCTTTGCTCACTAGTGCAGCACTTGCCGTGACCATAGGCTTAACTTCGGGCTGTGGCACGATTAATGCGGGCATGCAATCGGGCGACTTGCCGCCACAAGGGGCTTTTATTGCTGAAAATGGCATGCAGTTTAATATTCAGCCCTTATCTTTAGCAAACTTACCCCCTGCTCCTAGCTATGCATCAAGCCGCTCAGGTATGGGTATGAAAAACGCTCGGGTACGTGAGTTATTAAATGGCTCACGCGGGGTAGCGGACTATCGCATTTCTACTGGGGATGTTTTAAGTATTAATTTAATAGAATATCCTAATATTACCCCTCCTAATAACAACTCTATGAATGCGAGTGCTAGCAATCCTTATGCCGCCGGCTACCCAGTTGATCAACAGGGTTACCTCCAGTTTCCATTGGTCGGCCGAGTTAAAGCCAGTGGTTTAACGGTTAGCCAATTTACTAATAATCTACGTAGCCAGTTACAGCGTTATTTAAAATACCCTGACCCTCAGGTAAAAGTAGTGAATTTCCGCGGTAGTAAATTCTTTATTGATGGTGCAGTGCGTCAGCCCGGTGAGTTCAATATGGCCGATGCGCCTATCTCATTATATGGCGCTATCTCTATGGCGGGTGGGGCTACTACTGAGGGCGACTCCAACAGTGTGGTGCTAACCCGTAGAGGCGTGAAATATGAGCTAGGGCTCCGTGATTTACAGGACATGGGCGTCTCTGCCAGTCAAATCTATTTGCAAGATGGCGACTCTATTCATATCAATCGCCTCGATCGTAATAAAGTCTATGTTTTAGGTGAGTTTGGTGAGATTAAGCCTCTTGAAATACCGGATCATGGCTTAACGCTGACTCAGGTCATTGGTCAGTCAAAAGGGTTAAACCCTTCTACTTCTAATGCGGCTAAAGTCTACGTGGTCCGTGATCACGGTAATGCATCGTATACCGATATCTACCATGTCAACTTACAGACAGTCACTAATCTAGCTTTGGCTAACCGCTTTGAGATGCATCCTAATGATATCGTCTATGTGGATCCTACTGGCTTGACCCGTTGGAATAGATTTATCAACTCGGTTCTACCTTCAAGTAATGCGATTAGACAGTTATCAAGCTTATAACATAGCCGTCATAGAAGGCTGATAATTTTTTGTTTTTTGAGATTTTAATTGTAGGAATCACTCATGGCTTTTGAAAACATCCTGGTAGTTTGTGTCGGTAATATCTGCCGCAGTCCAATGGCAGAGGCTTTATTAAAGCAGCGTTTCCCTGAGAAAAATATTGACTCTGCTGGCGTTGGGGCGTTGGTAGGTCATGGCGCTGATGATGCGGCAATTAAGGTAATGCAAGAAGAGCAAAATATTGATATCACCAATCATGTAGCCAAACAGATTGATGAAAAGCTGGCACAAAAGGCCGACTTAATTTTTACTATGTCTGAAGGTCAGAATAAGTGGATTGAGGAACGCTGGCCATTCTGCCGCGGTAAGACCTTTAAGTTAGGTCACTGGAATGGTAAAGACATTGCTGACCCTTATAAGCACGAAATAAGTGCTTTTCAGACCGCGTACCAGGACATCGTAACCGGTATAGAAGAATGGGAAGATAAAATCAGTTAATATGCTTTTTTAATATAGTCCTTCTTTTGTATTATAGGCTCCTGTGTAGAATAAGCCGCTTTATTTAACTAGTAACCAATAAATAGTGAAAAACCTATGAGTCAGACTGTGCCTAACCCTTCTACCAATGACACCACTCAACAAGACGATGAAATTGATCTAATTGCGCTATTATTGACTTTACTGCGTGGTTGGAAAACTATTCTCGCCTGTGCCTTATTAAGTTTAGCACTAGGGGTTACCTATAGCCGTTATGTCCAACCTACCTATCAGACTGATGCCCTACTTCAGATTGATGAAAAGTCGAAAGGGGTGGCTGCTCTAGGGGCCAATATCTCAGAATTAGTGGGTGAAAGTGGCAGTGCTGCTGAAACTGAGCGTGAACTTATCAAATCACGTATGGTATTAGGCCCTGTGGTGGATAAGCTTCATTTAGATTTACGGATTAGCAATCCTGAGATAGGATCTCTAGACCGTATTGCGCAGTCTAAGATACCCTCTCAAACCAGTACTGAACAAGGTGTGTTCCTTGAAACTAGACATGGCGAAGCGCAAATTAATAACTTTGAGGTACCTCTAGCTTACCTTAACAAGCCTTTCACTCTAGTAAAAACAGCGACAGGCTTTACCCTTAGTCTTGAGATTAATGAAGAAACTATTGAGTATAAAGGAAATATCGGCACCCCTACTACTCTAAACACACCAGAGGGCAATATTAGAATCTCCGTCGCTTCCCTACCTGCAGTGGGACATCCCATTAGTTTAACTAAGCTGTCTACTCCTTCTGCTATTAATGCGCTAGGTGATAATTTATCTGTAACCGAACGAGGTAAGCAGACAGGTATTGTACAGCTTACCCTTTCTGGTGAAGATCAAGAACAGGTTAGCCGAGTCCTTTCTAATGTGGTGCAATCTTACATCGATCAAAATTTGTCTCGAGGAGCACAACGAACCACCACAACCATCGAATTCATGGAATCACAAATCCCTCAGCTGAAGCAAAAGCTCGAACAGTCGGAAGAAGCTTTTAACAAGTTCCGAGAACAGTACGGTACCATTGATGTTACCAAAGAAGCAGAGATTCTTTTAAGTGAGAGTGCTCAAATTGAGCGTCAGCTGAGCGAGCTACAGTTAAAGCAAGCTGAGTTACTGACTTACTATACTGCAGAGCATCCTCTGGTAGTGCAAATCAATGATCAATTAGCAGTATTAAATGCAAGACGCCAAGAAATCAAAGACACTGTAACTCGTATGCCAGAGACTCAGCGTGAGTTCTTACAGTTATCCCAGGACATGGAAATTAATCGTGAAATCTACCTAACTATGCTGAAAAACTATGAGCAGCTTAAAATTGCTCGTGCTGGTGAAATTGGTTCTGTTCGAGTGGTTGATATGCCTATCAACACCTATAAAGCCATAGCCCCGAAAAAGCTACAAATCTGGATATTGGCTTTATTGCTAGGTACCATGCTTGGCACTTTGTTAGTCTTTATAAAAAGCTTATTACGTAATCCAGTTAAAGATCCAGAACAGTTGGAAGCTAAGACTGGTGTGCCGGTTATTGCCACCATTCCACGCTCGAAGACTTCCTTCAACCTGAGCAAAAAGAAACATAATAACCGTAACCTATTGGCTATGGTAGATCATGAAGGTCTTAGCTACGAAGCCATTAAGAGCTTGCGTACTTCTCTGATTTTTACCATGCCCAAACTGACAAAAGCAGCTCAAGGCAGTATTGAAAGCGATACTGGTATGATAAAGCATGGTAAAGTTATCGTTATTACCGGTGAAGCCCCAGGCATTGGTAAGTCTTTTGTTTCTTCTAACTTGGCTGAGACCTTCTCCCAATTAAATAAAAAAGTATTAATTGTAGATGGCGATATGCGTAGAGGGGAGCTGCATAAAATATTCAGTATCACTAAGAATGTTGGCTTGAGTGATTATTTAACGGCTAATGAAGATGCTTTAAACAATTACATTCACCCTACCTCTTTTGATTTTATTGACTTTATGCCGCGCGGTGAGCACCCTACTAACCCAGCCTCTTTACTTGCCAGTGAGAAATTCAGAAGCATGATGGCTCAATTGGTTGCTATCTATGACATCATTATTATTGATACGCCACCAATCTTAGCCGTATCGGATGCTATTATCACTGCTAAATATGCCGATAAAGTACTGATGGTAACTCGCTTTAATCAGTCTATTGAAGGTCAGGTAGCTTATGCAGTGAAACAGATGGACAAGGGCGGCGTCACTGTAGACGGTATTGTATTAAACGATATGGTACAAGGCATCACCAGTAAATATAACTACCATTACAGTTATGCTTATGGTAACTCGAAAGACTAACTATAGTACTACTAGATCCTCCCCCTGCTAATTTAGCCTTATAGCAAATATAACAGTGATATAGCCATGCAACACAAAGATAAAGATAGTCGTACTAAGCAGGAATCTGATTTCAGTACAATCCATGACGATCCTGTACCTACTAAACTTAGTACTTTAGCAGAAGGACTATTACAGCTGCCACGTCCAGTCAAGCAAGCTATACTGCTATTAGGTGACTACTGCATATCTATAGTCTGCCTTTTTTTTGCGCTTTCATTACGTCAAGGCGTACTTGATGTTAATGCCAGTCCATTATTGGTTTCTCTGTATGCGCTAGTACCTATTCTAGGCTTATATGTGGTCGGATTTTACCGCGGAGTTACTCGTATCTTCTTTGATACCGACATGCGCCGCGTGCTTAAGCTATTTGTCATCATTCTTATAATATTCACTGTTGTCTATTTATTTGACTTTATTACCAGTATCCCACGCTCAGTTCCGCTTCTTTACTTATTTATGCTGTTTATTTGGCTGTGGGGCAGCCGACTATTTTTGCGTGATTTGTTATTGCGTTTGCAAGGCAAACCTGTCTATCAAGATTCGAAGAATATAAATGTTGAACGAGATAACGTGCTCATATATGGTGCTGGTGTATCCGGTACCGCTCTTTTTGATGCTTTAGAAGATTCTCCTCGTTATCAGGTAAAAGCCTTTATAGATGATGATACTCGCTTGACAGGTGGGCATATTCTAAATAAGCGTATTTATCCAGCCACAGATATCAAGCATTTAATTGATGACTTAAATATTGCTCAAGTGTTTTTAGCAATGCCCTCGGTTAGCCGTCAGCGCCGTCGTGAAATTATTGATGGTTTGACAGAAATGTCAGTTAAAATTAAGCAACTACCTAGTCTGCAAGACATCGCTGAAGGTAAAGTTACGGTCAGTACCATGCGCCGGGTAGATATCTTGGATGTATTAGACCGTCAAACTGTTGAACCTGACCAAGCCCTACTTCATAAAAATATTAAAGGTAAAAATGTACTGGTTACAGGTGCAGGCGGCTCTATTGGCAGCGAGCTGTGCCGTCAAATTGTTAAAAACAAACCTAAATGTATAGTGCTGTATGAGCTTTCTGAATATGCTTTATATGCTATCCACCAAGAGCTTGTTATCTGGACAACTAACAATAGTGAAGGTCAAAACATTGAAATCATTGCTCTTCTTGGCAATGTAAATAATCAAGATAAGTTGTCTACAGTATTTAAAAAATACGATATTAACACTGTATATCATGCAGCGGCTTATAAGCATGTCCCTATAGTGGAGTTCAATCCTTTTGAAGGCGTTATAAATAATGCTAAAGGTACCTATCACTGTGTAAAAGCTGCTATTGAATCAGAGGTAGAAACCTTTGTTTTAATCTCAACAGATAAAGCAGTACGTCCTACCAATATCATGGGTGCCTCTAAACGCCTAGCTGAGCTTGTGTGCCAAGGCTTTAGTAATGCTAATCCTAAGACAAAGATCAGTATGGTACGCTTTGGTAATGTGTTGGGCTCATCAGGATCGGTAGTTCCTCTATTCACCAAGCAAATCGCTAAAGGTGGCCCCATTACTGTGACTCACCCTGAGGTAACTCGTTACTTTATGACCATTCCAGAAGCGGCTAACTTGGTTATCCAAGCTGGAGCAATGGCACAAGGTGGTGAAGTCTTTGTATTAGATATGGGTAAGCCGGTAAAAATTGTTGATCTTGCACGTCGTATGATTCACTTAAGCGGCTATGAAGTAAAAGACGAAAGCAACCCTGCTGGTGACATTGAAATCATATTCAGTGGCCTACGCCCAGGGGAGAAGCTGTATGAAGAGTTGATTATTGGGGATGATAATGTAGAAGCCACTCAGCACTCTTTAATTATGCAGGCTCGTGAGCATAGCTTTGATCTAGATGAAATCGAATCTGTATTGTTTGAATTAAAGCCCAGGGCTCAACAACACGATGTCGACTGGCTCAAAAACGAATTTAGTCATTATGTAGAAGGCTATAAAGCCAAGTAACCCAATCCTTTCTTTCTAACAATATCAGTATTATTTTTAAATTTAGTACCATAAAATTTAATAAGATTATTTCTAATATTATTATGAAACAAACTGGTGGCTATGTGAGTAAAGATAATTACAAAAGAATGGCCAAAAATGCGGGCATGCTTTATTTTCGCATGCTGCTTACAATGTTTGTTGGCTTATATACGTCTAGAGTCGTACTTCAAACACTTGGAGTAGACGATTATGGGATATATAACGTTGTAGCTGGCTTTGTCACTATGCTAGGTTTCTTACATAGTGCTATGTCGTCTGCTACCCAGCGATTTTTATCTTTTGAGTTAGGCAAGTCTGAGGAGGAAGGTAGAGATGTGAGTGGTATATTTAGTATGAGCTTAAATATACACATTTTTATCGCTATTTTTGTCTTAATATTAGGTGAAAGCATAGGACTATGGTTTCTTAATAGTCAACTAAATATCCCAGCCGATAGGTTAGGTGCTGCTAAGTGGGTTTTTCACTTAGCTCTACTTTCTTTTATGGTAACCATTATTAGTGTGCCTTATAATGCATTAATTATTGCTCATGAGAACATGGCAGTTTTTGCTAAAGTCAGTATAGTCGATGTCTTCTTAAAGCTAGCTGTGGTATTTATGCTAACCTTACTTGGGTTTGATAAGCTGATATTATACGCAATACTTAATTTACTAGTTGTAGTTATCGTATTTATGATCTATAGAACCTATAATGTAATTAAGTATGAAGAGTCAAGATTTAAATTATATTGGGACCAGCAACTTTTTAAAACTCTAATATCCTATACAGGGTGGAACCTTTGGGGGAATATTGCTGCAGTGATGAGTAATCAAGGTGTAAACATATTACTCAATATATTCTTCGGTCCTGCAGTTAACGCTGCACGTGGACTAGCAATACAGGTTTCTAGCCAGTTAGATAGATTTGTTCAAAACTTACAAGCAGCTATTAATCCTCAGATAGTAAAGTCCTATGTAAGAAATGACTTAGCATATATGCATCAATTAGTGTGTTATAGCTCAAAATACAACTTTTATATCTTACTAATTCTTGCTATTCCAGTCTTAATACATACAGATTTTATACTTAATCTATGGCTAGGGAAACCTCCAGATAACACTACCCTATTTATAAAGCTTATCATTTGTTCTTTATTAATAGATAGTTTGTCACCTTCATTGATGACTGCTGCACAAGCAACAGGCAAAATAAAAAGGTATCAGTTAGTAGTAGGTAGCATCTTATTGCTTAACGTTCCAACCTCATATTACTTTCTAAATAGTGGTGGAGATGCTTCTATTGTGTTTTACGTAGCCATTTTCTTATCATTAGTTGCTTTAATGGTAAGAGTGTTTTTAATTTCAAAACTAATTAATTTAAATATAAAACAATATATTTTAGAAGCTATTACACCAGTACTAATAGTATCTGCAACAATGTATTTAATTTTTGAGTTATTTAATATAAGACCTCAACATTCTTTTTTAAGGTTTTCTATATCTACAACTATATTATTGATAACAAGTATTGGAGTAATATTAATAC
>NZ_FUGE01000160.1 GCF_900162825.1 Psychrobacter piechaudii
AGAGATTTTATAGCGAAATTCTGAAATTCGTTTTTTCTAGAAACCCCTGTTTATGGAGTTCTCTGGTTTTAAAAAACCATATCTCCGCTAAGTCTCTTGCTTAACTGACTGGCATTAGTCAGTGGATTACTTTTCATATATAGTCAGCGAATCACTAAACCGCTACGGTGTTGTGCTCCCAAGCGGGACTATAAGTACAATCTACGATCTGCTGCTTTGTAGCTATTTTAGATTTCCTTGACTATATTCCTATATCAAACGATTATTAATATAGATGTTTTTTAAGTAGGCATTGAAAATTGCTTTTTCTCACGTAGAGAAGCACTTGGCCAACGTTGTGTTACTGTTTTGCGTCGAGTGAAGAACCTAACACCATCTGGTCCATACATAAACAAATCACCGAATAATGAGCGCTTCCAGCCACCAAAGCTTTGAGAAGCGATAGGAACAGGTAAGGGGATGTTTATACCGACCATACCTACTTTGATATTATCAACAAAATATCGAGAGGCTTCACCATCTCGGGTATAAATGCAGGTGCCATTGCCGTACTCATGTTCATTTATAAGTTGTATTGCCTCTTCCATCGTCTCGACACGCATAATTTGAAGCACAGGACCAAAAATCTCTGCAGAATAACTGTCCATATCTTTTGTTACGTTGTCTATTAAAGTTGGGCCAACAAAGAAGCCTTTCTCATACCCTTCTGGTGCTGCATTCGAACCATCAATTATAACATTTGCCCCTTGTTCAGCAGCACTTCGAATATGACCTAGGATTTTAGATTTATGTGCCTCCGTAATTACCGGACCGAAATCATTCTCCTTGTCTGAGTAGACACCTAAACGTAACTCTTGTATTGCAGGTTTTAAAGCTTCTATCATTTTGTCTGCAATATCATCGCCTATAGCGACAGCAACAGAAAGAGCCATACAGCGTTCACCTGATGAGCCAAAGGCAGCACCTAATAAAGAGGTAACCACATTGTCTAAGTCTGCGTCCGGCATGACAATAGCATGGTTTTTTGCACCACCAAGAGCTTGACATCTTTTCCCTTGTGCTGTAGCTGTTGTATAAATATACTCGGCGATAGGGGTAGAGCCTACGAAGCTTATGGCTTCAACTTCTGGATGGTATAAAAGAGCATCGACAGCCTCTTTACCTCCATTAACCACGTTAAGCACGCCGTCTGGTAATCCTGCTTCTTTTAATAGCTGGGCGATAAACATAGCCGCGCTTGGATTTCGCTCAGATGGCTTTAATATAAATGTATTCCCACAAACGATGGCCATGGGGAACATCCAAAGCGGGACCATCGCAGGGAAGTTAAAAGGAGTAATACCAGCGACCACACCTAATGGATGGAATTCACTCCATGAGTCAATATCTGGACCGGCATTGCGACTATGTTCACCTTTTAACAGTTCTGGGGCTCCACAAGCATATTCAACATTTTCAATACCACGTTGAAGCTCACCTGCAGCATCATGCACAATCTTGCCGTGCTCTTCTCCGATTAATTGACAGATTTCATCAGCATTTTGCTCTAGGAGCGCTTTAAATTTAAACATGATTCTGGCACGTTTTGCCGGAGGGGTTTTACTCCAAGATGGAAATGCGGCTTTTGCAGCGATGACCGCTTCATCAATAGTTTTAGAGTCACCTAAAACAACTTGTTTGCTTACCTCACCGGTAGAGGGGTTATAAATAGGCTGGGTTGGGCCTTCATCAACACGCTTTGTACCATTAATAAAATGTCCGATAGTTTTCATAATATATTCCTTTTTATGGTTTTTAGGTTGTCAGAAAGTAAGACCTAAGTGTTAGTGGGTTTGGTCTAGCGGTGTATCATTAGAATCAGTCCATAGCGATTTGTAAAGTTGATTCATTTCATTAAGACTAGGAACACGAGGGTTGTTGCCAGGTGAGCCTGAAGCGAATGCTTGCTCACACATAGTGTCGACTAATGCATCGAAAGTATGTTTTTGTATCCCAAACTGTGCCAAAGTAGGTACTTTTAGCTCATCATTTAGTTTTTTTAGGTATTCAATTAGGTTTGCATTGGCTTGCTCGTCTGTATCACTAGTTGAGGCTACTCCCAATGCCCGAGCACAGTCTGCATAACGTTTAGGGGAGCCTGAGATACTAAACTCGGTAATCGCGGGCAATAACATCGCATTAGATAAACCATGGGGCACATGGAAGAAGGCACCAATGGGTCGACTCATGCCGTGAACAAGTGCCACTGATGAATTGCTGAAGGCAATACCTGCTAGGGTAGAGCCTAGCATCATTGCCTCACGTGCACCTTCATTTTTACCATCATGATAAGCAGTCTGTAAATTAGCACCTATTAAGCGTAACGCCGACAGAGCCTGCTGATCACTGTAGACATTGCACTTTTGGCTAACATAAGCCTCTATAGCATGAGTCATTGCATCTATACCGGTATCTGCAGTGGTTCTTGCAGGTACGGTTAACGTAAGGCTGTAGTCAATGACCGCGGCGACTGGCATAAAGCCCATGCCTACACACAATAGTTTCTCATTATTTGATTCATCCGTAATAATAGTAAACCGAGTTACCTCTGATCCCGTTCCTGCTGTCGTAGGAATAGCAATAATAGGTAATCCAGATTCATTGACTTGCCGAGGGAATTTATAATCACGAATAGAACCACCAAGCTTACCTAAAATTGCAATTGCTTTGGCACTGTCTATTGGACTACCCCCCCCTAAGGCGATTAGCCCATCATAATCTTGATGCTGAACTTGATGTACGCCAGCTTTAATAGAGCTTTCGGTAGGTTCGGGGACAGTATCAGAAAACACGTCGGCAGTAATAGCAGCGCTTTCGAGGATAATATTTAGTCTATCGACATAACCCAGTTTAACCATCATATTATCGGTAATTATAAGAGGCTTCTTAATATTCAAACTATTTAATATAGTTGGAAGCTTATTACATGCGTCGCGTCCAACCTCCATTATTCTTGGTAAAAGAATACTATGTGACATATTTACTCATCCTTGTGTTGATCACTATTTATTTAATACTTATGCTAAAACGAGCCTATTAATGTACCTAAAGTAATTACTGCTATAAGAGCTAATATAGGTACCGCAACAGCTACTACAAAAATATCTTTATAAGATTCTTTATGAGTTAGTTGACAAATGACAAGTAAGGTTATGACTGCACCATTGTGAGGTAGAGCATCTAAACCCCCTGATGCTATAGAAGCAACTCGATGCATTAACTCAGGATTAATACCAAACTGAGAAGCTAATTGAAGATATTTGTCTCCCATTGTATTAAGAGCGATACTTAATCCACCAGACGCTGAACCAGTAATGCCCGCCATAACGTTTACGAAAACAGCTTCTGAAATAAGAGGGTTCTCTGGAGACAGACCCAATAAGAACTCCTTAACAATTATAAATCCTGTTAAAGTAGCAATAACGGATCCATACCCCACTTCAGAGGCGGTATTGAAAATAGGAAGTAATGAACCAAGAGCTCCATCGCTTAGCGATTCTTTTAGGTTTTTCCATCGTTTCCAATTCAGCAGAATCATAGCTGAACAAGATACTACCAAAGCTATGACAATAGCCCAAATACCGAGAACTTTATTTAGTGGAATAGCACCAAATTCTTCACTTGCTAAATAGCTGTTATCCATACTTGGTAAGAGCCACTTAGTACAAATGAAGTTAATCGATATGACTAATATTATTGGTAATAATGACACTAGTAATGAAGGCTTAGAGCTATGATCGACTACAGCTAAATTATCAATATGATGTTGGCCATATCCTTCTCCTGCATTAATAGCTTTCCTAGTACGATAATTCAGCCAAATCATTCCACCTATTAACATGATTAAACCCCCAATAATACCAAGGCCAGGAGCTGCGAAAGAATCTGTTCTGAAAAATGGCATTGGAATGGCATTTTGAATTGCGGGAGTGCCTGGTAGGGCAGTCATTGTGAAAGTCAAAGCACCTAAAGCAATTGCACCAGGAATAAGTCTTTTGGGGATATCTAGCTGACGGAATAGAGTGGCAGCAATGGGATATATGGCAAAGCCTACTACGAATAATGACACACCGCCATAAGTCAAAATAGCACATGCCATAACAATTGATAAAACAGCTTGCTTCTTACCAAGTTTATTTACTAAGGCCTCCGATATGCTAAGTGCGGATCCTGAATCATCCATCAACTTACCAAATATAGCTCCTAGTAGGAAAAGGGGAAAGAAACTGATGATGTATCCACCTAATCCCTTCATGAATACTTGAGTATAAACACCAAGCATTGTACTAGCTTCACCACTTAAAAGTACGGCTAGCATAGCTAATAATGGTGCTAATAAAATAACACTATGACCACGATAGGCCAAATACATTAGTAATCCTAACGATAGAAAAATAGGCAATAAACTTATCATATGCACTCCTTGTGCTATACCTATATTAAATCCATTTATTTAAAAATTTCACATAACGATAAAATTTTTATCGTTATGTAAAAATAACAGAATATTTTTATAATAACAAGCCTTAAATCACTAAATATTATCGTTATAATAATTAAGGATCATTTAAAGCCAAGTGTCTGTAGGGTTACAAAGATATGAGTAAAACTAAAAAGAAAGGTTCAAGTGTTGAGCGAGTTTTGCAGATAGTAGAAATCTTAGCGAAATCACAAAGACCTATGAGTGTCAGCGACCTAGCAGCAGTGTTAGATATACCTATACCTAGTATGTATAGATTATTGGAGCAACTACAAAATCTTAATTTCGTACAATTGGATTTACCAGGAAAAGTGACGTGTGGAAAACGAACCTATGAACTAGCTATGGATTTATGGCAGAACAGTCACTTTAAAACTGAAAGGCTCTCAATATTACAGCAGCTTTCTACACAGATTGGTGAGACTGTTGGTATTGCTATCTTACAAGACTTGGATGTGGTTTACGTGGATCGAGTACTGTCTGATTGGCCACTACAAATATACTTACCCACTGGCTCTCATGTTCCAGTTTGGGCAAGTGCCAGTGGTAAGTTACTTCTAGCGCAACTACCTAAAGATAAATGCGAACGTATCATTGATAAAATGTCAATACATGCACTAACAACTAAAACTCAGACGAATAAGAACCATCTTATGCAAACTATTGCTAAAACACGTGATACTCAGATAGGAATAGACAATGAAGAGTTTATTCCAGGTATGGTTGCCTGTGCGGTACTAATTCCAAATGGTAAGCAGCAAGCATTCGCAACCTTATTCACTCATGGTCCAACAGTGCGCAAGTCACTAGAAGATTTATTAAGCTATATTCCAGTGATGAAAGAGGCAGCTGATGAGTTATCCATTACTTTTAGTCGAGATTATGAATCTTTAGCGTAAATAGCTGATTCTAAAAACAGGATAATCAAGCAATTTTTCTGCATCAGTAGATAACATAATCTGCAGTTACTCAGAGCATAATGCATTGAACCGCCCGGCTATATCGGAGAGTGGATTGCTTGAGTCTGTCGCTTCTTTTACTAAAAGTGCTTTAAACTCGGCGCTGTAAGTTCTTCGTTTGGGTTTATTATGGGGTTGTATTGTCATGTTAGCGTCCACGATTATTATTCATGGACACTATCGGTGTTTGTCAACATAGTTGTCACCATTTAATGAATTAGGCGACTCTCATCTTATCAATCGATTTTAGCTCTTTTACTGGATTTAAAGTCGTTGGGGGCACAGGTGTACAATCTCTCACCTCTCGGCCACCCCAGCGCGCAGGATTTAATGCTTTCGCACTCTCTATCGTCTGCTTACGATTTTCTAGAATGACTTTATCCTCCCCCGTATGGCGCTCATGAGGGGTCACAAATCTAAGCTGACTGTGCTTATGCTCCATGTTATACCAATGAGCAAACCTAAGCACCCAAGCTCTCGCTTCATCAAGACTATTAATCCCATCTGTTGGCCAATTCGGGCGGTACTTGCACGTTTTAAACAGCGACTCAGCAAATGGATTGTCATTACTTACCCGAGGTCTGCTATAAGAGGTCACCACCCCAAGCTCATAAGCTTTCATTCGCATCGTTTGCGCCTTCATCGGTGCCCCATTATCAGAATGTAGAACTAAGCCTGAATGCAAACACTTCTCTTTAATTAATGTACGCTGTAGAAGCTGTGCTGCAAGCTCACCTGACTCATGATCGTACACTTCCCATCCCACAATCTTACGGCTATACACATCCTCAATCATATAAAGATAATAGAACTGACCGCGTACAGGACTTGGCAGGTAGGTGATATCCCAGCAGAACACTTGGCATGGCCCTGTAGCGGTAAATGATTCCGGTTTACTACTGACTTTAGGAGCTAGGCTACGTCCTCTGTGGTTTAGCTGATTATGGGCTTTAAGTACACGGTAAAAGGTGGATTCTGAGGCATGATAGATACCTTCGTCGAGCAAAGTGGGTACGATCTGTGTCGGTGGTAGGCTTGCAAAGCGGGGTTCGTTACAGACGGCAATAATAGTTGCTGTCTCATTATCAGTCAGCTTATTTATGGGCATAGGACGCACAGCTTCAGCACGCTTGTCATGAACTATTTGACCTTGTTTATACCAACGCCTGTAGGTACGTAGACTAATGCCGACCTCGTTACATGCTTGCTTTAGCCTTGCCCCTGAAATATTAGCTTCTTGAATCAATGTAATGTATTGCTTGCGCTGTGGCAGTGAGGTTAGTCGTCCTCGC
>NZ_FUGE01000106.1 GCF_900162825.1 Psychrobacter piechaudii
TTAGATCATAAGCACTAAAAAACTTACCGGTACGTTTTAGATGCTCAAAGCAAAGTGCATTAATATAGTTCCACACGAAGTTCACTGAACCGCTTAGACGATTCAGCTCTTTTATGTGTTTGTCTTTAATGCGTAGCTTGAGTGTTTTCATATGCTTAGTATGGCAAGATTAATTTTAGCTTACAACCCTTTAACGAGTTCTTACGACAGTGTGTGTCGCCTTATATCCACCCCCTGAAGTGGGTGGTTTTACGGCGACTGGTGATAAAAACGAGGGTGTGGGGTGTAGAATATGCGAGCCTCTGCTACGGCAAATATTCAGTTAGCAGCCTTTATTCTGCAGAATCTCGGAGTACCCAAACATGAGCCGCTCAAAGGACATGTCAAATCAATCCCCTATTAACATGCACAATCATAGCCGTCAGGAGGAAATAAAGAACGCCCGTCTCAATAATAAAAAATATGCCACTATCTGGCGTTGGCACTTTTATGCTGGTATGTTGGTCGCCCCTTTTTTGCTCATACTTTCATTATCGGCCCTGGGCATGATGTTTATGGCAAACACGGTCGGCCCTAATAACGACCTGTTAACGGTGCCTAAGCAAAGTACAATCCTGCCGGTATCGGTGCAAGCACAAAGCGCATTAAACACACTGCCTGATATAGTCAAAGAACGAATAAAGTGGTACACTAAAACTTATGGCATATTCAAGAGACTACCGACAAATGATTCTTAGCAAACTTGACGAAGGCTACAGCTTTCGGGAGTTAGCCGAAGAGTATCAAGTTAGCCCAACCAGTATACAAAACTG
>NZ_FUGE01000115.1 GCF_900162825.1 Psychrobacter piechaudii
GGGCTATTATCATTAGGCTCAAACATGTGATTCTTGCCTTGTTCATACTCAGGTTTTGGGTTAAAGTTTCACTAAGTCTGTTAAAGTTTGGCATGGTCTGATTCGTCTTAAAAATTACTATTATGCCTTTGCTTTAACAGACTTTTTTGTTTTTTTGTCGTGTGCAGAGAAAAAACAATATGATAGTATAGGCGCCTTATTAAAAGCGGATGTGATAATGGGCAGTTATCACATCCAGATAAGACATACCAATTAAGATGACTTGACTGTTTGGGGCTACATTTACACTAAGGGTCATCCTTGTTTTATCATCTACTGCAAAAAAACACAAAAACTAGAAAAGCTATTTAAATTAGGGCAAACATTCATATGCAATCGAATCAAAAGAGTTTAGTTGCCAAGGGTATACCGGCAGCTGACAATACAGAGGTATTGTTTGAAGAAATAAAAATCAAGCAAGGGCTGTTAATTGGCTTAGTTACTCTAAATCGTGAAAAGTCTCTAAACGCACTGACCACCAATATGTGCAAGCTAATCAGCGCACAGCTAACAGAGTGGGAACAGATCGACAATCTTGTAGCAGTAGTAATTCATGGTGCTGGCGAGCGTGCTTTGTGTGCTGGTGGTGATATTCGTCAGCTGTATCAAGCACGCCAGCAGTGGGATGGAGAAGGCATAGCCCCGCCAGAAGCAGTTGATTTCTTCGCCAGTGAATATCATTTAGACACCCAAATGCATGAATATCATAAGCCGATTATTATCTGGGGCAGTGGTATTGTAATGGGCGGTGGTATGGGCATACTAAGCAGCAGTAGCCATCGTATTGTCACTGAGACTACCCGTGCTGCTATGCCAGAGGTAAATATTGGCTTGTTCCCCGATGCAACAGGCAGTTGGTTTTTACAGCGATTCCCTGCCAAGACTGGTTTGTTTATGGGGCTAACAGGCGCTGATGCCAATGCCAACGATGCTTTACTATGTAACTTAGCAGATTTCAAAATGTCCAGCCAAGACTTTGATGCCATGCTGCAAAGCTTATGTGAGGCTGATTGGAATGAGGCTTTAGGTCAACCCACTTTAAATAGCCTAAGCAGTAAATTACATCAAATTACCACCAAAACGCTAAGTCACTTTAGTGCACAATCTGCTGCGAATATCGAATTTGCACCAAGCAACATTGCTAAATTTATGCAGCCCATTCAAAAGCTTATGAACTGTGGTGGATTAGATAAAATAGATGATATTTTACAGTCAGATGAAAATATCAAAAACTTCTGCCCAGAGCTTGCTGAAAGTGATTGGTTCAAAACTGCAGTCGCAAACTATCGTTATGGTTGCCCGGTGACCAAAGCGATTACTTATGAGATGTATCAGCGTGCCCATAACCTATCATTAACGGAAGTGATGGCGCTTGAGACTAATGTGGCTCTGCACTGCGTTAATTACCCCGACTTTAGCGAAGGCGTGCGTGCGTTATTGGTAGATAAAGACCGTCAACCTAAGTGGAGTCGCTCATTGGTTGAGTGTTTGGATGTGGAAGGACAGGCCTATATTCAAGAGCATTTTGAAGCGCTACATTAGATTAACAAGCTTTGTGCTAAATTAAGCCGGTAATATGTGACAATAGCAGCAAGACAGAATTTAGTTTGCCTTGCTGCTTTTTTATTTTTTAAGATGAAAATAATCTGTTAGGATAAGCAGATTACTATAAAGCGGTAGTTGTTATAAAGCCGCACTTTGATAGTTTTTAATTTGTTGTTAAGGATAGTAAAAATGGATTTTGCCCAACTGCCTGCACCGTCTAAGGTGAGTGCTTGGCTAGATATGGATGCGCTCGATCATAATATTGAGCTGGTTAACCAAAAGACCCAAGCGGTTAAGTTGCGCATCGCGACCAAGTCAATTCGTTCTATCGATGTTCTGCGTTACATTCAAAAAAAGACCCCTCACTTTATCGGCCTCATGTCTTACAGTGCTGCCGAGTCTTTGTATTTGCTACAAAATGGCTTTGATAATATCTTATGTGCTTATCCCACTTTAGATACTCAAAGTGTGGTCGAAACGCTCAAATATACTCAGCAAGGCGCTACCATGATTTGGATGGCGGATCGCATTGAGCACTTACGCCTGCTTGATGAGATAGGTGAGGAGCATGGCCAAAAAATTGAGGTGTGCTTAGATATCAATATGTCTATGCCACTACCCAAGCTTTATTTTGGCACCAAGCGCTCGGCCTTAATGCGCAAAAGCGATGTCAAAAAGCTAATGGAGAAGGCGGGTGGCCTATCGCATATAAATCTAGATGCGGTAATGGGTTATGAGGCTCAGATTGCTGGGCTGGCAGAGCATATCCCAGGTAAATCATTGCTCACGCCCGCGATTAAAGTATTAAAAACTGGCTCCAAAAAACAAGTTAGCCGTCGCCGCGCAAGCATAGTGCGCTGGATTACTGAACAGTGGTATCAGCTTAAGCTGGTCAACGGAGGGGGTAGTGGTAGTATGGACTTCACCTCATGCCAGCCGGAAGTGACTGAGATTACGGTGGGTTCAGCTTATTATAAGCCGGCGTATTTTGATTATATGGAGAGCATGCAGCCCTTTCTCCCAGCAGCAGGCTTTGTATTGCCAGTGACACGCCAGCCTGAAAAAGGGGTGGTTACTTGCCAAGGGGGCGGCTTTATTGCTTCTGGTGCAGTGAGTGCTGATAAAGCGCCGGTAGTGCACTATCCCAAGGGTTTGTCTTTACTGCCCGATGAAGGATTTGGAGAAGTACAAACGCCATTTTCAGTGGATAATGAAGTTATAAAGCAGGGCAATATGCCAAGAATTGGTGAGGCAGTGTGGTGCCGCCATGCCAAAGCCGGCGAGTTAGCTGAGCACTTTAATGAGTTGGTGTGTTATCGTGACAATGCACCCGTGATAGCAGATGGAACTGCGCAAGTTATGACAACTTATCGAGGACAAGGACAATGTTTTCATTAAAACACTGGCAGACAAATAATAAGTGGGAAAACTGGGTTGGCTATGTCACCTCGGAGCCAGAACAAAAGCTTTCGGTTCATTCGGTGGAGGAGCTGCAACAAGTTATCATACAAGCCCGTGCTGACAAAAAGCGAGTTCGGGTCACTGGCGCAGCACATTCCTTTAGTGACTGTGCTAGACCTGAAGAGATCGCTGTAACTTTGCATAATATGCGCGGCTTAATCTCGGTGAATAAAGCCAATAAATTGGCTACATTGCACGCGGGCACCTATTTATATGAAATTGGGCCGGCTTTGGCTGAGCATGGCTTGGCACTTGAAAACATGGGGGATGTGCAAGCGCAGACCATTGCTGGCGCGGTCAGTACCGCCACCCACGGTACAGGTATTGGTCTAGGTTCGGTAGCCAACCAAGTTGTGGGTTGGGAGTGGATAGATGGCAAGGGCGAACTACACAGTCATAAACGCGGCGACCCAAATACTGACGAGTTGGGTAATGCACTACATGTCAGTCTGGGTATGCTTGGAGTATTTACCAAACTGACATTAAAAGTTGTGGATTTATATGGCTTGCGAGAGTCCAATGAGCGCTTAGAGTTTGAACAAGGGTTGGCAAATTTTCATGATACAGCACGGGCTCATCGACATATGGAATGGTTTTTATTTCCAGGAACCAATAAGCTGCAGCAAAAGACCTTGTCTTTAATTCCCCCAAAGCCAATGCGCCGTGGCCAAAAGATGAAAGATCATTTTGACAGTATAGTTATGCTTAACGGCGCTTTTTATGTACTCTCTGAGTTGGCAAGAATGAATCCTAAGCTGACTAAAAAGGTAAGTGAGATCTCAGCCAATTCTATTCCTAACACCCACCGCGAAGGTTACAGCTTTGAAGTGTTTCCAACGCCGCGCGGGGTTAAGTTTAATGAGTCAGAATAC
Organism: Psychrobacter piechaudii; assembly: GCF_900162825.1. Classification (GTDB taxonomy): domain Bacteria; phylum Pseudomonadota; class Gammaproteobacteria; order Pseudomonadales; family Moraxellaceae; genus Psychrobacter; species Psychrobacter piechaudii. Next base: position 3,918 of record NZ_FUGE01000115.1, read on the forward strand.
TTTATTAAGCTGTCAGATTTTGAGGCCGGTATCACTGAGATTAATGATATTTTATTAGAAGATAATAAATTATCGCATTTCCCCATTGAGGTGCGTACACATAAGGGCGAGACGGGAATGCTTAGCCCAACACAGGGTGAAGACTGCGCGGTACTCTCATTTCACGTATATAAAGGTATGGACTGCGAGCCTTTATTCAATTGGCTTTACGACTATATGAAAAAGTGGCAAGGTCGCCCGCATTGGGGTAAGGTCAATAAGCTTAATACGGATGAGCTGCATGAGCTGTATCCGCAAATGGCACGCTTTTTGGAGATACGCGAGCAATATGATCCCGATAATGTGTTTATGAATAGCTGGCTTGAACAGAAGTTTTTATCAAATTAAGGTTGTTCATACTTAAGGATTCTATAACTTAGGATTTAACTAATTAATGAGTATATAAGTATTTAAAATAGTCGAAACAGAGTTTCCTTAATACTACTCGTTTGCAATATTTTATTGCAAACATGGTATATCTATTTGAATTCTGTTATTTTTCAATAAACACATAATCTATCGACTATATATCAGAGACATGACCTTAAATAATACTCGTAATTTAAAATCACACTTAATAAAATCCCTCTCACTTTGTGCTGTGTTAGGCGCTACAACTGTGCCTGCCTATGCCTGTCAGGTGCCCAAAAGTTACTATTCTAATGTTTTTTGTACGGCCAGTAGTGATTATTTTTTAGCCCTAAAAGACTCCGGTCAGCCGGTAGCTTTACTGGATAAGAAAGGGAGGCGAATTGCTGATTTATCGCGATACAATGGTATCGATGTCAGTAAACTTAAAGATGGGCTCATTCCGGTTCAGAGATTGGGCCGAGTAGGTTATATCAATACTTCGGGTCGAGAAGTTATTCCAGTAGTCTATGACACCATTAATGGAGATAGACAAACCAAAGGTTGGTCACGTGCGGTAAGTAACAATCGTATCGTGGTGAAAAAGGGAGGCAACTTTGGCGTCATTGACACCAGTAACCGAGTCATCGTTCCTTTTTCAGCCAATAATCAAAGTATCAGTGATTTTAATGGTAACTTGGCAACCATCACAACTCGGAATGGGACTCAGTGGGTAGATATTAATGGAAGACCCACTGCAAATCCAGCCCAGACGGTTTCCAATCGTAATGTCACACAGACTGCTTCAACGGCTAAGCCTGTGATAAATACTACGACAGTCATTCAAAGCCCAAGTATTACTCAAACACCAGCGCCTAGTCCAAGTTTCAGTAATACCGAAGTTTGGCAACCAGAACAGCGTGACGGTAAATGGGGCTATGTGAACTATAGCGGAGTGCCAATGATCAAGTTTTTATTCCAGCAAGCCATGCCTTTCTCTGAAGGTCTTGCGGGGGTAAAAATGGACAATAAATGGGGCTTTGTTAACTTGGCTGGCGAGTTGGTTATTCCGTTTAACTTTGAAGAATCAAAGCTTCGTCGAGGCAGAGGTGCTACCTACAAAGGTGCACAGCCATTTGTGTTTACTGGCGGTAAAGCTTGGGTCGCCAATGCGCCCAATGGTGCTCAGATGTGTATTGATAATAAAGGCAATTTTGTCAGTTGCTCTTAGTTGGGTTTTAAACTTTTTAGCAAAAAAAAACAGTGCCAATTGGCACTGTTTTTTTATCTAAGATAAACGGTTTATTTTAAATATTTTTGACTTATGCCTGTAGACGTTTGATTAAACGCTGGGCTGTCTCTTCAGATGACGCAGGGTTCTGACCAGTAATTAGTAGCCCATCTTCGACCACATAAGACTGCCAATCTGCGCCTTTTTCGTAAAGACCGCCATTTTCTTTTAGGGCATCTTCTAATAAGAAAGGTACCACGTCGCTCAGACCAACTGCTTCTTCTTCGGTGTTACTAAAGCCGGTTACTTTTTTATCTTTAACAAGATATTCGCCATCAACTTTGACGTTTTTCAAAGCAGCAGGGGCGTGACAAACGAACGCCACTGGCTTATCAGAATTCACAAAATCTTCGATAAGGGCGATTGACTTTAGATCCACTGCTAAATCCCATAATGGGCCGTGACCACCAGGATAGAAGACGGCATCATAATCATCACTATTGATTTCAGCTAACTTATGAGTGGTGGCTAGATGCTCTTGAGCAGCGGTATCTTGTTTGAAGCGATCAGTATATTCGGTCTGAGCATCGGGGGTATCGCTACTAGGGTCTAGAGGAGGTTGACCGCCGGCAGGAGAGGCCAAGGTAATCTCAGCACCGGTATCTTTAAATGCGTAATAAGGGGCGGCAAATTCTTCTAGCCAAAAGCCCGTTTTCTTTCCGGTTTCGGCCAGTTTATCGTGTGAAGTTAATACCATTAATACTTTCATAGTTATTCCATTATTTATTGTGAATTTTTTATCTTATTAATTTCTTGCCTAAAAACTATCTACAGCTAATAGCTATTTAGGGTCAGCAACTTTTACTACTGTTTTACCAAAGTTATTACCGTATAGCATATCAACAAAACCTTCAGGGGCGTTTTGCAGACCGTCAACGATATGTTCTTTAGTTTTTACTTTGCCCTCAGATACCCATTTGCCCATGGTCTGTAAGAACTCTGGGAAATGATCACCATATTCTTCAAAGATAATAAAGCCTTTAACCGTTAAGCGTTTTCTTAGGATATTACTCATAAGTAGGCTTAAGCGGTCTTTACCTTCTGGTAATTCAGTTTGGTTGTAATGAGCAGCAAGACCACATACTGGGATACGAGCATGGCCATTAAGTAGCGGTAATACCGCATCAAATACACGGCCACCCACGTTTTCATAATAGATGTCGATACCATCTGGACATGCCGCTGCTAATTGCTGTTCAAAGTCATCAGCACGGTGATCGAGACACTGATCGAAGCCAAGCTCTTCTACCGCAAATTTGCATTTGTCTTCGCCGCCTGCCACACCAATTACTTTCAGACCATGCAGTTTACCTACTTGGCCAACTGTAGCACCCACTGGACCGGTTGCCGCGCCTACCACTAAAGTTTCGCCTCCTTTTGGTTTACCGATATCCGTCAAGCCCATATAACCTGTAAATCCTGGCATACCTAACACGCCTAGACCGTATGAAGGGTTACTCATGTCTTTAGAGAGCTTATAAACCCCTTCGCCGTCGCTTACGCTATAGTCTTGCCAGCCACTATAAGCCACTACGATATCACCTTCACTAAAGCCATCGACGTTAGAGTTGACTAATTGTGAGACAGTGGCGCCTAGCATGACATCACCTACTTCAAGCGGATCAGCATAGCTTTCGGCATCGCTCATGCGACCACGCATATAAGGGTCAAGTGATAGATATAAGGTGCGCAGTAGCATCTCATTATCCGCAGCGGTTGGAACTTCAGTCGTGGCTAATTCAAAATTATCATTAACCGGTTTGCCGTGTGGACGGCTGGCCAGCTTAACTTGACGATTTAAAGTATCAGATTGGGTATTGGTAAAACTCATGGAGTTATCCTTTATTGTTATTGGGTTTGTTTTATGCAGTAATTTTTATTATCGAAGGGTATTAATAATTGTATGTTTATAATAAATGCTATGTTTAGCAGTTACTTTTTAAGTAAAGGGACACAGCTGCTTATGCAGTATTCATTTTAGAGCAGGGCAGCTGTGCCTATGTCGTGCTTTTGTACCTAATTTATAACCTGACTTATTTATAACTTAACTTATATAACTATAAAGTAATAAGTCAGGTATACAGCAATTCAACGATAATTAAGCTTGAGCAGCACGTTGTAAAATACGACGTGAAACTTCTAAATCATTGGCTTTATGCTCACCTAGTGTAGTCATACCGTGAGCTTTTAATTGCTTAATAATAGGCTCAATGGCGCTTTCATCTAAGTCTGCATCAGCTAAGTTGATAGGTAGGTCTAGCGCCTTAAAGAAGTCTTCGGTATAAGCAATGGCGGTTTCAATGACATCATCATCACTTAGTTGTTTATCATCGTTATTGATATTCCACACATTGCGAGCGTATTGAAGTAACTTGTCTTTTTTACTGTCTTTTAACTCACGCATTAGTGAGGGCAACACAATAGTTAAAGTGCGGGCATGATCAATACTATGCAAAGAGGTTAGCTCATGACCAATTATGTGAGTAGTCCAGTCTTGAGGTACGCCAGTCCCAATTAGGCCATTTAATGCCATGGTCGCTGTCCACATAATGTTTTTACGCACTTCTAGGTCTTCAGGATTCTCTTTAACCGCTTTACCTTCAGTGATAAGAATTTTTAATAGACTTTCAGCAAAAGCGTCTTGCACTTTGGCATTCACAGGATAGGTCAAATACTGTTCCATAACGTGAACAAAGGCATCTGCAACGCCGTTCATTACTTGACGCTCAGGTAGAGTTAAAGTCTTAGTAGGATCTAGAATTGAGAATTTTGGATAAGCAAGAGGGTTGCCAAAAGGTAGCTTCGCTTGACGTTCACTATAGTTGATTACGCCGCCAGAGTTCATTTCAGAGCCAGTCGCCGGAATGGTCAATACTGCGCCTAAATCTACTGCTGAATCAATGTTCTTAGTATAGCTGGTCAAAGCATCCCAGGCTTGCTCACGAGATACTGTTCCGTCTTCTTCTTTTAAGTGAGAAACTAACGCCACAAACTTACTGCCATCGATAACTGAACCACCGCCTACCGCTAGAATAAAGTCGATATTTTGTTCATTCACCATGTCAGCTGCTTTTAATAAAGTGGTGAACTCAGGGTTTGGCTCAATACCGCCAAATTCAAATATCTGACGCTCGCCACCATTATCTAAAGCGGTTTTAACCTCATCAAGGGTACCGGTGCGTTTTGCAGAACCACCGCCATAAGTGATTAATACCCGAGCTTTGGCAGGTACTAAGTCAGCCAATTGTTTGATTTGACCTTCACCAAATACAATGCGTACTGGGTTGTAATATTGAAAATTGTTCATAAATGTCCTTTAAGATGATTATTAAAAAAAGGTGATTAATTAAAAGTAGTATTAAAAAGTCGTAATTAAAAAAATGAATAGGAGATGTTGTTAACTTGCTGAGAATCATACAGCGTTATTAGACCAGTCGTCTAGTAGCTTTACAAAACAACATAACTGATAAGCAATTGTGTTCAATTTTTATTAACCAATCTTTTAAAGTCCAATGTCTGAGGCTGTCATTTGCCAGACTTCATCAAGCGCTGAGTTATTGCGACTGGTTTTTGCGATTAAACTGGCCCCTAACCAAGCATAGTACCAACGCTTAGCGATACTCTCTGCAGAAATATTTCTGGCCCTAGGGATAGACTCTTCAGCCCAACCCGCTTCTACCTGCTCACTTATCCAGTGAATGGTTTGCTGTGAGCCATTTTCTAAAGCTTTTCGCATGGGGTCTGAGATGTCTGAGACCTCGGCGCTAAGCTTAACCATCAAACACTTTTCATGATCACAGCCGTTTTGTTGGGTGTTATGCCAATACTGAAAGTAGTTAGACAGCTTCTGTTGCGCACTAGTGTCCTGTGCAGAGATAGCATTCAGGCGATGTTTATAATGTTCAAAGTAACTTTGGATAATGGCTTCGCCGAAAGCTTCTTTGGACGCAAAGTAATGATAAAAAGAACCTTTAGGCACACCAGCGGTGTCAAGTATTTTCTTAATGCCTACTGCAGTAAAGCCTTTTTGAGCCAATAGCTGATAGCCAGTGGCGAGTAAATGTGACTTAGTATCGTTAGGAGGGTGTTGAAAAAAATCAACACTTTTTGCATCAGTATTTAAATCAGTAATAGTTATATTATGGCTAATCATAGTCAGTCCATATTGGTATTAATTATTTTGTATATGATAATGTTACCACAGGCGCTTAGTTCGTTTGTTTATGGTTGTATAGTAACGACTAAATACCCCCAATAGCTTACAATCATCCAATACTGATACTTAAAACTGAAACTTACTAATAAAAAACTGCTGCGATATATCTAGCCAGCAATACCTTTAGAGCAAACCATGAATATATTAAGACCTATTACCATTGGCGGCCAAGAATTTAAAAACCGTGTCTTATTTCCGCCACTAACTACTGGCTATGAAGACAAAGATGGCACCATCAATGAGCAAAGTCGTGCCTTTTATACCCGCTTGGCAAAAGGGGGTGTCGGGTATATCGTGTTAGGCGATGTGGCGCCCATTCCTAGCTTTGCAGTTACCCCAAAGCTTTATGATGACAGTCAAATTGAATGCTTCCGGAAGTTAGCTGACAATGTCCATGCGCATGGTGCAAAACTTGGGGTACAGATATTTCACCCAGAATATAACAGTGAAGTTTTGAATGCCTTGTTTGCCGCAGGAAAGATGGAAGAAGTACGCTCTCAACTGCACCATGATATGGATCACTTTGTGAATGAGGTGATGCCAGAGACACTAGATCAAATTATCGATAAGATGTGTGCTTGTGCCTTACGTGCTCAGCAGGCAGGTGTTGATGTGGTTAGTATTCATGGAGACAGATTGGTCGGGGCTTTGTGTAGTCCAATTATGAATACCCGTAGCGATGAGTTTGGGGGCTCTTTAGAGAACCGTACTAGATTTGCTTTGATGCTGGTAAAAGCCATGAAGGCTGCTGTGCCTGATATGGTGATTGAATACAAATTGCCAGTAATTACACCTGAGCGTGGTAAAGGTGGGGTAAGTATTGATGAGGCACCAATATTTGCCCAGTGGCTGGAGCAGGCTGGCGTAGATATGCTGCATGTGGCTCAAGCGAACCATACTGGTAATATGGCAGATACCATTCCGCCCATGGGGGTGCAGCCTTATTGCTTCTTTGCAGATATCACGGCCTTAGTGAAGAGTGTGGTTTCAATTCCAGTCAGTACTTCTGGGCGCATTATAGACCCTGCAATGTCCGAGGAGCTACTTAATGAGGGCAAAGCGGATATGGTTGGTATAGGCCGCGCTTTACTTGCTGACCCTGACTGGGTGAATAAAACTCTTGCTGGACGTCCGCAAGATATTATCCGCTGCATAGGCTGTAATGAAGGTTGTGTTGATACGGTTCTTAATCGCTCTTTTATCGCTTGTGTGGTGAATGCTGAGAATGGCTTCGAAGCGGTTCGATTTATTACTCCTGCTGAGCAACGTAAAAAGGTAGTGGTAATAGGTGGGGGGGCCTGCTGGCTTAGAGGCTGCTCGTGTGGCTGCTACTAAAGGTCACGAAGTGACGCTTTTCGAAAAACAAAACTATCTGGGTGGTCAGCTTAATATTGCCTCAGTACCACCTCGAAAAATTGAAATTCGTCGCAGTATCGAAGATTTAACCCAAGCATGTATTCAAGCCGGTGTTCAGATTCAGCAAGGTCGTGAGGCTGATACGGATAGTATTCTCTCCTTATCGCCAGATACGGTAATCGTTGCTACTGGTGCCAATAGCTTCATGCCACCTATTGTTGGTATAGACGACTCTGGAGTTTGTGATGCTTGGAAAGTGCTGGCAGGTGAGCAAAAAGTTACAGGGCGTGTGGTAATCATCGGTGGTGGAATCGTTGGCTGTGAGACTGCCGAATATCTTGCAGAGCAAGGTTGCCAAGTGGCGATCGTCGAGATGAGTGAAGAAGTAGGGGCGGGCATCGGTATTACAGTATTGCCGAGTGTCCTAGAAACTTATCGCCGTTATGGGGTCACTCAGCATCCAGGTCTTAAAGTGACTCGCATTGAGCCCAACCATTTTCAGGAAGCTCAAGAACAAGAAGCACAAAAATCTCAGCAATCCTCACATGAAATAAATATTGTTTGCAAGGATCAACAAAGCAACATTGTTCCTTTTGTTGCAGATTTTGCGGTAATCGCTAGTGGCGCACGCCCGCAAATCTTTGATAGCAGTGACTTATTGGCACAAGGTATTGAAGTTATTGAGGTGGGAGACTGCGTAAAAGTAGCAGACATCTCGCATGCGATAAAAACTGCCTATGATGCTGCCAATTCGATATAGGAGCTTGGCTCTTTAAACCTGAGCTGTTTTATCTGAGCTGATGCTTATCTGATGTTTTGGGGGTAGTCATCGAGTCTAACTACCCCCAAAACTCTATACTCGCTGACAACCAGGCCCACTGAGTTGACTGTGACCGCCAGACAGTTTTTCTACCTTAATCTGAGTGTGAATGCGTTCCTTTAAGGCATGGACATGAGAGATGACCCCAATCAGCTTACCTTCTTGTTGTAGGCTGGTTAGGGTATCTAGCGCAATATCTAATGAGTCCTCATCAAGAGTACCAAAGCCTTCATCTAAGAAAAGTGAATCTACGCGGATATTATGACTAGCCATTTTTGATAATCCTAAGGCCAGGGCTAAACTTATAATAAAACCTTCACCGCCTGACAGGTTCTTGGTACTGCGAATTTCCCCACCTTGATAATTATCAATGACATTTAGCTCTAGAGGGTTCTTCTCATCACGTATCAATAGATAGCGATCACTCATTTTATGCAACTGGGTATTTGCATTGACGACCATGATATCGAAGGTCAGTCCCTGGGCGAAGGTTCTAAACTTTTTACCATCGCTGGATCCAATCAGTTTATGTAACTCATTCCACGTCTGCAATACCTTGTTTTGTTTTTCAATTTCTTCAAAGACTTCAGATTGTTTATTTTTATTCAACTCATTGCTATTAATGCGTTCCTCTAAGGAGCCAAGCTGTTGGCTAATCTCATCTTTGAGCTGCTTAGTTTCCTCTAGCTTTGTAGCCAAGCTGTCCTGAGTTTCAGTGGTTATCGCTTTAGCAGTCTGTTCCGCTAATTGCTTTTCATAATCCAGCTTATTTTGTTTACAGCGCTCTATCTGAGTCAAAATTTTCTGTTGGCGCTCGGCAAGCTGCTGACGTTCTTCATGGGGCATGTCGGCCTTAAGAAACGCCGCTTCATCCGCAAATTGGTATTTAGCCAATAGCTGTTCAAAACCCTTATCCAATGCAGTCAGAGCAGTGACCTCATCGTTCAACTTCTTCGATAACTGTTGTTGACGCTGCTCAGTATCTTCATAGCGCTGCTTACTAGATTGATAGGACTCACGAGCCGAAGCAAGCGCAGTTTTAGCAGTGTCTAAAAGCTGCTGCAGGCGAGTCTGCTCAGCATCTGCATCTTTCTCATCAAACAAATTAAAGCGCTCTGTTTGTAGTGTGAGTAATTGTTCTTCGGCCTGCTTTAGTAGATTAGTTAAGTCTTCAAATTCGGATTTTTGACTGTTAAGCTGTTGTGAGTTGCTCTCTATTCGCGACTGCAAAGCGCTTAGTTGCTGTTCTAGCTCTCCCTTTTTCTGGGTTTTTTCTACAAACAATTGCTCTAATTTTCTTAGCAGATGACAAAAGTCACGTATAGGCTGTAGCACAGAGTCATAGTGTTCTTTATCGAATATGTTTTGCTGGTCAGTTGCCTCACCAATTTCATCAAGTGCTTTTTTTGTACTATCTATCACAGAGAAATCTAACGAGGAGTCCAAATCTTCAATAGAGTCCATTGAGTGAGAATGATAGCCACCCAGTAACTTCTGTAAATCTTTGACAGTCGCTGCTAAGCTTTTAAAGTTGGTAGTTATCTGAGCTTCTAAGTGTTTGTTTTCTTGCTGCTTTTCTTTTTCAGTACTTTCTAAGTTATTAACGACACTAGAGTGCTGTTTAAAATCAGCCTCAAGATCATTTATTTGCTTTGATTTTTGATTTAATTGTTGTTGCAGCTCATCAAACTGGTTCAAGGTTGAGTTGATACTGTCTTTTTGGGTAGTGAGCGACTCATTAAAAGAGTCAATAGCCGTTTTAAGTGCCTCCAATTTGTGCAGGCTCTTTATTGCCGCAGTTAAGTGCTCATTATCAATAGTAGCTTTCGCATTTTCTTCAGAGTTTGACTGATTGTTTATGCTATTGAGAGCGTTCTCTACACTTGAGGTTACCGCTGCAAACGTATCGGTTGATAGGTCTAATAACCCACTGTCGTTATAACTTTGCTTTAGACTGTCTGTATAAGAGGCTATAGTCTGTCTATGACTATTGACGCTGTTATTAACTTCAAGCAGCTGACTGTGAGTTTGCTGAAGAGAACCACGAATTTGTAGGATCTGATGAGTATAGGCTTGCTCCGCCGTGGCTAGGTTAATGCGATATTCAGACAGCTTGGCTTCACTGTCATTAATTTGATTCAATAGAACTTCGATGCCTTGCTTGGCTTCAGCTAGGGCAGAATCATTTTTGTGGTCTGAATTGTTTTGTAGCAAGTGCGGGTGATTGTCGGCATAAGGATGCTCCTTTGAGCCACATAATGGGCAGGGGCTATCTTGCTTCAATAAGACAATATAATCTTCAAGCTTAGACTCTAATTGAGCCAGTTTCTGCATCAACTCTAACTTTTGCTGTTCATCTTGATGTTTTTGCTTCAGTTGATCAAGGGTCTGTTGTTGCTGTGCAATATTAGCTGTTATTTGTGGCACAGCGGCAACAAGTTCTGGCAGTTTGGCGCTCATCGCCTCTAAAACTGTATCTTGCTGTGATATCCGGTTTAACTCGGTGTTGAGACTATCAAGTATGTAACGGCTGTCATCGAGCTGGTTAAGCTGCTGACGCAAATGGCTGGCCTCGTTACTACCAAGCAGCTGTTTTTGTTGCTGCTGCATCGTTGCCAAAGCGGAATGATGCCCTTGTAGGTTTTGTTCTACCTGATTTTGCAGTTGTTTTTTCTGGTTGATAGTAACTGACAGACTCTCTATCTCATTAACCAAATCAGTTCTTATTTTTTTATGGTTGGCATTATCAGATAAGGCACTGCTAATGGTCTTTCCATATTGTATTAAATCTCTTATATCGCCACTTAGCTGGCTGTGATTGCCAAACTTGCTAAATAGGAGGTTAAGACTATCAAGACTTTTTTGGGTCTCAGTAAGTTGCTGCTGGTCTGTATTGAGAACCTGATTAAGGCCATCAAGTTTTGACTTTGCTGTTTGCTGCTGTCGTTCAAAGTCAGCCACAGTTTTCTTCTGGGTTTGAATGCTTTGATCCAGTGCTCGTGTTTGTTTAATTACCGGCTGAGCTTGCTGAAGCTCATTATCGGCAACAGTTACTGAGATATTGGCTTGCTCTCTATGAATCTCGCTAGCATCAAGTGTCTGCTTCAATTGTGGCAAACTGTCTTCAAGATTTTGCTGCTCGGCCTTAAGATCAGTCGTTACTTGACGTTGATTTTTTAACTCGCCAAATTTATCTTTAATCTCTAAAGCACGCGTGGCATTGTGTAAGCGAATTGCGTCAGTGGCAAAGTCCGCTTTTTGCTGTGTTGCAATATCCAACTGCTCACTAAAGTTTTGGATTTGCTGCTTTAAGGTATGGATATTTTCTAGCCATTTTATTTGATTGACCAGCGTAGTTTCTTGTTTGGTGGTTTGCTGGCGTTTGGTTTGTAGCTGCTCAGCCTCTAGTTTTAATTCGGCTTCCTCCTCATTAGATAGTAGAGAAAGTCCTTCAAGACCGGCTTTTAGGGTCGTCAGCTTTTGTTCTTCGAGTTTTCTCTTCTCATGAGTCTGCTGAGAGATAGTGGCATAGATATCAGTACCGGTAATTTTCTCTAGGATATCGGCACGTTCGTCAGCTTTGGCGCTTAAAAATGCCGCAAAACTACCTTGAGCCAATAAAATAGAGCGGGTGAACTGCTGAAAGTCCATACGGGTCAATTCAACTATCTTCTTTTTGGTTAAAGAAGACTTCTCTTCGATAATGGTACCGGCCTTATGGCCTAATCCGTCATTGGCATAAGAAATGACATGCTCAGTGTCTTGTAAGCTGCCATCAGGCTTATTGTAGGCACGGTGCTGTTTCCAGTGGCAACGATAATGGGTGCCATTAATGTCTATTACTACCTCAGCCATACATTCGGCGGTTTGACGGGTCATTACTTCATTGGTCGATTTACTAATGGTACCGATACGTGGCGTCTCACCATATAGCGCCAAGCACAGGGCATCCAAAATGGTGGTCTTACCGGCTCCTGTATCGCCAGTAATCGCAAATATTCCCTCATTAACATAAGCCTCATCGTCAAAGTTAATGAGCCATTCTCCTTTTAAGGAGTTAAGGTTTTTTAATCGCAGTTCAATTAGACGCATGATAAGGGTAACCGTCGCTTATAAATATATGAAATAAGTTGAGGGATTAAGGTCAAAGCTTGAACGTTATTCTGCCATCTTGTCATCGTGTTTGATGTTATACAGTATCTCAGAGTAAGCATCTATTAACTTTGGACGCTGAGCTTCTGAAATCTGATTAATATCTAGGCAGCGCTGAAACACTTCTAGTTCATCTAAATCTTGTAGGGTTTCATTGCTGTTTTCTGATTGAAGGATACGGTCATAAGTTCGATTGTTCTTTGTTTTTAACACATCAAGCTGAGTGTCCTCAATGAGCGCATTAATTTGGTCACGCAGATCAGTAACGATCTCATCGCCATCATAAATGACTTCAAGCCATATCGACTCATCTTTGGGTAAAGAAGCAATGGTTTGATGAATATAAGGCAGATCACCTTTAACCTGCATTAGCCTTTGAAAGCAGGGCACAGCAATTGACAACAATTGCATCGCCTTTTCATTATCGTCAAACAATACTTTATGTGAGGATTCAGCATCTTCGTCATTGACGATAGAGGTGTCCGGTAAACTATTTATTGAGTCATCAACTGTGGTGTCAGTTTCTTCTTCATCTCCAAACCAGTCCCCAAATAAATCTGCTTGTTGTGCTTCAGCCAGTTTTTTTGCTTGTGATGCAGACTTGGTAGACTGTATGGCCGTACTTACGCTAGAAGAACTGGTATTAAAAAGGCCAACCTGAGCATTGTTTTTGGCTATTTTATCTTCAGTGGCAGATAGATTTAAGTCCTCAATAGCAGCACTAAATTGTAATAAAAGCACCTGCTTTTGCTGGCGGGCTTCCCCAAAACCCATAGCAATGGGTGACCCACAATATCGAATATGCTCACGGCCGCCTACCTTTTGCGGTACGTGTAAATGACCCAAAGCCACATAATCAAAGCAGTCATCAAATAGCTCGGCAGATACCTGACCCAAGGAGCCGACATAGAGGTCGCGCACCCCGTCATCTTCTGTGGTCTTACTGCCGGCAGCAAATAAATGCCCAGTAGCAATAATAGGAATGTGTCTTTGGTATTGGTCACCTAATGCTGCTTGTTGAGTTTTGGCTATTTGCGCCACTTGATCATAGTGATGCTGAATACCTGCCAGCACCATCTTGTCCTTATCTAATGTCGATTCACCTGGTAAGCTTAGACGCACGTCACGGTCTCGGAGATAAGGTACAGCGGCAATAAGACACTGCGGCTCACCGTGCTTGTCTTTTAATAACAGCACTTCGTCCTCAAAGTTTTCACAAGCCGTACCGATAACATGAACACTCAAATATTTAAGTATCTCTGCAGGGGCATCTAAGAAACTTGGCGAATCATGGTTACCCGCTACTATCACTACGTGATCGCAATACAACTGCGATATTTCACCTAAGAACCGGTAATACAAATTCTGTGCTCGGTTACTTGGTGTCATGGTGTCGAAGATATCGCCAGCGACAATAAGAACATCTACTTTATAGTCTTGAATGGTCTGGGACAGCCATGCCAAAAAAGCTTCAAATTCGTCATAGCGCATATTGCCATACAGTCGGCGACCTAGATGCCAGTCGGAGGTGTGTAATACGGTTAAAGGCTTAGTGTTGATAGGCAGTTTATTAGAGTTCGACATAGAGACAAATACAACGCAATAAGGGGTGAAAAATCTGCTCAATTAAAAGCAGCAACGAGGACTAAAATATCATACCACAAATAATTTTAAGCGGGCTTGTTACAGCTTTGATAGCCAGACTTATTGCCATGAAAGTTAGAGTGAAAAAGTTATAGAGTTCAATTATAAAGCTAGGTTATTGGGAGGTCGCAGCGTATTTAGTGTATGATGCCGTGTTGAAATATTATTAAATATGCTGAAATATAAAGGTAAGTCTGTGTTTATAAAATCAAGTCAATATCTACAGTGGGAAGAGGGCAGTACCGAGCACAAAGCCCGCTGGTTATCACAAAGTAATCATGCCCCGCCCAAACGTATCGTTATAATCGATGATACCATCACCGCCGATGAAGCCTATCGCTTGGCCAATGCTGGCACCTCAATGCTCTGGCGCGGTGATTATCATAATGCCAAGCAGCTTATCCAAGCCTTACAGCGCCGTATTGACCGTGCTGAACAACGAAAAATCGAGAAGGCTGAAAAAAAAGCCGTGCAAGACGCACACAGTTCAAAATCTTCCTCAGGGTCACAAGATCTGCCCCAGCTATTTCATAAAAATCGTCTAGCTCAATCTCAGCGCTCGCGTCTCCTAGGTCGTCTACTATTATCATTTGATGCCAATTATCAGCTGAATCTTCGCCGAGCCCCTGAGGTGAGTGAGGCATGTGAGGCTGCTTTCGGTGACATGAATGAAGCCTGTGTTATGTCATTCCGGGACTTGCAGGGAGCGTTAGGAGCGGCGCAGTGGCGTAAAAAAGGGGTGCCAGTTAAAGCTTTAAGCATCTCAGTTCACCCTCATTACGGCGTGTTTGCACCCACGCGTCAAGAATATGTGCAATTACTACTTGATGCACCTCTGCCTGATAGCTGCAAAGTTGCTTATGACATTGGTACTGGTACCGGTCTACTTGCCATCGTATTGGCGAAGCGTGGTTTTAAGCAAATCATCGCTACCGACTTAAATCCGCATGCTTTGGAGTGTGCCCAAGATAATTTTGATCGCTTAGGGTTATCCAACGTGCAATTGCAACAGGTGGACTTATTTCCAACTGATGCACCGCCTGCAAACTTAATAGTTTGTAATCCGCCGTGGTTGCCTGCCAAGCCCAGCTCGCCGTTAGAATATTCAGTGTATGATGCTAATAGTGCCATGCTTAGAGGCTTGTTAATGGGAGCAAAGCAGCATTTGGCAGATGAAGGTGAAGTTTGGCTAATACTGTCAGACTTAGCCGAGCACTTAAAGTTGCGCACTCGTGAGGAGTTAATAGGCTGGATCGAAGATGCTGGCTTGAAGGTCAAATATCGTCTGGATACTGAGCCAATGCATGGCAAGAGCCAAGATGAAAGCGATCCATTATTTGCAGCGCGTAGTGCGGAGGTCACTTCGCTTTGGTGTTTGTGTTAAAGGTTTAAATAACAGAAGCAGACCTGTTATTAATAACTAAACTATAGCCATGACTTAAAATAAAATAGAGAGCAATGTGTACCATAGCTCTCTATTTTTTTGTATGTTTTAAAATAAAGCTTTTTACTGAAAACTTTAATTGAAATCTAGAGTTGACTGTTAAATCATATTTAGCGCATGCGCCTGTTGGTCAGTATCCACAATATTTTCTCCAAACCAAGCCAGCTCATCATGTAGCTGAGCCACTGCACCGACAATCAATAAAGCAGGGGTCGGTAGTGGATTGGCCTCATGCTTGGCAACGATATCTTGTAAAGTTCCGGTCATTACTTGCTGGGTCGGTAAACTGGCCTGAGAGATGATAGCAATCGGCGTATTAGGATCTCGTCCCGCATCCATCAGACCCTTGGTCAATCGCTCAATTGAATGCAGCCCCATATAAAAGACCACCGTCTCTTCAGGATTGGTTAAAGCAGCAAAGCCAGTATTGGGCTCACCTGACTTTAAGAACCCAGTCACAAAGCGTACCGACTGAGCATGGTCACGGTGGGTCAGCGGAATGCCGGTATAACAAGAGGCAGCCCCAGCGGCGGTAATACCAGGCACTACTTGATAGGGAATACCAGCAGCACGTAAGGCCTGTATCTCTTCACCACCACGTCCGAACACAAAAGGGTCGCCACCTTTTAGGCGCACCACACGCTTACCGGATTTGGCAGCATCAATCATTAACTGGTTGATACCTTGTTGCGCCACCGCATGATTGCTGCGTTTTTTACCGACGAATACTTTATCAGCATCGCGGCGACACAGATCAAGCACTGCATCAGACACTAGAGCATCGTGATAAACGATGTCAGCTTGCTGCATCAAACGTAGCGCTTTAAAGGTCAGTAACTCAGGGTCACCTGGACCGGCGCCAACAATATACACTTCACCAATATTGGTCTGGTTGTCTAAATCAGTATCAGAGCCGTTATCGGTTTTTTGGTTTAATAATCGACTGTACGTGGCTGCTAAGTCTTGTTTTAATGCTTGTTCGGCATCAGCTTCACGTCCAGCAAACATCAGTTCGCTAACTTTACCCTCAAACGCTTTTTCCCAAAACTGACGACGTCCGGTTAGCGTTGGTATTTTTGATTTAACCTCATCACGCATATCTCCAGCCAGCTTGGCCAGTTTGCCATAACCTTGGGGAATTAGGGTCTCTAAACGAGCACGGGTTAAGCGCGCCAGCACCGGTGCTTTACCATTAGAAGAAATACCAATGACAATGGGATTTCTATCGACAATGGCTGGGAAGATAAAGTCACATAGGGGCGGGGTATCTACCACGTTAACTGGGATATTCAAAGCTTGGCAGTCAGCATGCACTTGATGGTTTAACGCTTCATCGTCTGTACCGGCGATAACGATACGCTTACCTGTTAAATACTTTTTATCATATTGCTCAGCGATTAAGCTGTGTTTGTCATCGGACAATAGCTGTTTTATTTCTTCACTGATATCGGGCGCTAAGATAGTAATGTGCGTGCCAGCACGAGATAATAAGTCCGCTTTACGCTGAGCGACTTCACCACCACCGACGATTAGCACGGGTTGATTGGTCAATTTAAAAAATAGGGGAAAGGTGTTCATAACTCAGAAACTTAAAATATAGAATATGAAGTCATTATGGCGTATTAACCCATAACTAACATCATAGAACTTGATATTACTTAATTCGTATTTGTCATAAGAAGTTGATTTTAATATTTAAATACGACTTAAAAAGCTGATATATACTTAAATTATTGCGATCGACAAACTCCGCTGCATTGCCACACTTTAATTTAGAAGACGGTATGAATAAAAATCTAGACAATCCTAAGCCAAAACAAGATCTAAGAATTTATGGCTACGTTGGTTTGGCCATTATTATCTTATATGGTGCGGCCTATTACCTATTTCCTGATACTTTGCCTAGAGGTTCTTTCGATATTGTCATAGGGGTGACTCTTCTGGTATCTGAACTGCTTAAAGCCTTTAAGGGGAGTGATTATTATTTTTTGATGATGGTGTTTGCTGCATGGATTACTTTCAATGGGTTAGAAGAGGTTTTAAATCTGGATAGAAGTGTAGGGAATACTTTTTTAATGATAATGGGAGGTGTTCTTCTAATTAAGTTTCTTCATAATGCGGTAAAGGGTAAGTATGAGCCTTAACAGCTATTCGGCTGAAACACTAATATTTGACTGAAGCATTAAATTCAAAAGAGTCTCTCATAAAAAACACCGCCTAACATAAGCTAGGCGGTGTTTTTTTGTTTTAAAATTATTGAAGCTTGAAAGCTGTGAAAGCTTTTAATTAACTAATAAAACTTACAGCTGAGTATGTAGACCGCACTCACGGTTTTCTTCCACTTTAGTAGGGTCGAAGTAATCAAACTCGTTAGGTAGGTTGTTTTCTTCTAAGTAAGCGTCTAAATCTTTATCATTTTTATAGAATAAAGGCGCTACTTTCAACACACCGTCTTTTGACTGGCTTAGTACGTCGAGACCTTGACGGAATTCAGTTTGATCTTTACGAATAGCGTTAAACCACACGTCCGGCTTTAACTCGCTAAGCGCACGTCTAAATGGCTCAAGTTTAACCTGCTCTGTAAACTCATCATGTAGAGGATTATTGACACTTGGAATACCGTTCATGGTCGCGTCACGGTGAGCACTGGTTTGCTGAGGGATGTAAGTCACCACGTTTAGGTTTAAGTCTTTGATAAGCTTATTAGCAAAGTCATAAGTAGCACGGGTGTTATAACCAGAGTCTACCCACAATACCGTGATGTCTGGTTTTTGCTTAGCCACTAAATGCAAGATGGCTGATTCGTAAGGGCGGAAGTTGGTAGTGATGATTGGGTTTTCGGCTTTGGCCAATGCCCACTCAACGATTTGCTCTGGAGTTTTGCCTTGTAATTCTTGGTTGGCTTGGTCGATATTGATTTCGATAGTCATGTTTCATTCCTTAAAGGTTTGCTAAAAATAATCCAAAATACAAAGGGTCTAAAAATTAAATAATTAAGTTTGTTTATCTAAACCACTATGCTTGCTTTCTAAACATTGGTAACTGACTGGCCACGTTGCCATCATAAGAGGATGGCAGGACCGAGAAAGCCGCTTGAATATCATCTGTTAGATCTTCGGTAGCAATCACAAAGCTGTCGACACCAGCGCGCTGTAGATAGACAATCTGATCTCGGCCAAAGTGACCCGTGATACGGATTTCGCCTGTAAAGCCTTTTTGACGTAAGTGACGGGCTTGGCTAAAGCTACGACCATCAGCAAATCCAGGTTGATATAGCACAATAAGATCTAAGGCATTTAATAAAGGGCGATCGCTGTCTTGGCAAGCCGCCAAAAGCTCGTCTAATTGCTCAGTTGAGATGCTGGTATCGGCCCATAAGCCCACGCGACTAGTGTAATTGGCAATTAAAGCCAGTACTTCAGTCAATAAACCCTGCGGCGATAAAATATCAGCTAGTGGCAAGATAACATCTAGGCGCTCTGACTTATGCAGTAGCTCGCTTAAATTGATGGTCTTGGAGGCAATACCATCTGCTAATTCAGAGGTAAATAGGGCGTACCAGCTGTCCTCAGCGGTAATGTCCTTTGCCTGAGCGTCTAAAATGCTATGATTACCCATATACGGCCTCCTTAAATGGCTTGATGCCCACACGTTGTACGAAGTCAGCGAACGGCTCTGGGGTATCCCCTTCGACATGACGCTGCTGGGTATAGACGTCTAATACCTTTTGTAGGGTTGGCGCTACTTCCTCCGTGGCCACTGAGCGGCCTAAGATATTGCCCAAGCGAGTATCTGATTTTGAGCTACCACCCAAGCTGATTTGATACCAGTGTTCACCTTTTTTATCGACACCTAAGATACCGATATCACCCACATGGTGGTGCGCACAAGCATTCATACAGCCAGACATATTGAGCTGAATATCGCCCAAATCATACAGATAGTCTATGTCATCAAAGTGCTTTTCAATTTGCTCAGCGATATTAAAGGTAGTGGCGTTGGCTAGAGCACATAAGTCAAAGCCTGGGCAGACGATCATATCGGTTAAGGTACCGATGTTCGGACGAGCTAAATTAATTTCAGATAATGCTTCCCATAGGGCATATAAATCGGTCTGCTTTACGTCAGCGAATACTAAGTTTTGCTGATGGGTGCCACGAATCTCACCGAAGCTGTATTGATCAGCTAGGTCAGCTAGGCGATCTAATTGCTCATGGTTCACATCACCGGCAGGCACGTATTTGCCATCTACCAAGCCAGCCTTTAAGGAAACGACAACTACACGGTAACCCGCTACTTTATGCGGCACAGTATTGCGCTGATACCAATCAACGAAGGCTTTATTCTCAAACTGTTTGCTTAGCTCAGATTTGCTGGCAAGCTCATCGATTGTTTCGTAATCAAACTCTGGGAAATAGCTTTTTGCGGTCTCAAAGTTATCTTCGGTCAAGGTTAGTTCGCCATCTTTGGTGAACGTTTCCCACTCTTTTTCGACCAGCTTGGTAAACTCTCTGGCACCCATGCTTTCAACTAAGATTTTGATACGTGCTTTGAACTTGTTATCACGGCGGCCATGCAAGTTATAGACGCGTAAGATGGCATCTAGATAACTTAATAGATGCTGACGCGGTAGAAACTCGCGAATGGTTTTACCAATGATAGGTGTACGGCCAAGACCACCACCAACGATAACTTCAAAGCCAATTTCACCTTCTTCATTTTTTAGCAGATGCAGACCAATATCATGCACTTGAGTAGCCGCACGGTCTTCAGGACTACCTATCACTGCAATTTTGAATTTACGGGGCAAAAAAGCAAACTCAGGGTGGAAAGTTGACCACTGGCGGATAATTTCACAATAAGGGCGAGGGTCTTCAATCTCATTGGCATTAACACCGGCATATGGATCAGTAGTGGTGTTACGGATACAGTTGCCTGAAGTTTGAATGGCATGCATTTGAACTGAGGCCAGCTCTGCTAGGATATCAGGTACTTCCTCAAGTTTAGGCCAGTTTAACTGTAGGTTGGTACGGGTAGTGAAGTGACCAAAACCGCGGTCATATTTGCGGGTAATTTCAGCCAGTTTACGCACTTGATAGCTTGCCAATAATCCATAAGGCACAGCGATGCGTAACATAGGCGCATGGCGCTGAATGTATAGGCCATTTTGTAGGCGTAGCGGCAAATATTGCTCTTCAGGTAGCTCTCCAGCTAAGAAGCGGCGGGTCTGATCGCGAAACTGCTCAACCCGCTCATCAACCATGGCTTGGTCGGCATGAGTGTACTTATACATAGTTAATATGCCCTTAGGTAACAAAAAATCATGTAGCTATACTAACCACGCCCCAAGTTTTTTATAAATTCATATCTGTCATATCTATATCCAAACACAGCATAGATAAGAATAAGTAAATTTCGTTAGTCTACTGTCATCACATTTACAAAGGGATGTAAGGGTTTGATTTCGACCTAATTTTTTCGCATCTATCTAACCCTATGTTCAAATAACCGGATATTCAACCAACTGGAATCAAAACAACTGGATTTAAATATGACTGAACAGAAGATTGTAAAACGCCTTGGTAAAACCAGCATTGTACCGCCCCATGGTAGCGAAGCGCTTAAGCCTTTATTATTAGAAGGTGAGGAGTTAAATCAAGCCTTAGCAAACACCAAAGATTTACCACAAATTATCCTAAGCTCACGCGAGCGCGGCGATTTAATCATGCTAGGTATTGGCGGCTTTACTCCGCTAGAAGGCTTTATGAATCAGGCAGATTGGCAAGGCGTAGTCGATGAGATGACGCTTAAATCTGGATCTAATAAAGGCTTGTTTTGGCCAATCCCCATTACTTTATCGACCAGCAAAGAGCAGGCCGATACACTTGCGCCAGGCGATGAAGTAGCATTAGTCGCTGAAGATGGCGAGATTATGGGGGTGATCACTGTTGAAGAAACCTATACCATTGATAAGGCTCATGAGTGTCAGCAGGTATTTACTACTACCGATGAAGAACATCCTGGTGTAAAACAGGTCACGGAGCAGGGCGAAGTTAACGTTGCCGGTAGAGTTAAAGTATTCAGCCAAGGTGAGTTCCCAACCTTATATCCTGAGATTTACAAGACACCTGCTGAAACTCGTGCCTTATTTGAAGAGAAAAACTGGCAAACAGTCGCTGCGTTCCAGACCCGTAACCCAATGCACCGTTCACACGAATACTTGGCCAAGATTGCTATCGAAATCTGTGACGGGGTGATGATTCACTCGCTACTGGGCGCGTTAAAGCCAGGGGATATCCCTGCCGAAGTGCGTCAAGAAGCGATTAAAACCTTAATCGATAACTATTTCAAAAAAGACACCGTTATTCAAGCCGGTTATCCGCTAGACATGCGTTATGCAGGTCCTCGTGAAGCCTTGTTGCATGCGTTATTCCGTCAAAACTACGGCTGTAGCCACTTAATTGTTGGCCGTGACCATGCCGGTGTGGGCGATTATTATGGCCCGTTTGATGCGCAGGCTATCTTCGATGAGATTGACAAGGATGCGATGTTGACTCAGCCGTTGAAGATTGACTGGACCTTCTGGTGTAATGGCTGTCAGGCAATGGCTTCTACCAAGACCTGCCCGCATGATGCAGATCAACACGTTAAGGTTTCAGGTACTAAGCTGCGTAAAGCGTTGTCTGAGGATCAAGAAGTCCCTGAGAACTTCAGTCGCCCAGAAGTATTACAGATTTTACGTGAATACTATGCCGGTATCGCCAAAGAAGAGCGCGCCGAGGTGCATCTGGTAGGAGCTTCTGCTCAGTAGACTTATGCTTTAAAGCAAGTCCTAAGTTGAGATAATTACTAAAAATATAACGTAAAAAACGAAAGTCAGCTATTGTTGGCTTTTTCAATTTATTACACTTGTGTGTCAGAAATTTGTTACAGTATGGCCCTTAAACTAATTTTTATCACCAGTCGCCGTAAAACCACCCACTTCAGGCATAGGTATCTACACAACTTAAAAAGAGCAAAAAAGAATGATAGAATCTTCCAGTATGGCATAGATAAAATGGAGCTAGATACGAGGCTCATCAAACGATATCAACAACTCGTACACAATCACACTCACCCAAACGGTTATCTACATGCTGGTATGAAAGCAACTATGGATACTAAAAGCAGTTTTGCTCAGACCCAAGCGTTATGGCGATTTGTGCAT
>NZ_FUGE01000109.1 GCF_900162825.1 Psychrobacter piechaudii
TAATTTTGACTTACAACCCTTTAACGACTTCTTACGACAGTGTGTGTCGCCTTATATCCACCCCCTGAAGTGGGTGGTTTTACGGCGACTGGTGATAAAGCAGTCAATAAAGCACCGGCTAACAAGGCTCAATTTGAAGGACTGGGAGATATTGTCATAGGGGCGATGGATAACTTCCCGATTGAAAAAGACTTAATGGTAGACACCGAGCCATTTATCAAAAAACTGGAATCCGTTAGTCCTTATATTATCAGTAAAAATCCACGTGCTTTGAGTGATAAAGAAAACCTTCAAACCCCAAAACAATTGGCCAAATACAAACAATACACCATGTGTATCAACTGTATGCTCTGTTATCAACCTGCCCTCAAGTCGGACTTAATGCAGACTTTTTAGGACCTGCCGCTTCTGCATTAGCCCACCGTTACAATCTTGATAGCCGTGATGAGGGGGCAAAAATTCGCTTCAAAATGCTCAATGAAGAAAACGGTATCTGGCCGTGTACCTTCGTCGGTTACTGCTCTGATGTGTGCCCGAAACAGGTTGATCCTGCAGGCGCTATCCAGCAAGCCAAGGCACAAGGGGTTGGTTATTGGGCTATGGACTTAATTAGCGGTAATAAAAAAGAACGAGAGGAGTCTTAGTCATGGCTAGAAAACCGTATGTCGCAAAACAGTCTGACCACTGGTATCTACAAACTCCATTCTATAAAAAATACATGCTGCGTGAACTGACTTGTATTCCGGTTATGCTCGCTGCGCTTAACTTTTTTTGGTGCATTGCAGCCCTTGCCAGCTCTCCTGAAGCTTGGGCGACCTGGGTTAGCTTTCAACGCAATCCTATTGTGGTCATCATGCTCAATATAATTGCGATTATTGCGGCACTATTTAATAGTGTGGAATGGTTTAAGGCCATGCCAAAAGCCATGCCCATTCAGGTCGGTGAGAAGTTTGTCGAAGATAAAAAGATGATTGCTGGCAGTTGGGTTACCTTTGCAGTAGTAGCGCTTATTGTGTTCTTCGTAATCAAAGTATTGATGTAATTGAAAAAACTACCCTTCTATATAAAAGGAGAGCATCATGAGTAACAAACATTTAAAGCCAATATTTTGGGGTATTTTTTCAGGGGGTGGTACAGCAGCAGCGCTGGCTCTTGCCCCTATGATTGTAGTTATCTGTCTTTTATTACCCTTTGGAGTGTTGGGCGACCCTAGTAGTTTTTATGAGAATACTCATGGCTGGATCACGCATTGGGTCTTTTTAGTCTTATTCTCAGTATTGGTGTTTTTGTTTATGTGGCATGGGGCGCATAGGCTTTATTATATCTTGCATGACATGCACTACCCAGTTGGTAATGGCACACGCTATTTATTATATGCCTTGGCAGTGGGTGCTTTTTTAGTGACCTTATATATAGGATTGTTTTAGCTTTGCTCCAGTCATAGCCAAATTATAGTAAGATTTTTGGGATATATACCCTTTATTTGCAAGTGCTGAAGGATTAGCTACAAAAACCTCTGAAAAATCCTTTATAATAGAAGTAATGACAAGGCTACACACCGACTTTTTAGTCGGTTTTTTCTGTTAGAGTTTGTACTAACGGTTGTGTTTATTATTTTCATCACAATTATAAGGGTGATGAGTTCTTTATTTGCGTTATAGATTATTTGGATTTGAGATTATGGTTGCAATTACTTTACCTGACGGCAGTGTAAAAGAGTTCGACGGTGCGACAACAGTGATGCAAGTGGCTGAAAGTATTGGTCCAGGCCTTGCTAAAGCAACGATTGCTGGACGTGTAGATGGTAAGCTTGTGGATGCGAGCGACCCAATTACCCAAGACGCAAGTGTTGAAATTGTGACCGCAAAAGACAAAGACGGCGTAGATATTATTCGCCACTCTACCGCACACTTATTAGGCCACGCGGTGAAGCAGCTGTATCCTAATGTAAAAATGGTTATTGGTCCGGTTATTGAGGATGGATTTTATTATGACATCTTCAGTGAGAAGCCTTTTACCCCAGAAGACATGGCCGCGATTGAAAAACGTATGGCTGAGCTGATCAAGCAAAACTATGATGTTATCAAAAAAATGACCCCTCGCGATGAAGCCATCAAAATCTTCGAAGAGCGTGGTGAGGACTATAAGTTGAAACTTATTGAAGACATGCCAGAAGAAAAAGAGCTGGGTCTATATCATCACCAAGAATATGTAGATATGTGTCGTGGTCCTCACGTACCAAACACTCGCTTTTTGAAAGTATTTAAACTGATGAAAATGAGCGGCGCTTACTGGCGTGGTGATGCCAAAAACGAACAGCTACAACGTATTTATGGTACAGCTTGGGCAGATAAAAAAGATTTAAAAGCTTATATTGAGCGCATTGAAGAAGCTGAAAAACGTGACCATCGTAAGATTGGTAAAGCTCTAGACTTGTTCCATTTACAAGAGCAAGCCCCTGGCATGGTATTCTGGCATCCAAATGGTTGGACCATTTACCAAGTGCTTGAGCAGTATATGCGCAAGATTCAGCAAGATAATGGTTATAAAGAAATTAAAACGCCACAAATTGTGGACAGAAGCTTATGGGAAAAATCTGGTCACTGGGAAAACTATGCTGAAAACATGTTTACCACCAGTAGTGAAAACCGTGACTATGCCATTAAGCCCATGAACTGCCCTTGCCACGTGCAAGTATTTAACCAAGGTTTACGCTCATATCGCGATTTACCACTACGCTTGGCAGAGTTTGGCTCTTGCCACCGTAATGAGCCATCAGGTGCCCTGCATGGTATTATGCGGGTCCGCGGCTTTACCCAAGATGACGCGCATATTTTCTGTACCAATGCTCAAATTGGTAAAGAAGCCTCTGACTTTATCAAGCTTACCCTTGATGTTTATAAAGACTTTGGGTTTGACAACATTGAAATGAAGCTTTCTACCCGCCCTGAAAAACGTGTCGGTGCAGATGAGCTTTGGGATGCTGCTGAAAAAGCACTAGCTGATGCTCTAGATGCCGCGGGTCTTGAGTGGGAACTGCAAGAAGGCGAAGGCGCGTTTTATGGTCCGAAGATTGAATTTAGTTTGCGTGATTCTATCGGCCGTGTTTGGCAGTGCGGTACTTTACAACTAGACTTCAACTTACCAAATCGCTTGGAAGCTCACTATATTAATGAGCAAGGCGAACGTGATGTTCCAGTCATGCTACACCGCGCTATCTTAGGCTCATTTGAGCGCTTTATCGGTATGCTTATTGAGCACTATGCGGGTTGGATGCCGGTCTGGCTTGCCCCGCAACAAGTAGTAGTGATGAACATCACTGACAAACAACGTGAAGCCTGTGAAAATGTGGTCGCTGAGCTACAAAATGCGGGCATGCGTGTTATTAGTGACTTGCGTAATGAAAAAATTGGATTTAAGATACGAGAAAGAACATTAGAACGTATCCCCTATATGCTAGTATTAGGGGATAAAGAAGTTGAGTCAGGACAAGTTAACGTGCGGACTCGTGAAGGCGAGAACTTAGGCGTAATGTCTGTGGCTGACTTCATTGAATTAGTACAGAAAGCTGTTGCCCAAAAGGGGCGACTAACAACAAAAACTGATGAGGAGTAATACCTATTAAACAGTCAAACCGTTTGAACATCAACGAAGAGATCCAGCAAAAAGAAGTTCGCTTAGTGAAAGAAGACGGCGAACAAATGGGCGTTGTCGATATTGAAACTGCCCGTAAAGCGGCTCGTGATGACAATCTAGATTTGGTTGAATTGGTACCGGATGCTAAACCGCCTGTTTGTAAGATTATGGACTACAAGCGTTACTTGTATGACCAAAAACAAAAGGCGAAAGAAGCTAAGAAAAACCAAAAGCAAACTCAGCTTAAAGAGATGAAACTTCGCCCAAATACTGACGAAGCGGATTACCAAGTAAAACTGCGTAAAATTATCAGTTTCTTGGAAGATCAGGACAAGGTTAAAGTAACCATCCGTTTCCGTGGTCGTGAGATGGCTCACCAAGACCTTGGCCGTCAACAACTTGAGCGTATCATCGAAGACACAGCTGAAATCTCAAATGTCGAGCAACATCCTAAGATGGAAGGTCGTCAGATGGGTATGCTACTTGGCCCAACACGTAAAAAATAATCTGCTTAGGAAAGCGTTATTAATGATTTAAATCAATTTCTCTTTCCCAAAGCAGCATTAGAGTGACAGTTATAAACGATACCATCAATTTGCAGCAGCAGATTGGTGGTTTTTTTATGGGTTATTTCTCTGCACACGACAAAAAAATCATCCCCAACGGATTTTCATAGGTTTGGGGGTTAAAAAGCTAACTAACTGTCGAAGTACAGTCTTATTATTGTTAAAAAACACCAAGCGAAGGCCCTCAATCAACACATCCAGGCCAAGCGCGAACAAACTGGCTTGAGGTCGAGCGTTTGACTTCAACTTGCGTTTTAACGGCTTATCTTTGTCTTTATAAATACCGACATGATAAGCCCAACAAAATGCTAAGGCGTTCACTGCGACTAATTTACTGACCCGATCAAGATGGGTTAAGTGGGTATCTTCAAGATTAAAGCCACGCCCCTTTAGACAAGCAAATAAAGTCTCAACTTCCCAACGCTTAGCATAGCTTGTCATCGCATCCACTGTTTCTAGTTGATTGGTTGCGACAATCACTAAA
>NZ_FUGE01000043.1 GCF_900162825.1 Psychrobacter piechaudii
GCAAAGAAGCGTTGTAGCCGTCTGTAATTACTGTTTGTCCTACCTTTGACAAATCCTCTTGCTATTTGTTTGAGGTTGCTACTTTGTACTTGTATTATCGCTAGAGTAATTAAGGCTAAACACGTCAATCTTGCCTTGTTCATGGTTAGGTTTTGCGATAATATATTTATGAGCTGATTAAGGTTTGGCATAGTGTGGTTCGTCAGAAAAATTACTATTATGCCTTGTCCTTAGTCAGCTTTTTTGTTTTTGTCGTGTACAGAGATTACTTACTTATAAAACGACTGCCTTCAGCTGGCTCAATTAATAGCCTTACGCCCATTTCAGAGATTTCACAAACATAAACTCCTTCTCCAACCACTCCTATGGCTCGTTGTTGGGTCTTTTGCAAAATATAATTAGAGAAAGCTTGATCTAGTAACTCTGCCACTTTGGGCTTGGCTTCTGATGGCGACAGCTCAGGATTTAACGCCAGCATGGAAGCCGTCACTAACTGCGATAATTTAGCACCCGATTTTTCTAACTGCCCATTTGAGGGCATGGTGTAAATTAAAGCTTCTAATGCTCCCGACTCACTCACCTCGCCGGTAAGGCTTATGTGATGGGGATAATCTACTATAAAAGCATTACCTGAGTCTCCTTCTACTACTTCTGTCAGGGTCATAGTCGCAAATTCAGTATTGGCCAGTAACTCATTCACCTTACTGCCATAGTCTTCAACCTTAATGTCAAAGTTTGGCTTTTTAATTAACTTGGCAGCTTGCCCATGATTGGAAGTCTGAGTATGACCAATAGGCGCCACATCTTCGGTATTAGTTACAGCCGCTTTAGGGTCGGCATTTTCCGACTCTGCATTACAGCCTACGATTAAAAGTAGGCAGGCAGCTAGGGCACTCAGCATTGGCTTTTTCATGGCTTATCCCAATTATTATATTTCATCTATACGAATAGCTATTTTAACCGTTATAAACCAAATTTATTAGTTCAAAAAAAGCCCATAAATCATAATGATCTATGGGCTTTAATCAGACTAACTATTGGTGTTAACGAACCGCATTACCCCAAGTAGGCACAACCATTTGCATTAATGGTTTTAACAGTTTTACGTTACAAGCAAAAATAGAACCTGTTTGCATGGAGTTATGCGCACCATGATGATCCACAACCACACCACGCGCTTCATTAACGATTAGCTCACCAGCAGCGATATCCCAAGGCTTAAGCTTCATCTCAAAATAACCATCAAAACGACCTGCGGCTACGTAAGCTAAGTCTAAAGCGGCTGAGCCTAAACGACGTACTTGGCCGCCCTCTTCAGCAATTTTTTGTAGCGTAGCAAAGTGCTCTTTGGCATAAGAGACGACTTTATCACCTTCTTGACGCTCAAGAGGATGACCGGTAGTGAATAAGCCACCTTCAATCGTTTTGCGTTGGCTTACTTGCAAGCGGCGCTGATTTAAACGAGCGCCTTTACCACGGCTGGCAGAAAACATCTCATCACGAACAGGGTCATAAATCACACCATGCTGGGTAACCCCATTATGCTGTACTGCGATAGAGATACAAAAGTGGGGAACTCCGTGCACAAAGTTTTGTGTACCATCTAAAGGATCAATAATCCAGCACCATTCTGAGTCACTGCCCTGACCTTCTTGTAGGCCAAACTCTTCTCCTAAAAAAGAGTGATTTGGATAGTTGTACTTCAACGTTTCAATCGTCAACTCTTCACTAAAGCGGTCAATCTTAGTGACAAGACCTTCAAGGCCTTTTGATTCAGTATCGAATTCAATTTTGTGACGGTTGTGATGCGCTTTTAATAGTTCCGCACCGACTTTTTCAGCAGCACGTGCTGCTATTACGACCATTGGTTCCATAATTTTCCTATTTGCTCTATTAAAGCGGTTGAAAACTTAGCTGAAATTCTCAGCTAAGGTTAATTGATATAAGTGTCATCACTTAAAAGATTGATTTATTGTACTGTGAATAAGCTGCGCAATTGTGAGGTGACGCCCGCCACATCTAAGCCACAATCTGCCAACTGCTCATCATGACTACCATGAGCGATAAACTCATCAGCAATACCAATATTTTTGATATCAAGCTGCTGCTTCATACCTGAAATATGGTTTAATAAATATTCATTGACAGCACTGCCTGCACCGCCCATCACCACGTGCTCTTCAAGAGTAACAATATGGGTGTAGCCCTTAGCGATTAACTCATCGATAAGCTGGGTGTCCAGTGGTTTTACCCAGCGCATGTTGACCACGCTAATTTCTACAGGACCTTCAAGATCAGTATCTGCCATTAGCGCCTTTGCGGCGGCATCTGCAGTGGCGACCATTGGGCCAAAGGCCAATAGAGCCAGCTTATAAGGGTTGCTATTTGAAGCGCTATCTTGGGAGTGATAAACCGCTTCTACCACAGCTTTACCCACCTCATAGCTTTGCGCAGGCTTGGTGATTTCGACACCAGGGCCTGTACCACGAGGATAACGTACCGCTGTCGCACCTTTATATTCATAACAAGTGTTTAATAAGTGATAACACTCATTTTCATCTTTAGGTGTGGCAATCACTAAGTTTGGTACACAGCGCATATAAGCCAAATCAAACACGCCAGCGTGGGTAGCCCCATCTTCGCCTACTAGACCTGCCCTATCGATCCCGAACGTCACATCCAAATTTTGTAAAGCAACGTCATGAATCAGCTGATCATAACCGCGCTGTAGGAAGGTTGAGTAAATAGCAACAATTGGTTTTATATCTAATGTGGCCATGCCAGCCGCTAAGGTCACTGCATGCTGTTCGGCGATAGCTACATCATAGAACTGCTCAGGATATTGCTTAGCAAATTCAGTCATGCCTGAGCCCTCTTCCATAGCAGGAGTAATGGCAATTAACTTATTATCGACAGCCGCTTTGTCACAAAGAAACTCGCCGAATACTTGCGAATATTTTTTCTTAGGAGCAGCAGTCTGAACGGCAGTAGTAGACTCATTGCTCTGCTGCTGTGGCTGTGGCAATTTACTAATGGCATGATAGGTGACCGGATCACCTTCGGCAGGAATAAAACCTTTACCTTTGGTGGTGTATACGTGAACTAACACTGGGCCAGAAACGTTTTTAGCACGCTCTAGTACTCTCAATAGCTCTGGTAAGTCATGGCCGTCAAAGGGACCAAAATAACTAAAACCAATGGCTTTAAATAGGTTATCTGCTACTTTTGGGATATCACGTAAAGCACTATGGCGAGCCCGACGCTCAGACAAAGGCATCTCAGGTCGATGGGTCAGCTTAGGCTTACCCTTCGCTGTAATATCTACTTGATAACCCGATTCCCACAGCATTGCTAGGTGACGTGAAAAGCCGCCAATTGAGCATGAAATTGACATGTCATTGTCGTTAAGCACGACCAGTAAATCAGCGTTTTGTTGCACCGCATCATTTAGTGCCTCAAAAGCCATACCTCCGGTCATAGCCCCATCACCGATAACACAAGCCACTTTGGCATCTGATTTTAAATGACGTAAAGCTAAGCTCATGCCAAGACCGGCAGAGATAGACGTTGATGAATGTCCCACCCCAAAGGTGTCGTATTCTGATTCTTGACGTTCAGGGAAGGCAGTAAGGCCTTGTTTTGAGCGGATGCTCGATAAACGGTCACGACGACCGGTCAAAACTTTATGGGCATAGGCTTGATGGCCCACGTCCCAGACTAATTTGTCGTTAGGAGTATCCAACAAGTAATGTAAGGCTACCGTTAATTCAACCACCCCTAAGTTGGCGCCAAAATGTCCGCCACTTTGGCCTGCAGAATAAAGCAGGTACTCACGCAGCTCATCAGCTAGGGTCAGCAATTGCTCCTGGCTTAATGGCTTTAAATCAGCAGGTGACTCTATCGTGTCTAATAACGGAGTAGTAGGTCGTGAAGTAGGAATTTCACTAAAAAGACGCATGGCTGCTGGCTTATTAGCCACAACCTCAGAAACCGCCACATCAGCACTGCTATTTACCGAAGGTGAGTCCATTTGATGCGAGGGCGCAGGCTTGGGCTTAGTTGAATTAGAATATTGCTGCATAGACCTTAAAAAACCTACTAATCTTAGTATATAGACGCTGTGTATCAAGCCACTAGCACTGACTTAATATCATCTTTTGCTCATATCAAGGTAAAACTTTACCAAAACCATAAGCGAAGCATCAGTATGGGTGAATATGGGTAAAAATAATGTGTCTGTCCTTTGACAACTGCCCAGTTTAACTGCTGAACACTGCTAAGTTATCAGACCTATGCATCTTCTGCACAGATTAAACCCGTTCCAGTATTCTTTATTGCAGCAGTCATTATCTTCTGGTGACAACTGAGTATTTTCGCCTAAGGCTACTAGGTACTGTTCTGTTGCCACTTGATATTTAGTGAACTGCCGTCATTTACTTCCCTATGATAAGTTATAATGGCCATAATACGCCATACTGTCTTAACCAAAGAATTATATTATAGTGAACGCTAGGCCCATTTAGGCAAGGATATCCTATCTCAGGTACCCAAGCCCAGGTCAAGCAAACACTGTATCGGGATTAAGAGTATGGCATAATACCATTTTTTTTCATTTAACGCTTTATTCATCGGACTCGCTATGTGAAATTTCTATGTATTTCACTAAGGTCTATGAAGTATGGCCGGCTAATAAATGCCACCGACGCTTAGTTTGTATTGATATACCAACCTAAATCCCACCCTTATTCACGAATATGACTCCTTAGGTCTGTAATGTCTCAACAATTTTCAGAAACCAAAACACACTCTCCTTATAAGTTTGTTAGTAAGGCAAAACTTCCCACAGTTCATGGAGAGTTTGATATCCATGTCTTTGAAAACGAGGAGAATCAAGAGCACGTGATGCTGACTTGTGGTCTGCCTTTAGATCCCACTGCAAAAAAAACAGCTGAGCAAACAGCGCCGTTAGTTCGTATCCATTCAGAGTGTCTAACTGGCGACGCTTTTTCTTCATTGAAGTGTGATTGTGGGCCCCAACTTAATGCGACAATGCAAGCCATACAGCAAGAAGGCTGTGGGGCTATTTTGTATTTGCGTCAAGAAGGTCGAGGCATTGGTCTGACCAATAAAATTCGTGCTTACGCTTTACAAGACCAAGGCCATGACACTCTAGATGCCAACTTGATTTTGGGTTTACCGGCGGACGCCCGTACTTACGAGATGTGCAAACCTATGTTAGACCATGTGGGAATTAGTAAGCTACGCCTGTTGACCAATAACCCTGATAAGCTAAGTTATTTACAGGACTTAGGCTTTGAGGTGGTAGAGCGCATTCCTTTGGTCGTTGGTCTTAATCCTTTTAATGTGGATTATTTGGCCACCAAGCGTGAGCGTATGGGACATCATTTGGCCAATGACATCTCCTCTTTGGTCTTCAAACCCACCTCAGACCAATAACTTTGTCCTTCTCTATTTTACCCACTGAACTTATCTTTTAACGGAGTACGGCATGACTATTTCTTCTATCGGAACCCCCAATCTTTCACAAAATACTTCTGATAAAAGCAGCACCCCTACTGCGCATGATATTCAGCGGGTACGTGATTTTTTAGTTCAATTACAAGCGGATATCTGCCAAGCCTTGGAACAGCAAGAGGCTGAAGGCGGTGGCACAGCAACGTTCACTCCCGATGACTGGAAGCGCCCTGAAGGGGGCGGTGGCCGTTCATGTGTTATGGCAGACGGTAAAGTTATTGAAAAAGCAGGGGTGATGTTTAGCCACATCCACATTAGCAACTTACCTGCGGCTGCCACTGCGCGTCACTCTGACATTGCGGGCCGTAAAGCCCAAGCTTTGGGGGTGTCTTTAGTGGTGCACCCTCGTAACCCTAATGTGCCGACCAGTCATGCCAACGTGCGTTTGTTTGTGGCCGAAAAAGAAGGCGAAGATCCTATTTGGTGGTTTGGCGGGGGTTTTGATTTGACTCCTTTTTATCCAGTATTAGAAGACTGTGTGCACTGGCATCAGGTTTGTCATGACCTATCTGCTCCATTTGGGGATGAGATTTATCCTGAATTCAAAAAGTGGTGTGACGATTATTTCTATTTGCGCCACCGCAATGAGCAGCGAGGAGTGGGTGGTCTGTTTTATGATGATGTGAACACCTCAAGTCGTGGCTGGGACTTTGAGACCTGCTTTAAGCACATGCAAGCGGTCGGTGAAGGCTATCTACAGGCGGTATTGCCTATCTTTAATAAACGCAAAGAGTTGCCTTATACCGAACAGCAACGAGAATTCCAACTGTATCGCCGGGGCCGTTATGTGGAATATAACCTAGTTTATGATCGGGGTACTTTATTTGGTTTACAAAGTAACGGCCGTATCGAGTCCATTTTGGTGAGCCTTCCTCCGCTAACCGGATGGCATTATCGCTATGAGCCTGAGCCGGGCACTCCTGAATATGAGTTAACCGACTTTTATCTAAAACCACGTGATTGGCTTAGTCTAGAAGCTCCTTAATAATAAGGATAATTACTTTAAGTAGTAACAAGATAGCCACATTACTATTGTGACATTTAAAATATTTTTGGTAATATGACCAAATAACCCATGTGGTGTTATAATAAACACCTGTTTTTTAACCATTTTGGTCTTTGAATTATTTGGACCTATTAACTTTTTAAATTACTAACTTTTAATAAGTATAAAAGCAAGGATACTGCTATGAAAATTAAATCACTGTTTTTAACAGCCGCCCTCCCCCTAACTTTGACCTTAGCGGCCTGTTCAGGAGGCTCAAATCCAGACGTTAGCGCCCGCCAGGACGTTATGAAAGACTGGAAAGACGCTATGGGTGTTATGGGCGGTATGGCAGAAGCTCCAGATACTTTTGATCTAGCCAAGTTCCAAGAGAACGCTCAGTTCTTAGCCGAGTCTGCTAATAAGCCATGGACTCATTTTAATGATCAAAATCAATTGGGCGGGGCTACTGAAGCAGTTTGGACCAATGCCGATGAGTTCAAAGCGGAAGCTGAAAACTTTCAACAAGTTACTGCTGAATTAAATACAGCTGCACAAAATGCCACTACTCTAGATGAAATCCTACCTGCTTTAAAGCCTGTGGGTGACGGCTGTCAGTCTTGCCACGAAGACTTCAAAAAACCAAACGATTAACCCTTACATAGTTTCTAATAAAAACTGATTTCTAGTAAAAAAGCCCTGAAAATATCAGGGCTTTTTTTGTTTCAGGAAACTACATTTTCTATCAAAATTATCACTGCGGCGGTGCTTGGTTTGATTTAGCTTGAAGTTCAGGTTGAGATTGGCTTTGAGCATTGGCTGCAGACGGCTCAGCTTGACTTTGCAAATTAAAAATATGGTTGGCTAACGCTTTGGCAGAGGCATCACTAAAATCCAAAGTACGTATTGGGAAAGGAATATTAATGCCTGCAGCATCTAGGTTTGATTTTATTTGCACAATGACTTCGTGAATTGAGGCGACTTTATTAGCCTGCGTCCCATCGTCGATATACCAACGCACTTTTAAATCGATACTAGAGCCTGCAAACTCTGTAGCCACAACCGAGGGCTCGGCAAGTTTCGACACTGTCTCAGATTGCTTCAATGCTTTGAGTATTTCCGCTTTGGCTTCATTAATATCATTTTCATAGCCAATCCCTATGGTCAACTCCAATCGGCGACGCTTATAAGCGGTATTTACCGTTAACGCACTGGTATAGAGTTGCGAGTTGGGAATCACCACTTGCCGGCCGTCATAAGTTCGAATGGTGGTCGCACGCACCTTGATGTCCTCGACGGTGCCTTCATACTCCCCTGAGACAATCTGATCCCCTATACGAAAAGGCTCAGACAGTAGCAATAAGATCCCCGATAATAGATTCTGAAAAATGTCTTTGAACGCAAAGCCGATGGCTACCGAACCAATACCCAACGCGCCCACTAATTTAGCGGGTGTAAAGCCCGGTATGGCAATCACCATGGCCACCATTAATCCCACGAAAATAATCAATGCCCCGCCAATTCGCTGAAACACCCGGATCAAGTTGCGATGGGTGTGCGTCTTTGATAACAGCTTAGTGACTAGCTTTTTGAATAAAATGGACAGCAACCAAAATAGCAACAGCACTGATAATGCAACCATAAAATAAGGCAACCGCACCATAAAATCATGCATCATTTGATTGGCCGCAGAGGCTATGGTCTGGTATTCATTAATCTTATCACTGACATTATCGACATTAAGCTGTGGCATGGTACTCCTATTTTTCTATTTGAAGACTTTCTTTAATTGTAGCTTTATTTTTTAGGCTAATTTTAGTGCTTTCTTTAGGTCTTTGGTTAATTTTAAGTTTAAAAAAGCTGGCTCTACTTTTAGTAAAGCCAGCTTTGGTATCACATCTTAAATAAGCAGTGTCTGCTTTAACTGCTTTATTAGGCCATCAAATCAGCTTGTACCACTTCAATCCAGTAGCCATCGACATCTTTAATAAATACCACATTTTTCATTTTGCCTTCATCAGGGCGCTTTTTAAATTCTACGTTATTTTTATCAAACCATTCTACTGCTGCTTGTAAATCTGGCACGCTAAAGCAGATATGACCAAAACCTTGAGGTTCAGCATTACCGTCATGATAGATGCGACCCTCTTGTGTCTCGGTACCGTAGTTGTGAGTTAATTCTAAAATACCACGCTGACGGAAAGTATAAATGGCCAAATCTTTGTCTTCTGGCAAATTAGCAATCTCTTCTTCGGTCAGCTTAGCTAAGAAATATAAATCAAATTCCATTTCAGGGAATTTCTTTACGGTCAAAAGCGTCATGCCCAGTACACCTGTATAAAACTTAAGCGACTCTTTGGGATCTTTAACACGTAACATGGTGTGGTTAAAAGTATAGCCAGTAGTGGCAGCAGCGATAGGCTCTACGCCTTCCACC
Organism: Psychrobacter piechaudii; assembly: GCF_900162825.1. Classification (GTDB taxonomy): domain Bacteria; phylum Pseudomonadota; class Gammaproteobacteria; order Pseudomonadales; family Moraxellaceae; genus Psychrobacter; species Psychrobacter piechaudii. The sequence continues at coordinate 8,958 of NZ_FUGE01000043.1, forward strand.
ACAACTGAGCTTTTTGGTTGGTCAATATAATCAACAGACATTATTATTTCCTTCGGTTATCAAGTATGGCAATGAAAAAATAGCTTCTTAAATAAATAGCTGGTTAGAAAAGACGTGGTCTGACATAAAAAAACTGACTTAATATAAGCCACTGTCTCTTATTGTCTTTATGGCTCTTATTTATCACAATTCAACCATGCCCTCGAGAGGCTACATAGGTAGAAACTCAACTTCACCAGTGTCTAAGTTATACTCTGCCCCAACAATTAGTAACTCACCGCTGCGATTCATATCCTCAAGCAGGCGTGACGCGTGCTTTAATTGACTAACAGACATACGCACATTAGCGCTGATTGAGCTATCAATTAGCTTTTGCTTATCTATTTCACCGCCTTTGGCTGTGGCAAGCTCATGTAAGTTGTAGACACTGGGGCGAATACGATCAACAATAGATTGTAAATTGGTGGTGTAATTTTGCTCTGGATTCATCAGGGCTTCGACACAAGCGGTGACCGCACCACAATGCGAATGACCCAGCACCATGACCAGACGCGTCCCAAACTTCTCAACCGCAAATTCAATCGAGCCAATCTGAGAGGGGGCTACCACATTACCCGCCACTCGAATAACGAATAAATCGCCTAAGCCCTGATCAAACACAATTTCCACTGGCACCCGAGCATCTGAGCAGCCTAGAATAATCGCGAAAGGATCTTGCTCTGAAATCAATTCATGGCGGGCAGGTACAGGATGATCGGGGTCGGTCAGGCTTTTTACGTAGCGGGCATTGCCTACTTTTAACCATTGTAAGGCCTCTTCTCCTGTTTTAGGTCTATCCCCTGAGTTTCTTGATGGCATAATAATAATCTCATGACAATTTGCAATAATATGGACCCTAATTTTAGCATAGGTCTAGAGCTTTCTTAGCCCTTATTGTTGTTATCATGAACAGCGCCAAACTCAGCACAAACTCTTCCTGTTTAGACAAAACTTTAGACAGCATAAAGCCCTCACAGGGAGGGCTCTATTAATAAAACTAGTTCTTTAACTTTAAAAGATTAAACTTCTAAATAATCCAAAATACCTTTGGCTGCTTCACGGCCTTCCCAAATGGCAGTTACCACTAAGTCAGAACCACGAACCATATCCCCACCAGCGAACACTTTAGGATTACTGGTTTGGAATTTAAACTTTTGCTCTTCAGCCGCTAGAACGCGACCTGATTCATCAGTAGTAATTTCACTGGTCTCAAACCAATCTGCTGGGCTCGGACGGAAACCAAAGGCCATAATTACCACGTCACACTCAATAATTTCTTCAGAGTTTGGAATAGGCTCAGGACGCTGACGACCTCGGTTGTCTGGCTTGCCAAGCTGAGTAGTCACCACTTTTACCCCAGTGACTTGACCATTTAGACCCACAATTTGAGTCGGCTGACGGTTGAATAAAAATTCAACGCCCTCTTCTTTGGCATTTTTTACTTCGCGTAGCGAGCCTGGCATGTTGGCTTCATCACGGCGATAAGCACACACTACTCGCTCCGCCCCTTGACGAATCGCGGTACGGTTACAGTCCATCGCCGTATCGCCTCCACCAAGTACCACTACCTTTTTGTCTTTTAGATTAATGTACTCTGCAGGGTTTTCTTCCCAGTCATTGCAGCGATTGACATTGGCAATTAGGTAATCTAGCGCATCATATACGCCGTTCAGCTCTTCACCTGGGTAGCCACCGCGCATGTAAGTATAAGTGCCCATGCCCATAAACACCGCGTCGTATTCTTCAAGCAGCTGATCAACAGTGACATCGGTGCCGATTTCAGTGTTTAAGCGAAACTCAATACCCATGCCTTCAAAGACCGTACGGCGATTGCGCATCACTTGTTTTTCCATCTTGAACTCTGGAATACCAAAGGTCAGTAGTCCGCCAATTTCTGGACGTTTATCAAACACAACTGGCTTCACGCCTGCACGAACTAAAATATCAGCACAGCCAAGACCGGCAGGACCGGCACCAATAATGGCCACTTTTTTGTCCGTCCACTGCACATCACTCATATCTGGGCGCCAACCTAAAGCAAAGGCAGTGTCGTTAATGTACTTTTCGACATTACCAATGGTCACCGCGCCAAAGCCGTCGTTTAAAGTACAGGCCCCTTCACACAATCTATCCTGTGGACAAACACGGCCACACACTTCAGGCAAGGTGTTGGTACGGTGGCACAATTCTGCAGCTTGGAAGATTTGACCTTCTGTTGCCATTTTTAGCCAGTTTGGAATGTAGTTATGTACCGGACATTTCCACTCACAATAAGGGTTACCACATTCTAAGCAGCGATGGGCTTGCTGCGCGGCTTCTTGAGATTCAAAGGGGGTATAAATCTCCACAAATTCAGTTGAACGGGTAACGATGTCTTTTTTCTCAGGTTCACGACGAGGCACATCTAAAAACTGAAAGTTATTATTAATACGCTTCATTAGGGTTTTGTCTCCTTAAGTTGGTATCACGTTTAGGACAATTAGGGCCAAAATAAAGGCTGCTCTTAATTGTCTACTAAACGCAAAACCTGCCGCACGAAGGGGGTAATTACCTTCATTTGGACAAAATATACTGGGTAAAAGTTAAACAATTACCGGTTAAATGGCTGTGATCTCAAATTACCGAGACCACAGCGTACGACTTGGCACAGATTTATTGTGGATCAGCTGTAGTGCTATGGAGCAATGACGCCATATTGGCCGCTTTAGGCTTCACCAAGAAGACTTTACGCACATAGTGTTCGAAGTCAGCTAGGATTTGACGACCCCAAGCACTGCCTGTTTTTTCCACATGGGTTTCAATGATCTGTTTTAGATAAATGCGGTGCTCTTCAGTTTGCTCGCTTGAGATGCGATGCAAGTCGATAAGCTCGTGGTTACAACGATCAAAGAAAGTGTTGTCCAAGTCTAGAACGAAAGCAAAACCACCGGTCATACCTGCGCCAAAGTTTAATCCCGTCTTGCCCAGTACCGTCACTACGCCGCCAGTCATATACTCACAGCAGTGGTCACCCACCCCTTCTACAACCGCATGAGCGCCTGAGTTACGAACCGCAAAACGCTCGCCTGCAGTGCCTGAGGCGTATAACTTGCCTCCCGTAGCTCCATACAGACAAGTGTTACCGATAATGGCGGTATTTTGCGAAGCAAAAGTTGAGCCTTTTGGCGGATAAATCACAATCTCGCCACCCGCCATACCTTTACCCACATAGTCGTTGGCATCGCCTTCAAGCTCGATATTTAGGCCGCCGGCATTCCATACGCCCAAGCTTTGACCCGCTGTCCCTGCCAAATGCAGCTTAATAGGACTGTCTGACATGCCTAAGTTACCCCAGACCTGAGCGATCTCACCTGAGATACGGGCGCCAATAGAACGGTCGCAGTTGCCCACTTGATAGCTAAAGGTGCCGCCTTGACCTTGGCGAATAGGAACAATCATGTCCTCGATCATTTTTTCGGCCAATAGCCCTTTATCAAACGGCTCGTTACGCTCTACTTGGCAAGTTTGTGGCTTGCCTTCTGCCGCAGGATGACTGTGCAATAAGGGCGATAAATCTAGATTACGCTGCTTTTGGGTAGTGCCTTCAAGCACTTGTAATAAGTCAGTACGACCTACTAACTCTTCCATAGAACGTACTCCTAAGAAAGCAAGCCATTCACGGGTTTCAGTTGCCACAAACTTAAAGAAGTTAATTAGCATCTCTGCTTCACCGATAAAGTGATCATCACGCAGACGTGCTTGCTGCGTGGCTACCCCAGTTGGACAGTTATTTAGGTGACAAATACGTAGGTATTTACAGCCCACAGCAATCATAGGCGTGGTGCCAAAGCCAAAGCTTTCCGCGCCTAAAATAGCGGCTTTGACCACATCTAGACCGGTTTTTAGGCCGCCATCAGTTTGCATGCGCACTTTGTCACGCAACCCATTTACCCGTAGCGACTGATGGGCTTCTGCTAAACCTAATTCCCAAGGCGATCCGGCATGGTGAATAGAAGACAGTGGCGAGGCTGCAGTACCGCCATCATAGCCAGAAATGGTAATTAAGTCGGCATACGCCTTGGCAACCCCAGTCGCAATGGTGCCCACGCCAGGACGTGACACTAACTTCACTGATACTAACGCATCGGGATTAACTTGCTTTAAATCAAAAATCAGCTGCGCCAAATCTTCAATCGAATAAATGTCATGATGTGGTGGAGGTGAGATTAAGGTCACCCCAGGTACCGAGTAACGTAAGCGAGCAATTAGTGAGTTCACTTTACCGCCAGGCAACTGCCCTCCTTCACCCGGTTTTGCCCCCTGCGCCACTTTAATCTGTAAGACCTGGGCTGAGCGTAAGTAGGCAGGTGTGACCCCAAATCGACCTGAGGCAATCTGTTTGATTTTTGAGTTACGCATTGTGCCGTAACGCACAGGATCTTCACCGCCCTCACCAGAGTTTGAACGGCCACCAATGGTATTCATTGCCATTGCAATCGCTTCATGAGCCTCAGGCGATAAAGCCCCTAAAGACATCCCCGCAGAGTCAAATCTAGGTAGGATATGTTCAATATCCTCTACCTCATCTACTGAGATACTATTTCCCGATTTTAACTGCAACAAATCACGTAACGTGGCCACAGGACGCGTATTAACTAGGTTGGCATACTCACGATAGTTCTCGTAATCACCAGTACGAACCGCCTTATGCAAGGTGTTAATCACGTCAGGGTTAAACGCATGATACTCTTTGTTAAACACAAACTTGAGCATACCCCCTTGATCTAGGGGCGTACGGCGACTAAAGGCATTCTTAGCTAATAGCGCTTGGTCTAAAGCTAAGTCCTCAAAAGTTGCGCCCTTAATTCGGCTTTGCACCCCTTTGAAGCACAGCTCCACAATCTCATCAGATAGACCAACGGCTTCAAACAACTGAGCGCCGCGGTAAGAGACTATGGTTGAAATGCCCATTTTTGATAAGATTTTTAGCAAACCTTTGTCTAAACCTTTGCGGAAATTGGCTCGGGCTTGTAACGGATCGCCTAATAACTCGCCTGAAGACACCAAGTCTGAAATAACATCATAAGCCAAATAAGGATAAACACAGGTCGCACCAAAGCCAATCAATACCGCTACTTGATGGGAATCACGAGCAATACCCGTTTCAATAATTAAGTTAGCATCGGTACGCAGACCTTTTTCAATTAGATAATGATGTACTGCCCCGGTCACTAAAATAGCGTTGGCGGGTAACTTGCCTTTTTCAATACCTTTATCCGATAAGATAATAAGCGTTTTATTATCTAAAATGGCTTGCTCTACTTGCTCACAAATCTGCTTAATAGCCACATCTAAGCTTAACGATTCATCGTAATTGATATCGATGCGCTGGCTTACGAAATCAGGATCCTCTAGAGCTTCGATCTGCTGCATCTTGCTAGGTGACAATACTGGTGACGACAAGATAATACGGTGAGCATCACGTGGGGTTGGGTTAAAGATATTGGTCTCGGCGCCTAAGCAGGTCTGTAGGGACATAACGATGGACTCTCGTAAAGGGTCAATCGGGGGGTTGGTCACTTGAGCGAATTGCTGACGGAAAAAGTCGGCCACATTACGTACTTGCTTCGACAGCACTGCCATAGGGGTATCATCGCCCATTGAACCCACAGGCTCTTGACCATTTTCGGCATTAGGACGAATAATTTCAGTACGCTCTTCGTTGGTGATGTTAAACATCTTTTGTAGCGCTTTAAGGGGTTCACCACGCACGCCTTGCTCAAGCAATTTTTCTTCAATTTGCTCATTTTCACGAATACGAGTGGCTTCTTCCCGTAGCCATTTGCGATAAGGATGTGCTTTTTTCAAGCGATTACTAATCACCTGATCATCTAGCACCTCTCCATTTAAAGTATCAATAACCAACATTTGACCCGGTCCAACACGGCCTTTGGCGATCACATCATCAGGATCATAATCCCATACGCCGATCTCTGAAGCGACGGTAATATAACCATTTTTGGTGGTGACCCAACGTGACGGACGTAGGCCGTTGCGATCTAGCATACATACCGCATAACGACCATCTTGAATAACCAAACCGGCTGGACCATCCCAAGGCTCCATGTGCTGTGAGTAAAACTCATAAAAAGCACGCAAGTCCATATCCATGCTGTCTACGTTTTGCCAAGCTGGTGGCACTAGAATTGACATGGCGTGGAATAAAGTCATGCCCCCTGAGATAAGCACTTCAAGCATGTTGTCTAAGCTTGAAGAGTCCGAGCCAGTACGGTTCACTAGTGGATGCAGCTGGGTGATTTCTGGTAATTTCGGTGTTTCAAGTTTTGGGGTACGCGCCACAGACCAGTTACGGTTGGCTGTAATGGTGTTTAGTTCACCGTTGTGTGCCAAATAACGGAACGGCTGAGCCAATGGCCAGCGTGGTAGAGTGTTGGTTGAGAAGCGCTGATGGAACACCACAATGTGTGAGTGTAGACGGCTGTCTTGCAAATCACTATAGAAAGCTGGCAAGTCTGATGGCATCACCAGGCCTTTATAAATGACCGTATCACAATTGAGGGAAGTCACATAAAACAGCTCATCTTCGGTCAGTGCTAGCTCTGCTTTTTTGCGCGCAACATACAACTTACGATTGAAGTCTTCGGCACTTAAGTCGCTTGGAGCGTTAACGAAAATTTGTTTGAACTGAGGCAGAGTCTCACGAGCGATTTCACCCACTATCGATAAATCTACGGGCACATCGCGCCAACCGGCTACTATTAAGCCTTGAGCCGCCACTTCTTTATCAAGCACCTGCTGGCTGTGCGCTGCAAGCGTCTCATCAAGATTTAAGAACACCATACCCACAGCGAAGTTTTCATTGAGCTCAAGCCCAATCTCTGAAGCCACCGTGTGAAAAAAATCAACCGGCTTAGCGAGTAATAAACCACAGCCATCTCCGGTCTTACCATCAGCAGCAACGCCGCCGCGGTGAGTCATGCAACTTAAACTATGGATTGCTGTTTTTACTAAATGATGGCTAGGTTTGCCTTCGATGTGAGCAACTAGGCCAAAGCCACAGTTGTCTTTGAAATCTTCAGGAGAGGCTAAATAAGTAGGATGGTCTTGAGGGGAAGGTTCTGAATGGGATTGAGGAGGTTGGCTATCGGGGTAATTATTTTGGGCGGCACAATGGGCTATAAAATTCTGTGTCATGGCATGTCCTTTAATCAGGTGATAAATAATTCTCATCACCTATGAATGTTCGAGATAGGCACAGCTATAGGGATAGATAGAACAGCTGTGTTAGGAAGTGAGCCAAAAAAATAGAGAGTTCGAATAGACATCTCACTTTATATATTAATGACTGTGACGCTTTGTGAGCTCAGTGTTTAACAACAATATATTGTTTAAACATTAATACCCTACCTAATAATGCCGACAAAGCTGGGATAATATTTAACACTTTATCGACCTTACAAGGTACCTATTCATCATCTAATAAAGCGTCGTAAATAATGACTGAATAATGACTGGATTAATGCAATAAAATAGCGACAAATATTCATGTTAGCCGGCAGCAAACAGAACCTGTTCGATTGCATTACCAAACGTCATATAAACCATATTAGAGAAACATGGTTATAAAATCCAGTGAAATTTAACAACTGTTTTCATTTTTTCGTGACATTTTATTTTTACACAAACCCTTATCAACTAATAGGTTTTTGAATTTTTAGTATTTAGAAAAACTATTCTACCGACTTAGATTGTATAATTTTACTACCCGCATCATAGTCAAAAATAGTTTTCATGCCTTATTATTAAAGGGTGAGAAAAGATAACAACTCAATCAAGCTCCTCTAAAACCACTACTTGCTTAGTGCTAATGACAGGCATAAAAAAAGACACTTTTATTAAAGTGTCTTTTTTCTATATCCCAATAATCAGCGGTCAAATAATTATTCAGATTTTTGTTCAATAAGCTGTTTAATGCTATCACCTTCCCCACTATTGGCAGGTTTTTGATTGTTCTTATTAGCTTCTGCTGGCTTTTTCTCTTGCGGCTTAGTCGGCTCAGCGGGAGGCTGTGGCTTACTGGCTTCTGCTTTCGGTTTGGTAGGCTCTTTTGGCTGAGCGGGGGCAGGATTTTCAGAGCCCGAGCTTGGTGTAACCACTGTGCGCTCTTCTTGAACAGATAGCGTCTCACTAGTATCGCTTGAGTCTCTAATGGCAGTATTAGTAGCTTGTGACTGGTTTGATTGAGAGGAGCTACTGTTACCTTGATTCTCAGAGCGCGTATTACTTTGTTGAGTAGGCTGTGTGTCGCTAGCACGGCGACGAGGTGCCAACTCACGCTTAGTGGGCTGTAATTTTACTTGTCGGGTTCTATTTCTAGATAAGTCTTTCACCGGACCTGTCAATTCATAGTTCTCAATGACATCTAAATAATCTGAAATCTCTTCAGGAATGACTTTAACATTGGCAGGCAAGCCGAAATCCACGCTATCTGCAGCATTTGTCGCTTGCTGCTTATTACCCATGACATCATACATCAACAAATAACGGGGCTGATTATTAGAATCACGATAACGGAAATAGGCAAATTTCTGTCGGTCATCCCGTGAATCTAGATAATCAGTAATAATCTCATGCTCGGACACATCCATAACCTGAACCGTCCATTTACCCTTATTTTTCTTAAGATATTTAGAGTCTTTGAACTCCTCAGGATAATCACGCAAATCTCTAACCAAGGCATCAAATGAGATGGGCTTAACATCGCCACTTAACTCATTAAGTTGGTCAATATGCTTCACCTGATCAATATTGGAAGCCAACACTTCAGCGGGGGCCTCTTTTTCAGCTTCTGTTTCTTGCTCAAAAATAGGCGCCGAACTAAACATCCACAAAGCCAGAGCTGCTGCACCTGTTAATAAAGCCATGATAAGCCAAGCACTGGCCACCAAGCGCCCTTTATTCTTTGGCGACTTATCAAGATGATTGGTAGAAGAGCCTTGAGTGATTGCCATAGAGCAAATCCAGTAAATAGAAAATTATTAAAAAGAGGGTTACTAAAAAGGGTTATTAAAAATAGGTAATCAAACTGCTGGATAGAAAGCTATTATAATGTCTCAGTAAGGACTGCCTCAAGCAGTGACTGATCAAAGTCAGCCGTAACTACCGCCTCACCCACTGATTTTAACAAAATCAATCGAATTTGTCCTGACTTAACTTTCTTATCGTGCTGCATTAAATCCAAAGCGATTTGGGTATCAATGGCTGGTGGCTTAATTGGCAATTGAGCTGCTTGCAGAACCTTACTAATACGTTGAACATCAGCCTCGCTAATCCAGCCCATTTTCTGTGACAGTTGCGCCGCTTGTACCATGCCAGCTGCCACGGCCTCACCATGTAACCACTTGCCATACCCTTCATGGGTTTCAATCACATGGCCAAAGGTATGGCCAAAGTTTAATAAGGCTCTTTTGCCTGACTCACGCTCATCTTGAGCGACAATATCTGCTTTGTATTGACAGCACCTAGCGACTGCTTCAGCCAACACAACTTTATCCAAAGACATGAGCGCCGACATATTGTCTTCCAGCCAAGTTAAAAAGTCAGCATCCATGATCAACGCATATTTGATAACCTCTGCCATACCCGCTGACAACTCACGCTGTGGTAGAGTGGTTAAGGTATGCATATCAGCTAAGACCATTTGTGGCTGCCAAAAGGCCCCAATCATATTTTTACCTTTGGGGTGGTTGATGCCTGTTTTACCACCCACACTAGAGTCTACTTGTGATAACAAGGTGGTTGGGATTTGAATGAAATTTACCCCACGCATAAAGGAGGCGGCAGCGAAACCAGTCATATCGCCTACAACTCCTCCACCAAGAGCGATCAAAGTGACATCACGGCTACAATGATTGTCCATTAAAGCATCATAAATCTGATCGATATATTGCTGGGTCTTATATTGTTCACCATCGGGCAACACCACAGTTAATACTTCAAAGTCGGCTTGCAGTCCTTCGACCAAAGCTTGCAGATACAGCTTTTCTACCGTGGTATTGGTGACTACCATTACCTGCTTGCCCTTAATATAAGGAGCTACCTCTTTGGCCAAATCACACTGACTGGTAATAACGATCGGATAATCATGACTTTGGGTATGTACGGTTAAATTAGCTTTCATCTGTCTTCCCTATTACTGTTAGCTACTACTGGCCACTGTTGGCGATTACAAGGGTTAAAGGGGGTGTCTCATGCGCAGCAACGACCTGCTAGCGTTGTTTTATTACACAAAATGCTCAGGATATTTCTCTTTTAAAGCTTCCATGATTTTCTTTAGCATATATCTGGGATAACCCTCCCCAGTTTCTACCACAACATCAGCAACTTCAAGATATAGAGGATCACGGACTTCAAACAAAGATTGCAATACCGCTCGAGGATTAGGATTGTTTAATAATGGGCGCGACTTATCTTTAGAAGTTCTTTTTAATTGCACATCGACATTGGCTCTTAGGTAAATGGTGATGCCTTGCTTTTTCAAGTTTTCACGATTTTGTGGCTGAGTTACGACCCCACCACCCGTTGCCAATACAATATTGGGCAACTCAGTCAGCTCAGCAATAGCTCGTATTTCACGCTCTCTAAACCCGGCCTCACCTTCCTTTTCAAAAATCCAAGGAATATCCGCACCTGTTTGTTCGCAAATATAATAATCACTGTCTATGAAAGTGCGTCCTAAATGCTTTGCTAACAACTTTCCAATCGTGGTCTTCCCCGCTCCCATAGGGCCCACAATAAATAATGACGGCAGTGTCGATTGCATTATTATCTCTCACATAAATACACAGATTATACAGGCATTTTTGTCGTTAGTCCTGCTTAGGTGACTAATCCCATCAAACTAAAAACAGTAGCTTAATAAAAATAATTCTTTAAACTTCTGATTAACTGGCTTATTAAAGCTATTTTTAAAAACTAGGGGCTAATTATAATGAATCACCAATGAATACAATAATAGCAACCCAGTTTTGACATAACTAGCGGTCTTTCACTATTGCGCTAGAGCTATCTAAACCTGCGCCTAGAGATTGCCACTTGTTTTGCCGTATCGGTTAATAAGTCAAAGCTTTATCTACAATCAATGTTGGGGTAACAAAAATTAGCAGCTCCTGCTTATCATTGCGGCGCATGTCCTTTTTAAATAATCGTCCTAGATAAGGTAAATCGCCAAAAAACGGCACCTTTTCAACATTATTAAAAACCTGATTGCGATAGATACCTCCCAAAACCATGGTTTCTCCATCAGCTACATTCACCTGAGTACTCAGTCTATCGGTATCAATAAGAATAACTCCATTCCCTACTGGGTTTGGGCGACCATTTTCGATATTCAGTTGTAGTGATATCCTTCCTTCTGGCGTAATATTGGGAGTAACCTCTAAGCTTAGTAAGGCCTCCTCAAATTGGGTAGTGGTTCCCCCTCCTTCAGATTCACTTTGATACGGAATTTTTGTTCCTGAAGAGACCCGAGCGGTTTGTTTATCCAGAGTCAGTATTTTAGGGGTTGAAATGACTTCACCACGGCCTTCTGCCTGCATCGCGGATAACTCTAAATCAATCATCAAATCCGACATACTCAATATGCCAAACGCAATACTGCCGGCAGGATTGGCAATTCCCAAATCGACATTAAGGTTATCAGGTCTACTGACACCATAATCGGGATTACTGACTGGTCTTCCTTTAAAGGTGGTATTGCGTAAGCTAAATTTCTTTAGGTCAGCTAGGGTTTGATCGCTGCCACCCACCAACAGAGTGTCATTATTAGCCACCCCATTTGATAACATCCCCCACTTAACTCCCAGCTCTTTACTAAAGCTATCTGTGGCACTGACAATTCTGACCTCAATCATAACTTGTTGCACTGGAATATCAATCTTCGCAATTAATGCCCTAATATTATCAATGTTGGTCGCCGTGTCTTTTATGATTAAAGTATTGGTGCGGATATCCACCGCCATCGCTCCGCGATTCGAGAGTAAATTAGTGGTCAGTTTATTAGCAATCAGCTCAGGTTGCTGACTGTCTTCACTACCCCTACTATTCATACGCTTATTGTTGATAACCGCATTACCACTGGTCTTTTCGATTAGAGCATAAACTTCACTGGCCTTAGCATAATTAAGCCGGATATATTCATTACGTAAGGGCATTAATGCCACTTTTTGTTGCTGTGCTTGTACTAAAGTGGCTTGCTGCTTGGCCAATTCTGCTAAGGGAGAAACTAAGATAACATTACCATTTACCTGCTTGCCAAGATGTTTACTGGTTAAGATGATATCTAAGGCTTGATCTACTGGAACATTAATTAAGTTCAGCATCAGGGTGCCAGTGACTGCTTCACTAGCGACAATATTGGTATCCATAAATTGTGCAAGCAAATGAAGCACACTGCGTACTTCAACATTTTGAAAGTCGATAGAAATAGGGGCACCACTATATGGATTAATAGGGGCATTAAGTGGGGTTAAGCTTTTAGCAGGTTGCAAGTTTATTGTTATTTTATTTCCCACCTGATAGCTTTGGTATTCGAAGTCTTGGCCTAACTCAATAGTTAACCCACCATATTTGCCCTTATTTTTACTATAAATGGATCGAAGCAAACGCTCCGAGGAGTTCTGCTGGTAGATTAACCCTGGCTCGACTTGAGTCTTTGGCAGCTTCAAAATAATGTTATTACCTTGCCGCTCAATAGCCACCATTTGATCGGCTGTCTTCAACACAATCTCTACTCTTTCAGCTTTATCGCCTAAAGGTTGATAATGAATAGCCTCACGGCTTAAATAGCTTTTAGGCTTCCCTTTATTCTCATTAGTGCTCATATCTGAAGTTACAGCGGATATATCACTTAACCCTTCTGAATAGTGGAGATTAGCATGAGCTAGATTGCTTAAGGCTATCAGCATCGATAACAACGTACTGACAACAATATTATAAGTTGCTCTCCTATTATAGATTACTAGCCTAGAGTAGTTTGTGGCAGACATTATCACTACTGACCAGAGCCGCTTCAAAGTCGAGACATTAGATATCATTGGCCATTCCTAAGGGGTGATGTAGGGGCTATTAAAGCCAACCTGTTTTCGGAGCTCCCTGCTCTAAGGTCTTCAAGCCGCTCAGTGAAATTAATCTGAGTGGGGGTTATTTCTACGACCTTGATATTATCTTGTCCCAATGTCTGGCCTACTTGGACCCGCCTTACTATCCCATCAGCATCTTCAATTAAGCCATAACTCCCTCCTATTCCAGTTATCCTACCTCGATATTGGAAGCTACTCAGTGGATGGTGCCACTGTTTATCGGGCTGTGTGGGCAGAGACTCACTACGGTTACTGTCCGGCTTAGCGGCTGGAGGTGATTGCGGAGTTATAAAATTAGGTAAGCTAAAGGGACTGCGCTGGGCGTTGGGCTGATAGAGGTTGGCTTTTGTCTCAGTAGTGTCTGCCTTTGGTTCTTCGGGAATATAAAAAGCAGATGCGACCTTTTCTTTTTGTGTTTTACTAAAGGTGGCAGGTTTTAAACGATAAGCTTTGATTTGCAGAGTCAGGGCCAAACTTGGAGATTTCGCTTGTTGCAAACTATTGGCTGCTAAAGCTTTTACTGAAAAATCATGCCAGGTAACCAACCGTGGTAAAGCAAATAGACGGCCTAGAAATTCGCCTATTTGATGATAATTACCCGAAACTATCAGAGTCAGCGGCTGTTCGTGATAAAAGTCTAGTTCCTGTTCTGCCTCAAGCTGTAAATCTTCAATGAGTACTCCGCTACTAAGTGCTAACTCATTTAATTGCTGTGTCAAAGACAGACCTTCTATACTGGGCATTAGAGAGGATAGCGTGTCAAGCTGTTGCTGGGTATCCTGACCCTGTTCAATCGCAGTGCTTAACTGATTGGCCTGGGCTTGGCTACTTTGGTACGTCCCCGTTAATACTTGCTGCTTATTTTCTTCTGCTTCAATCTGCTGCAATTGATTGCTAATAGGTAATAAATAGCAGGCTAAACCAGCCAGCAGCACCGCCATTACTACTAAAACACCCTTTACTGCAAAAGGCCAACTGCCATAATTTTGGCTATCTAAACTTTGCAGCTCATAATACCAATGCTGTAAATCCAAGCGCTTTACCTTAATCAAAGGTGGTTGCTGAGGCCTCTGTGGAGCGCTCATAATCTAGCCTCTTTGCTAGCTGCTTCGTTACTAGAGGGGCTTGGTGCAGAATCATTATGCTTAGCTTCCTTCTCAAACAAAATAGCCACCACTTCAAAGTCGAAATGGTGGCTATCAGCCCTTGACCCTATAAGAGATGTACCAATCTGCTGATCCACAGTGCTCTGATTGTGGTTACCGTGATAAGGCGCAGCTTGTGTCACTGATTCTGGTTTTTTTATATGTTTAACTTGTGCTTGCTGTATGGCTGGATTTTGCTGTAAGTAAGCCACAAACTTTGAGACTGCACTAGACTCCTTACTCTTCCCGCGAAACACCATTGAGCCTTGTTGACTCTCAATACCAGTCAGAGACATCGTGGTTGGAATAATTGAAGTCAGCTCTGACCACAGCTGCACCAAACTATTGCGATGATGGGCCAGGCGCTCTACTTCTATAGACTGTGCGACAATCTTTTGTTGGCGTTGCTTCTCTGACTGATCCTTATCTATGGCAATCTGTAATTGTGCGTTTTTATCAATCAATACTTTATTGGCCAAAATAAGGCTATGGTTTGTTTGCTGTAAATAGCCCCAAACAGCCGCCGCCATCAATGAGGTAATAGCTAAACTTAAAACCAAAGCTATTATGAATTGCTTATTTTTTTGCTGCCGATGCTGCTCCCGCCACGGCAACAAGTTAAGCTTAGGCATCAGTAGCCAACCCTTTGGCAGCGCATGCCTAAGCCGCAGGCGGTCATTAGCTGAGGAGCATCTTTTAAAAGCTGCTCAGTATCAATAGCGGCTGATATATTCATAGCCTTAAAAGGGTTTGCCAAGGTAACCGGCAAAGACAGTTGATGTTGTAGCTTACAGTCCAACTGAGGCAGTACACTCCCCCTGCCACATAATATGACCTGTTCAATCTCACCACTTATCTCAGTTGTGGCATATTGCTCAAAAGCCACAGTTAAGTGGGTCATTAAAGTGTCAATAAAGGGCTGAAAGAGAAGTTGGTCATAATCAATAAGCGACTTTGGGTCTAATTTGGCCTGCTCAGCCTCTTCAGTGACTAGGCCATAGTGTGTAGCAATGGCACTGGTCAAATTACTGTCACCAAACAACTGTTGCAACTGATAAATAAATTGCCCTTGCTGAGCAATATAAACCGTGGTTCGACTTTGACCTATATCGACCAATGCTGTCGTACCCAGATAATTGATATTAGCGCTAACCACAAGTTGCAAAGCACGCTCGATAGCCTGTGCCTCAACCTCTACTATCTTTTGTTTTAGTCCAGCAAATACCAAAGCATCACTATACTGCTCGACGTATTCTGTGCGCGCCACTATTAACAAAACCTCATTACAGCCCACCTCGTCCTTGGCTGCCCCTAATACCTCAAAGTCTAAACTGACCTCATTCAAGGGATAAGGAATATACTGGTCGGCATCTACTCGTATTTGAGCCTCAATGTCTTGCTCATCAAAATCGTTAGGCAAGTTGATGTAGCGAGTGATAGCCAGATCTGTTGCTAGAGCCATTGCTGCTTGCTTGGTTTGACACAAACTACGAGCAACAAGAGTGGCAATACGTTGACCCATATGCTCGGTGTCTATAATCTGGTTGTCTACAACCTCTCCCTCTTCTAGTGCCACCACGCCATAAGCTAATAAATGGTACGGCTGCTTTTTGAAACTTAATTCTACAACGCTTAAAGTACTGGCATTAACTGCTATTGCTAGTAATGATTTTGATTGGGCAAAAGATAGCCGCAAGAGACACATCCTTGATTTTGTACGCTAATAACAAGCTTAGTTGTTAGCGGCTAGCGTTGGTTTCAATAAATTAATTCTCTCTAATTTGATTTACCACCCTATTTATTTAGCCACCCTTTGTCAACAAAATAATTAATTTAAATTAACTATTGTATTAAGATATGCATAATAAATTATTTTTAACTCTTCCCAATAGTTGAGGTGATAACTTTAAATTTACGCTAAACTATGATGACTCTAGTTTTTCTATACCCTCCTCTGTGTTTTATTATAAAATAGAACTTTTTATCACTTAAAACTTAGCGCATCACTTTGTTTTGTGGTTAGAACTATAAGATAACGCTCAATTACTTTATAATTTGCTTTATAATTGTAGTTATATGCGTGTTATATGTGCTTTTTATGCATAGAAAGAAATCACTATCCTGACCCCTCTTGAAGTTAATCCGTTATAGCAGTCAACCTAGGTTACTGTTTTGATTGATTTTTAAGGCAGAGACTGTAATTTCTACTGTGCCTAATATTTCCGTTTCTAATTAATAGAGTCACTATGTCTCAATCGTCTGCTAACTCTCGTCTTATCCATTATATTGTTTCCATATTGTTGGCCATCCTTGCCTTGGCTCTCATTTTGGTATTGGCACTGCCTATTGGATTTTATGGGATGGCCATGTATATCTCGCCAAACCTACCCGATATTTCAGATATCAAGACCTCAAATCTGGAAATGCCTTTGCAAATTTATAGCAAAGACGACAAGTTAATTGGTCAATACGGCAATCGCATGTCATTGCCAGTGACCTACGATGAGATTCCCCAAGATTTTATTAATGCTTTTTTAGCGGCTGAAGACTCCTCATTCTATGAGCACACCGGTATTAGTATTAAAGGTCTGGGTCGGGCGGTGACCGAAATCATTACTGAGGATGAAGGGCAAACCGGTGGCTCAACCATTACCATGCAAGTGGCAAAGAACTATTTCTTAAGCCCTGAGCGCACTTTTAGCCGTAAGCTAACTGAACTATATTTGGCCCGTAACATTGAAGAAGAATTAACCAAGCAAGAAATCCTAACCTTATATGTCAATAAGATTTATATGGGGGAAGGCGCTTATGGTATCCGGGCCGCTGCCAAGAAATATTTTAGTAAGTCCTTAGAAAACCTAACCATCGCTGAAATGGCCACACTGGCTGGTCTGCCTAAAGCTCCTTCACAAAACAACCCAGTCTCTAATCCTGATGTCGCGCTAGAGCGTCGTAATTGGATTTTAGGGCGTATGTTAGATTTGGGTCATATTACTAAAGCGGAGCATGACAAAGCGGTTCAGCAGCCACTTGGCGTCCATCTATATAAAGAAAAACTCGATGTGAATATGCCTTATTTGGCTGAAATGACCCGCCGTACTTTGGTAGATCGCTATGGAGAAGAAGTGGTCAACGCCGGTTGGCGCGTTAAGCTGACCGTAGATAGTGTAGACCAAAGAGCAGCAGATACAGCCATCAAAAAAGGTTTAATCGGCTATGATCGTCGCCACGGTTGGAGAGGTGCTGAGGCCAATGGTGAGCCTTTGGCTAATTTCAAAACTTATTCCAACATGGTTCCAGCCAAAGTTACTGAGGTTAGTGGTCGTAGCTTTAAAGCTGAGTTACAAAACGGTGAAGTGGTTACCATTCCTTGGTCAGGCATGAGCTGGGCCAAAGAGTATTTAGATGCCAACCGTATTAGAAGATATCCCAATAGCGCCTCAGATATCGTCAAAAAAGATGATATCGTGCGTTTAATAGCCAATGAAAATAACACATCTTGGCGCTTAACTCAGGTTCCTGATGTGCAAGGAAGCTTGGTAGCCTTAGATCCCGAAACCGGAGCCATCGAAGCTCTAGTGGGTGGATTTGACTATCAGCACAGTAAATTTAACCGAGCCACACAAGGCTGGCGTCAGCCTGGCTCAACCATTAAGCCACTCAACTATGCTGCAGCACTGGAAAAAGGCTATCGTCCTGACAGCATGATTTCAGATGGTCCCTTACGTATTGGCGATTGGAGCCCTAAAAACTCTGACGGTCGCTTCTATGGCGACATGACCATAAGACGGGGACTTATTTTATCGCGTAACTTAGTTTCTATTCGTTTACTGCAAGCGGTAGGTACTGAAGAAGCGCGTCAGTTATTAGATCAGTTTGGTCTTGATAAGGATAAGCTGCCTACTACCCTATCTTTGGCATTGGGCGCTGGACAAGCCACCCCTTTGCAAATGGCGACCGCTTACGCCGCTTTTGCTAACGGTGGCCATCGCGTACAGCCTTACTTTATTGACCAAGTTTACGATTATGAAAATAACCTACTATATTTAGCCAATCCTCAACGTGCCTGTGCCCTGTGCTACAACAATGAGCTGAAAGAGCTAAATGAAAAACAGCTTGAAGATTTTGAGAAACAAGCTGAGGCCAATGCTGAGCAGCGCGAAAAAGCTGTTAAGGCCTTGCAAGAAGATCCAGAGCTAATCACAGCCAGTGAAACATCGGAGTCAGAAGATCCTGAGGTGGTTGCCCAAGATTCTGACTCAGAAGAAGCCAAGCCGGATCCTAAAAAATCGCTACAGACTGCTATTGAATCCATACGCTACGATGCAGGTCCTGAATCAGATCGCTTGAAGCCTGTACCATTGACTTATCAAGCGGCAGACCAAGCGCCTCGTATCTTAAAGCCCGCTGTGGCTTATGAGATGGCAGGCATGCTTCGTGCCGTCATTCAAAGCGGAACAGCAACCCGAGCCAAAGCCTTAGGTCGCTCTGATATTGGCGGTAAAACAGGGACAACCAACGAGATGAAGGATGCCTGGTTCGCAGGATTCCATCCTACTCAAGTATCGGTAGTTTGGTTAGGTTTTGATCAGCCTTCAACCTTAGGTAGAGGGGAATATGGCGGTGTGGCTGCCTTGCCTATTTGGGTAGAATATATGCGCAGCGCCCTAAAATCTGTCCCTTATCAATGGGTCAGCGTTAACAACGTAGCAAAATCTGAAATTAAGAAGCAAGAAGTGGTTAACTTATCAGATGATGATAAACAAGGCGAAAAAGACTACAGCAGTCAAATTACCAACCAAAAAGTAACCGGCAATGCAGGCATGACGCCGCCTAGAGCCGCTTTGACTGAAAGAAAGCCACCAGAGCCTGTTGAGCCCTCACCTTCTACTGAATCAAAATCAGAAAAACCGGTAGAGAAGAAGCCAGAACCAGCTAGGAAGCCCGAGAAAGTAGAGCAGAAAGCTGCTGAGAAGAAGGAAGCTGCTAAAGCAGAGTAAAGCTCCTCACATCGGCTCTAGTTAGGGTCTAGTTAACTGCAAGCTACCCTTGCTATTTATACAGTATGTCACCACCAATAAGATTACCCTACCCAAAAGCGCTATGAAAGATAGCGCTTTTATTTTTGCAGTTTATTAAGCAGCAAAGCACAGTGTTTGACTGTCTTTGCTAATTTAACCCGTCAAAGTATTCATAAAATTATCTACTATTTTATGTATTGCTTTGACCTCATCAGCACTAGGTTTGCGACCTAGCCAGCAGGAGAAAACATGACAACTCAAAATCCAATAAGTGCAGAAGCTACTTCACAGCAACAGGATATCGTTGTAACTGCCCTTTATAAATTTACCCGCTTTAATGATTATGAAGATTACCGTGAGCCATTGCGCCAGTTGATGTTAGATCAAGAGGTCCGTGGGACACTATTACTGGCCTCTGAAGGTATTAATGGCACCATATCTGGTAGCCGTGAAGGGATTGATGCCGTACTAGACTATATTCAAAAGATACCGGCCATTGGCCAGCTAGAATACAAAGAGTCTTTTACCGATACCCAGCCTTTTTTCCGTACCAAAGTTAAGCTAAAAAAAGAAATCGTTACCATGGGTGTAGAAGGTATTGACCCTTTACAATCCGTTGGCCGTTACGTGAAGCCTAGCGAGTGGAATGACTTAATTAGCGATCCAGAGGTGTTATTAATCGATACCCGCAATGATTATGAAGTTCAAATCGGTACCTTCAAAAATGCGGTAAACCCAAAAACAGAAACCTTCCGTGAGTTTCCAGAATACGTAAAAAATGAGCTTGACCCCACTAAACATAAAAAAGTGGCAATGTTCTGTACTGGGGGTATTCGCTGTGAGAAATCTACCGCATATTTGCGTGAGCAAGGCTTTGATGAAGTCTATCATTTAGAAGGCGGTATTTTAAAGTACTTAGAAGAAGTGCCTGCTGAGCAATCTATGTGGGAAGGCGATTGCTTCGTTTTTGACAATCGCGTGGCCGTGAATCACAGCCTTGAAAAAAGTGATTATGACCAATGCTACGCTTGTCGTATGCCGATCACCGAAGAAGATAAGCAACATCCAGCCTATGTAAAAGGCGAGTCTTGCCCACACTGTATCGATAAAGCCACTGAAGAGCAGCGGGCTAGATTCCGGGAGCGTCAGCGCCAAATTCAGTTGGCCAAAGAGCGTGGCGAAGCCCACATTGGCGCTGAAGTAAATGAAGTTATTGAAACTCGCAAACAACAGAAGCTACAAGCGAAGCTTGAGCAGCAGCAACAAGACTAATCTCTTCTAATTGAGTAAGTTTAAAGCGAGTAAATACTGTTATAGCAAAAGGCCCAACATTTATCACCAGTCGCCGTAAAACCACCCACTTCAGGGGGTGGATATAAGGCGACACACACTGTCGTAAGAAGTCGTTAAAGGGTTGTAAGCTAAAACTAATCTTGCCATACTAAGCATATGAAAACACTCAAGCTACGCATTAAAGACAAACACATAAAAGAGCTGAATCGTCTAAGCGGTTCAGTAAACTTCGTGTGGAACTATGTCAATGCGCTGTGCTTTGAGCATCTAAAACGAACTGGTAAGTTTTTTATTGCTTATGATCTAAGTCAGTATACCAAAGGAAGCGGTGAGTATTTAGGAATACACAGTCAGACTTTACAGGCTATCAATGAAACACACGCTAAATCACGTAAACAGTTTAAAAAAGCTAAGCTTAATTGGCGTACCAATCGTCCTGATGCCAAGCGTAAATCATTGGGATGGATACCTTTTAAAAAATCTGCTATAAAGTATTTGCAAACAAGGCAGACAGGTAAGAAGGCACTGAAATCAACCCTACAGCTATCGCTATCTAAAGGTCAAAAGCTTATCATCGATGTATTCGATAGCTACAACCTAAGCCTATATCAAATCAACACGCTTGAGATAGTACAAGACAGTCGTAATCGTTGGTATGCGTGTATCACCGTTAAAGACTTTCCTAAGCAAGTAAGTGGTAAGGGCAGCGTTGGAATTGATTTGGGCTTAAAAGAGTCTGCTACTACCTCAATGGGTGATAAACTTACTATTAAGCAAACGCAAAAGTGGGCGAATAAATTAGCAGTAGCCCAGCGTGCTAACAATAAAAAACGTGTTAAAGCAATCCACGCCAAAATCAAAAACACAAGATTAGACTTAATTCATAAATTCACCACCAAGCTTGTTAAAGATAACAGCTTAATTGTGGTTGGTGATGTTAAATC